>NZ_JBBIAA010000033.1:0-28257 GCF_037482545.1 Pseudokineococcus basanitobsidens | reverse complement strand
AACCGGCTGACCCCTCGCCCAGGGGAATCTTCGCGTCAGCGCCTCCTCCTGGCCACGACGGCGGGCTTCTGCAGGTCGCCCGGCGCGACGGGTCAGGCCCGCCGTCCGAGGCGCGCGAGCACCGCGGTCTCCCGGGAGGCACCGGCGGGCACGTCGAGCGCCGGCGCGCAGATGCCCTCCATGTGCAGCGCGTCGCCGAAGCCCTCAGCCCCCCGGTCCACCCGGTCCAGCTCGGCGGAGGTCAGGTCGGGGTCCAGGCCGACGGCACGGGCGACGTCCCAGCGGTGGACCACCATGTCCCAGACGTAGAACCGCTCCAGCGTCTCACCCACGGTGGTGGGGCCGAAGAAGCCCTCGAACGTCGTGGCCGGCACCGGCGAGCCCAGGACGGTGCGCACCGCGTCGGCGTGCGTGCGCCACGCACGGGCCGGGTCGGTGCCCACCTCGGGGGCGGGGCCGAGCCTCGCGCCGTGCTCCTCCAGCAGCGCGCGCTGCGTGGTGACGAGGTGCTCCACCACGTCCGCCGCCGTCCAGCCCTCGCACGGGGAGGGCGCGGACCACCGCTCGGTCGGGACGTCGTCCAGCACCCGGCGCAACGCCGCGTCGGCCGCCGCGTAGGCCGCGGCGACCCCCTGCTCCCGCTGCTCGTGGCCGCCGTCGTCCTCGCTCGTCGTCATGACGGCGACACTAGGGATGCGCCAGGCTGCGGTCTTGATGGAACCCGACAGCGCGCGGCGGGACCCCTCGCCCCCGGACGTCGTCGAGAGGGCGCACCTGCGGCGACCGGACGACACCTCGCACACCCTGGCGCGCTACGCCCCGCCCCCGGGGCTGGAGCATCTCGTCCGGCGGTTCTGGTTCCCCGTCTGGCACGTCCCGCCCGGTGAGGTGTCGGTGCAGGAGGTGCTGCAGCACCCGGTGTGCCTCCTCGTCGTGACGCCGACCTACGCGCGCTTCTACGGCGTGACGTCCGGCCTGTCCCGGACGGTCCTCGAGGGGGACGGCTGGGCGGCCGGCGTGATGCTGACGCCCGCCGCCGGGCACCTCGTCGCGGCGGAGCCCCTGTCGACCTTCGCCGACCGCTCCGTCCCCCTGGCGCAGGTGCTGCCCGGGGCCGGTCCGGCGCTCGTCACGGCGGTGCGGTCGGCCATGGCCGAGGACCCCGCGGCCCCGTCCTCCCACGCCGCCGCGATGGCCGCCTACGCGTCGGTGCTCGGCGACGTGGGCCCGGTCGACGCCGAGGGCGCGCTCGTGGACCACGTGCTCGCCCTCGTCGAGTCACGCCGCGACCTCACGCGGGTCGACGAGCTGTGCGCGGCCGCGGGGCTCTCCGAGCGGGCGCTGCAGCGGCTGACGCGCCGGCGCGTCGGGCTCGGTCCTAAGTGGCTGATCCAGCGCCGGCGGCTGCACGAGGCCGCGGAGCTCGTCCGTGCGGGCGCGACGCCCCACGCGGAGGTGGCCGCCCTGCTCGGGTACGCGGACCAGGCCCACGTCGTCCGGGACTTCTCCCACGTCACCGGCACGACCCCGGGTGCCCTGGCGGCCCGGTACCGGAGGAGGGACGGCTGAGGTCGCCGGACGGCGCCGGCGTCCGCCGCTGCCGGTCGCCGGGTCAGGGCATCCCCACCCACTCGTCGCCGCCGTCGGCGAGCAGCTGGTGCTTCCAGACGGGGAGCCGGGCCTTGACCTCCTCGACGACGGCCTCGCACGCCGCGAAGGCCTCGCGCCGGTGCGCGGCCGCGACGGCGACCGCGAACGCGACGTCCCCGACGTCCAGCCCACCGGTGCGGTGGCTGACGGCGAGCGCGTCGACGGGGTGGGCGGCGAGGACCTCGCGGGCGACCTGCTCGACGACGGCGGCGGCGCTCGGGTGCGCCGAGTACTCCAGGCGGCTCACGCGCTGCCCGTGGTCGTGGTCGCGGACGACGCCGCCGAAGGTGACGACCGCCCCGGCGGCAGGGTCCTCCACGGCCGCGGCGTGCTCGGCCACGTCGAGGGCGTCCGCGGTGACGACGGCGCGCACGAGGCGGCGGGCCGGCGGCGCCACCCGGCTCGTGTCGCGGTCGCGGGGGCCCGGCGCGGTGGGGGCCTGGTCGCCCGTCGTCCTGCTGGTCATCCGGCCACGGTAGGCGAGCCGCTCAGCGCAGCGCGGCGGCGGCCGCCTCGAGGCCGGCCGTGACGAGCGGCCACCACGCCGGGCTGCCGCAGGCCTGCTGCGCTCGCGCCGCCGGCTCGACACCCAGCTCGACCTCCGGGGCGCGGACGACGGCGTCCGGCCGGGCGGCGACGAGGGCGAGGTGCCGCCAGCTCGACGCGGGCGGTCGGCCGCCGCCCGGGGTGGTGCCCACGACCGGCCGGTGCCGCGAGAAGCCCAGCGGCGAGCCGGCGCCGGGGACGACGACGGGCAGCGTCCAGGGGTCGTCCTCCGAGCCTGCGGGGCGGCGGAGCAGGAGGCGCCCCTCCCCGTCGAGGACGAGGCCCCGGGCGCCGCGCGTCGTCGCCGCGGGAGGTGCCGAGGTGCTGACGACGAGGTCGACGTGGACCCGGCTCCCGTCGGGCCTGCGCTCGAGGCGGCTGTCGAGCACCTGCTGCCCGCGGCGCTTCGGCACGCGGAGACCGCTGGCCACCAGCCGCCGCAGCAGCTCGCCCGCGGGGACGACGACCGCGCCGGCGGCCAGGAGGTCGGGCAGCCGGTCCCCCGGGACGTCGTAGTGGTCGCCCTCGAAGCCCCGGCGGGGGATGCCGACCCCGGCGGCGAAGACGTGCAGCTCCTCCAGCGAGGTGTCGCTGACGAGGTGGGACCACTCCCGCCCGTGCGCCGGCCACCGCGGGGGGTCGACGAGCACGGCCACCGGCCGACCCTACGTCGGCCCCGCCACGACCCCCACCCGCGGCGACGTCCGGACCACCCCCTCCCCGACCCCGGTCTGCCGCCACGCCGGGGCCGGACGTCCCTCACAGGACACCAGGCACGAGGCGGGGACGCCGCGAGGGCGGCACCCCGGTGGGGGTGCCGCCCTCGTGGGACGTGCCGGGCGAGCCCGGCGGTGGTTCAGGAGGCGTGGATCAGAAGTCCATGCCGCCCATGCCGCCGTCGCCACCGGCGCCCGCGGGCTGCTTCTCCGGCTTGTCGGCGATGACGGCCTCGGTGGTGAGGAACAGGGCCGCGATGGACGCCGCGTTCTGCAGCGCCGAGCGCGTCACCTTCACCGGGTCGTTGATGCCCGAGGCGAGCATGTCGACGTACTCGCCCGTGGCGGCGTTGAGGCCGTGCCCGACCTCGAGGCCGCGCACCTTCTCCGCCACGACGCCGCCCTCGAGACCGGCGTTGACCGCGATCTGCTTGAGCGGGGCCTCGACGGCCACCTTGACGATGTTCGCGCCGGTGGCCTCGTCGCCCGTGAGCGAGAGCTTCTCGAACGCGCCCTTGCCCGCCTGGATGAGGGCGACGCCGCCGCCGGCGACGATGCCCTCCTCGACGGCCGCCTTCGCGTTGCGGACGGCGTCCTCGATGCGGTGCTTGCGCTCCTTGAGCTCGACCTCGGTGGCCGCGCCCGCCTTGATGACGGCGACGCCGCCGGCGAGCTTGGCGAGACGCTCCTGGAGCTTCTCGCGGTCGTAGTCGGAGTCGCTGCGCTCGATCTCGGCGCGGATCTCGTTGACCCGGCCCTGGATCTGGTCGGTGTCGCCCGCACCCTCGACGATGGTCGTCTCGTCCTTGGTGATGGTGACCTTGCGCGCCTGCCCGAGGAGCTCGAGGCCCGTGTTCTCGAGCTTGAGCCCGACGGTCTCGGAGATGACCTGGCCGCCGGTGAGGATGGCCATGTCCTGCAGCATCGCCTTGCGGCGGTCGCCGAAGCCCGGCGCCTTGACGGCGGCGGAGCGGAAGATGCCGCGGATCTTGTTGACGACCAGCGTGGCCAGGGCCTCGCCGTCGACGTCCTCGGAGATGATGACGAGCGGCTTGCCCGACTGCGTGACCTTCTCCAGCAGGGGGAGCAGGTCCTTGATCGAGGAGATCTTGCCCTCGTTGAAGAGGATGTACGCGTCCTCGAGGACGGCCTCCATGCGCTCGGAGTCCGTGACGAAGTAGGGCGAGATGTAGCCCTTGTCGAAGCGCATGCCCTCGGTGAGCTCGAGCTCCAGGCCGAAGGTGTTGCTCTCCTCGACCGTGATGACGCCCTCCTTGCCGACCTTGTCCATCGCCTCGGCGATGAGCTCGCCGATGGCGGGGTCGCCGGCGGAGATGCCCGCGGTCGCCGCGATCTGCTCGCGGGTCTCGACCTCGGTGGCGGAGTCGAGGAGCTGGGTGCTCACGGCCTCGACGGCCTGCTCGATGCCGCGCTTGAGGGCCATCGGGTTGGCGCCCGCGGCGACGTTGCGCAGGCCCTCGCGGACCATGGCCTGGGCCAGGACGGTGGCGGTCGTCGTGCCGTCGCCGGCGACGTCGTCCGTCTTCTTGGCGACCTCCTTGACGAGCTCGGCCCCGATCTTCTCGTAGGGCTCCTCGAGCTCGATCTCCTTGGCGATGGAGACGCCGTCGTTCGTGATCGTGGGGGCGCCCCACTTCTTCTCGAGCACCACGTTGCGGCCCTTGGGGCCGAGGGTGACCTTGACGGCGTCGGCGAGCTGGTTCATGCCGCGCTCGAGGCCGCGACGGGCCTCCTCGTCGAACGAGATGATCTTGGCCATGCTGGGGATGTCCTCCCGGTGACGGGTGGGGTCGGCCGGCAGGTGCCCGCGACGGACGAGCAGCGCCCGGGGCGGTCACGTCCCGCCCGCGCGCGGCCCTCACCTTCACGACCGAGGTCCGTTGTCACTCTCGTGCGAGAGTGCCAGGCCCCATGATGAGCACTCGAGGCCCCCGAGTGCAAACGCCTGCGACCCCGTCCGGGGCGCCACGTCCGCGGCGGACCCCGTGGACGACGTCGCCGCCGCCCCCTCGGGGGANTGTCACTCTCGTGCGAGAGTGCCAGGCCCCATGATGAGCACTCGAGGCCCCCGAGTGCAAACGCCTGCGACCCCGTCCGGGGCGCCACGTCCGCGGCGGACCCCGTGGACGACGTCGCCGCCGCCCCCTCGGGGGACGGCGGCGACGTGGCCCGTCGGCCGGGCGGCTCGGGCGCGTGGCGTCAGGAGGCGGGGCGGACGGCCTCCGCCTGGGGGCCCTTCTGGCCCTGGCCCACCTCGAACTCGACCTGCTGGCCCTCCTCGAGGGAGCGGTAGCCGTCCATCTGGATGGCGGACCAGTGGACGAAGACGTCGGGGCCGCCGCCGTCGACGGTGATGAAGCCGTACCCCTTCTCGGCGTTGAACCACTTCACGGTTCCCTGGGCCATGTGCGCTGCTCCTGTGTCGCTCTGTGCGGATTCGCAGGCCCCGGCGCGGCGCCTGCGGGTCTCACGCTCGCGTGGCTCGCGATGGTTCCGACGTGCGGGCCGTCCCTACAGGGTGTGCATGGGGGACCGTGGATCGCCGAACTGATCGACCGGCGCCGACAGTAGCCGTCCGGCGCCCGCGGTGGCGAGGTCCTGCGCCGCCTGTGGAGGGCGGGCCGCCGCCTCATCCCGCCGCGGAGAACCAGACGGTGACGACGAGCACGGCGAGCACCGCCAGCACCAGCACGACGAGCACGGGCGCGAGCCGGCGCAGCGCCCCCGGGCGCGCCCGGTGGGCCCCCGCCCGGCGCGGGTCGGCCGCGGGGTCGACGAGGTCGCCGTCGTGGGCCGACCCTGCCGCCCGGCTCACCGCCGCACCGCCGTCGTCGGGGAGCTCACGCCTCGTCGCGGGCGCCGAGGCGGCGCTCGCTGCGGCTGCGCTGCCGCTGGCTGCGCATGCGGCGCAGGCGCTTGACGAGCATCGGGTCGTGGGCCAGCGCCTCCGGGGAGTCCAGGAGCGCGTTGAGGACCTGGTAGTAGCTCGTCGCGGAGAGCCCGAACAGCTCGCGGACGGCCTGCTCCTTGGCCCCGGCGTAGCGCCACCACTGCCGCTCGAAGGCGAGGACCTCGGCGTCCCTGCCCTGCAGGCCGGAGGGCGCCGCGGACGAGGGTCCCGTCCGGACGGCCCCGGCTCGGTCCGGCTGCTCGCCGGTCGCACCGGCGCTCGCTGCGGTGTCCACGCGACGGCTCCCCTCGACGTCCTGGCGGGCGGCCTCCCCGCGGCTCGTGCGGGCACCCTACGCGCAGGACCACACCGGTGTGGTTCGTCCGCACCGACGCCCCGGCCGGGTGCGCCGGGCGCGCACCGCGGTCCCGTGGCGGGCGGCGGCCTAGCGTGGCGCCGTGCCGCCGGACGCGCTGGAGCAGGAGCCCCTCCCCCTCGCCGGGGCCGCGCCGTCGCCGGGGGGCGGCCCGTCGGAGGCCGTCGCGGCGTCGGCCCGGGCGGCCGGCGTCGACCTCGACGTCGTGCACGCCGACTGGTGGCCGCTGCTGGCGCCCGCGTCGGCCGCGCTGTCCCGCGCGCTGGCGGCCACGGCCGCGGACGTCGCGGCGGGCGCCCAGATCTTCCCCCGGGGCGAGCGGGTCCTGCGCGCGCTGGCGCAGCCGCCGGGGGCGGTGCGCGTGCTCGTGGTGGGCCAGGACCCCTACCCGCGACCGGGGCACGCCGTCGGCCTCGCCTTCTCGGTGGAGCCGGACGTGCGGCCGCTGCCGCCGACGCTGCGCAACCTCCTCGCCGAGCGGGACGCCGACACGGGGCTGCCGCCCGCGGCCACCGGGGACCTGTCGCCCTGGGCGGCCCGGGGCGTCCTGCTGCTCAACCGCGTCCTCACCGTGGCGGCCGGGAGCTCCGGCTCGCACCGTCGGCGGGGCTGGGAGGAGGTCACCGAGCAGGTGGTCCGGGCGCTCGCCACGCGGGGCGGCCCCCTCGTGGCCGTCCTGTGGGGCCGGGACGCCCAGGCGCTGAGGCCGGCCCTGCGCGGGGTCGCCGTCGTCGAGAGCGCGCACCCGAGCCCGCTGTCGGCCCGCCGCGGGTTCACCGGGTCGCGGCCGTTCTCGGCCGTCGACGCCGCGCTCGCCGCCCAGGGCGCCGGGCCGGTGGACTGGTCGCTCCCGACGACCGCCGGGCCGGCGGGCTGATAGGGAAGGGGGCGGTCAGCTGCGCAGCGGGGCCTGCCGCCGTCGGCGGCCCTCCTGGTCCAGCCCCCGCTCGACCGGGGCGACGACCGAGTCGCCGAGGGAGACGCCGGCGCCGATCGCGAGCGCGACCGCCACGGCCTGACCGAGGAGCACGAGCCCGGTGACGACCGTGCCGCTGGTCAGCTCGGCGAGCGCGGTGTAGATCGTCAGCCCCGGCAGCAGCATCACCGTCCCGGGGACGACGACGGCCAGGGGCGTCGCGCGCCGCCGCAGCGCCGCGACCCGCCCGACGGCGCCCACGACCACGGCGGCGACGAGCGTGCCGGCGGCGCGCGGGCCCTCGCCGTCCTGCACGAGCTCCAGCGCGACCTGCCCGGAGGCGGCGGCGGCGGCCGTCACGAGGAGCAGGCGCGGCGGGGTGCGGTAGGCGACGGCGGCGGCCGCAGCGCCGAGGGCCGTCGCCCCCACCGCGACGAGCGGCGGCGTGAGCGCCCCCCCGACCGCCGCGCCGGCGGCGGTCGTGTCCACGCCGGGCACGCCCGCCCGGCGGGCGACGTCGAGGGCGGCGACGACGCCGCCGATGATCGCGGCGGTCGTCATGACGACGGTGACCAGACGCGCGGCCGCGGTCACGGGGAACCCGCGCAGCGCGTCCTCGACCGCCGCCACGAGGGAGCCGCCGGGGAGCAGGACCACGATGCCGCTGGCGACGACCAGCGCCGCCGGCGGGACCTGCCCGGCGAGCGAGGACGGCAGCACGTCCGTGAGCAGGGACAGCACGGAGGACAGCGCCCCGGCGACGAAGGCGCCGGCGCCGACGACGAAGAAGCTGGGCGCGCCGGCGCGGGACATGGCCCGGGCGCCCGCGTCCACGGCCACCGCGAGGGCGAAACCCGTGACGAGGGCGAGCGGTCCGCCGCCGAGCCGGGCGACGACGGCGACCGCCAGCAGCCCCCAGGCGACGCGCACCATCCACCCCCGGTAGGGCCGCGGCATCCGCTCGACCTGGGCGAGCCGCAGGGCGACGTCCTCACGGCCCAGCCGGCCGTCGACGAGGTCGCGCACGAGGGAGTGGGCGGCGGACAGCCGTGCGTACTCGGTGCCCCAGGTGCGCAGCACCTGCAGCCGGGCGACGGGCGGCGCGCCCGGCGGCGCGTAGGCGAGCGTCACGGAGGAATACGTGATGTCGACGTCGAGGTGGTCCTCGGACAGGCCCAGCGCCACGGCGGCCGCGACGACCGCCGCCTCGACCTCCGCGAGCGCCGAGCCGGAGCGCAGCATGAGGACGGCGAGCCGCAGCAGGACGTCGAGCGACCGGGTGGCGTCGTCCGGCGCCGCCATCCGCAGCGGCGAGGAGAAGGGGGTGCCGCGCAGCCGTTCGACGACCGTGATCGGCCGGGTCTGCTCCTCGGTGCCGACCACCCGGCGGCGCCAGCCGGCCGTGCGCGACCTGCCGCGTCCGACCGGACCGGTGCCCGGCCCCTGCTTCTCGCTCACCCGCCGCTCCTCCGCTCCCGGCCCACGGGCTCGGCCGGACTCACTGCGAGATGCGCCCGAACCACAGCAGCGACCCCAGCGCGGAGGCGACGACGAGCAGCAGCGACACGCCGGTCCACCGCGCGGTCGTCTCCTCCTGCTCGACCACGGTGCCGATGGAGGAGCCGATGTCGTCGTAGACCTCGGTGAGCTCGCCCAGCGACTCCGCCTCGTACGCCCGGCCGCCCGTGGTCTCGGCGATGTCCGCGAGCTCGGCCTCGTTGACGGGCACGGGCGTGCGCACGCCGTCCTGCGTGATGACGCCGCCGGGGGTCCCGAAGGCGATGGTGGACACGGGCACGCCGGCCTCGGCGGCGGCGGCCGCGGCGTCGGCGTTGGTGCGGCCGACCGTCGTCTCGCCGTCGGAGAGCAGCACGACCGCGGCGGGCACGGGCGCCGACGGGTCGTCGGGGTCGGGCGGGGCCTGCTCGACCGCCTGCAGGGCCGCGTACAGGCCCTCGCCGATGCCGGTGTAGGAGGTCAGCTGCAGACCGTCGACCCCGCGGTCGACGAGCGAGCGGTCCGTGGTCGGCGGGACGAGGACCTGGCCGGAGCCCGCGAAGGCCACGAGCCCGACGTTGAAGCGCGGCGGCAGCTGGGCGACGAAGCGCTTCGCCGCCTCCTGGGCGGCGGTCAGCCGGTCCGGCGCGACGTCGGTCGCCCGCATCGAGATGGAGACGTCGACGGCGAGGACGACGGTCGCCCGCTCCCGCGGCACCTCGACCTCGCCGACGGGGCGGGCGAAGCCCACGACCGCCGCCGCGACGCCCGCCACGAGGCCGGCCGCGACGACGTGCCGGCGCCACGCCCGGCGCCGCGGCGCGGCCGAGGCCAGCAGCGGCAGCGCGGAGAAGCGCAGGGCGTTGGTCCGACGCCGGCGCTGGACGAGCACGTGAGCGGCGACCAGGGCCGGGACGAGCAGCAGGAGCCACAGCCGCTCGGGCGCGAGGAAGCCCGTCACCAGCCCCGCGAGGGGGCTCCCTCCGGTGCCGTCACCGAGGGCTGCGGCCAGGGCGGGACCCGCGAGCGGGCTCACGACCGACCGGCCATCCGGTCGACGGCGCGGGCGGTGCGCCGCTGCGCGAGGACGAAGCGCGCGGTGGCGGCCACCCAGTCCTCGTCCGTGGCGAGCCGCAGGTGCGCCGCGCCGCAGCGCCGCAGCGCCGCGGCGACGGCCGCGCGGTGCTGCTCGCCCGCGGCGGCGAAGGCCTCGCGCACCTCCGCCCGCCCGGTGTCGACCTCGAGGACCTCGCCGGACTCGGGGTCGACGAGCTCGACGACCCCGACGTCCGGGAGCTCCGCCTCGCGGCGGTCCACGACCTCGACGGCCACGACCTGGTGCCGGGCGGCGAGCCGGCGCAGCGCCCGCTCCCAGCCGACGGCCCCCGCTCCCGCGCCCCGGGAGGCCTCCGCGCCCGGGGCGGCCTCCCGGCCGGGGGAGGCCGCTGCGCCCGGGGCCGCGCCGCCCTCGCCGTCGAGGAAGTCCGACACGACGACGCGCAGGCCGCGGCGGCGGTGGGCCGCGCCGAGCCGCTCGACGGCGCCCGCGAGGTCCACGGCCACGCCCCCGGGGACGGCGCTCGCACCGGTCCCCGCGCGCCCGCGCCGGACCCGCCGGCCGGGGCGGCGCGGGCGGTCGGGGACCGCCGCCGGCTCCGCGAGGCTGCGCTCCAGCAGCTCGCGCAGCGCCGCGTGCAGGGCCGTGCGGCCGGTGCGGGACGGACGGCGGACGACCCCGCCCTCGTCGAGCACCCAGGCGCCGAAGCGGTCCCCCAGCCGCGTCGTGAGGTGCCCGACGACCGCGGCGGCCGTGACCGCGAGGTGGCGCTTGTCGGTGGTCGTGCTGCCGAAGGCCATCGAGGGGGACAGGTCGACCAGGACCCACGTCTCCAGCTCGCGGTCGGCGACGACCTCACGCACGTGCGGCTCCCCGGTGCGCGCGGTGAGCGGCCAGTCCATCCAGCGCACGTCGTCCTCGCCCGGGCGGTACACCCGGCTGTCCGCGGGCTCGCTGCCCGGGCCGGTGCGCACGCCGAGGTGCTCCCCCCGCAGGTACCCCTCCAGCCGGCGGACGACGGCGAGGTCGAGGCCGCGCAGCGCGCGGGCGCGGCCGAGGACGGCGCTCGCGGCGTCGGCCGCCCCGGCCGGGGCGGCCGGACCGGCACCGCCCCCCGGCGCCGAGGACGCCGGCGCGACGGGCGCCGTCACCTCCCGCCCCCGCCGACGGGCACGGGCGGCGGCACGGCCGCGACGAGCCGCCGGACGACGTCCTGGGCGGCCACCCCGTCGGCGAGGGCGTCCAGGCTCAGGACGAGGCGGTGCGCGACGACCTCGACGGCGAGCTCGCGGACGTCCTCGGGCAGCACGTGGTCGCGCCCGCGCACGAGGGCCAGCGCGCGCGAGGCGGCGAGCAGCCCCAGGGAGGCGCGGGGGCTGGCCCCGGCCTCCAGCAGGGGGGCGACGTCGGGGGCGCCGTAGGCGGCGGGCGCCCGGGTCGCCATCACGAGCCGGACGACGTAGTCGCTGACGAGCGGGTGGACGTACACGCCGTCGGCCGCGTCCTGCAGCGCCAGGACCCGCGCCGGGTCGAGCACGGGGCGCGCCCGCGGGGGGTGCACGCTCATGCGCCGCAGGATCTCCGCCTCGTCCGCGGCGCCCGGCAGCGGCACGTCCACCTGCAGGAGGAACCGGTCGCGCTGGGCCTCGGGGAGCGGGTAGACGCCCTCGGACTCCACGGGGTTCTGCGTCGCGATGACGGTGAAGGGCGACGGCACCGCGTGCGTCCGCCCCGCCAGGGACACCTGCCCCTCGGCCATGAGCTCCAGCATGGCGGCCTGCACCTTGGCCGGGGCGCGGTTGACCTCGTCGGCGAGGACGACGTTGGTGAAGACCGGTCCGAGCTCGACGCTGAAGGCCTCGCTCGACGGCGACCAGATGCGCGTCCCGACGATGTCCGACGGGACGAGGTCGGGCGTGAACTGCACGCGCGCGAAGCTCCCGCCGAGGACGGTCGCGAAGGAGCGTGCGGCGAGGGTCTTGGCCGTGCCGGGCACCCCCTCGAGCAGGACGTGGCCGCGCGCGAGGACGGCCACGGCCAGCCGCTCGACCATCGCGTGCTGCCCCACGACGACGCGCTGCGCCTCGGCGACCGCCTCGGCGGCGTCCGCCGGACGACCCGCTCCCCCGGCCGCCCCGCCCCCGCGGTCGGTGTCGGGCTCGTCGCTCGTCACGGGCTGGCTCGTCGGCACCGGCCCATTGCACCACCGCCGCACCCGGTCGGACCTCCTGCCCGCCGGCGCCCCGTGGCCGGGCGGTGCGCTGTGGTCTCATGGCGGCGTGAGCGTGGAGCCCGGTGCGGCGCCCTCGCACGGCGCGGGGCCGGACCAGCCGGGACGGGCGTCCGCCGGCGGGGCGGGTGCGGCCGACGAGGGGGACGTCGCACCGCTGCACGCGGGCGACCCGACCCGGCTGGGCCCCTTCGGGCTCGTCGGGCGCCTGCACGCGGCCCCGGCGCCGCCGTCGGGCCGGGGGCCGCAGATGACCCCCGCGGCAGGCGACCCCGCCGAGGCCGCGGCCGTCTTCGCCGCCCACGGGCCGGACGGCGCGCCCGTCCGGGTGGTCCTCCTCGGTGCGGGCCCGTCCGGGGACGCCGCCGCGCGCGACCGCTTCGCCGCCGCCGTGCGCGGCGCCGGGGCCCGCGGCCGGGTCCTGACCGCGTCGCTGGAGGGGCCGTGGCCCTGGGCGGCGACGGCGGCGGGGGACGCGCGCACGGCGGGCGAGCTCGCCGGCTCGCCCCTGGTGCCGCCCGGTCCCGCGGTCGACGGGGACGTGCGCGGCCCGGCGTACTCGCCGCACTGGAGCGGGGGCGCGCGCCCGTTGCCCGCGACGCCGACGGGAGCCCCGACCCCCGGCGCGCCGGGGCGCCCGCGCGACCGGCGCCCCTGGGTGCTCTCGGCGGTGCTCGGGCTGCTGCTGCTCGCGGCGCTGCTCCTCCTGCTGACCGGCGCCTGCGAGCCAGACCGCGCGTCCGCCCCCACCCCGAGCCCGTCGTCGGCGCCCTCCGCCCAGCCCTCGCCCCAGCCCTCGCCGACGCCGTCCCCGTCCCCGGGCACGGGGGGCGGCAGCGGGGACGACGGCACCCCCGCCCCCGGCGAGGAGGGCTCCCCGCTGCTGCTGGGGCCCGGCGTCGTGGGCCCGTCGTTCGGGCCGGGGGACGACACCGAGGTCCTCACGCTGGACGGGCTGCCCTTCTCGTTCCGCGTCCCCGCCGGCTGGACGTGCGAGCGGGCGCCGCTGGAGGAGGTCGTGCGGTACGACTGCTCCGCGCCGACCGGGGACGCGGGCGGCTTCCTCCAGCTGCAGCCGTGCCCGGCGCCGTGCGGCGAGGCCTCGTGGTTCGCGCTGCAGGACCTCCTCGCCCCCGGTGCCACCTGGTTCCCGGTCGACGTCACCACGGTCGCCGCGGAGGACTCCGCCCCGGGCCGCGAGGCCTCCTACCGGCTGCGCATGAGCCACCTGCTCGTCGCGGGCGAGCGGGAGTCCTCGGAGCTGGACGACCTCGACACGCACCTCTACGCCGAGTTCTGGTCGAGCAGCGAGGACCGCGAGCAGGTCCAAGCCGTCGTCAACGACCTGCGGGCCAACACCCCGTAGCCGCAGCGGGCGCCACGGCCCCCGGCCGTCGCCCAGGACCGTCTTTCGGGACCGTCTTCCAGGACCGTCTCCCGGCACCGTCGCGGTGAGGCGCCCGCCGACCTGCCGGAGCGCCGTCCCCGCGAGGGCTCCCGGCCCTACCCTGGGGCCATGGGCGCAGGCGGTCGGGCCGCCCCGGGACGGGGTCCCGCCGCCGCGGCCGCCGCCGTGGGGCTGGTGCTCGTCGTGGTCGCCCTGCTCACGCCCGACGACGTCCGGGGCTGGGTGGTGCTCGGCGCCCTCCTGCCGGCCGGGCCGCTCGTGGCGCTGGCCGTCCGGCGCTTCGAGCCCGAGCGCGGTGGCCAGTGGCTGCTCGTGGCGGCCGGCGGGGTCGCCCTCTCGGTGGCCTGGCTGGGCGTGCTGCTCGGCTCCGGCGCCACCACGGCCGCGGGGATGGTCGCCCTCTACGGCTGCCTCGGGGCCTCGGCCCACCTGGCGCTGGGCCCCGCGGGCGGGTGGAGCCGGCGGGAGGGGGGTCACCGACGGGCCGGGCGCAGCGGCGGGCACCGGTGGGTCCTCGCCGTGGACGTGGCCGCGGTGGCCGTCGTGGGGCTGGCGGCGGCGGCGTGGCTGCGCGGCGCCATGACGACGCCGCCCCCGCCGTGGGCGCAGGTCCTCCTGGCCGGCGACCTCGTGCTCCTCGCCTACCTCGTCGCCCTGCTGCACGCCCGCGCCCGTGTCACGCCGTCGGTCCTCGCCCTCTCGGGCGCGCTGACCGCCCTCGTCGGCCACCACGCGCTCGTCTGGCTCGCGGGCGCCCGCACGGAGGCGGGGGCCGCCGCCCTCGTCGTCGTCGCGGCCCTGGCCGTGGTCGCCGCCTGGCACCCGAGCATGGCGGCCTTCGGGGACGTCGTGAGCCCGCTCGTCGCACCACGGCGCCAGGCGCTCGTCGTCGTCCCGGCGGTGCTCGCCCTGCCCGCGGCCGGGGCGCTCGCGGCGCTCGGCCTGCTCCCCGTGCCCGCGGCGGGGACCGCGCCGGTGGTCGCCGGCGCGGTCCTGCTCTCGGTCGTGCTCATGACGGTGAGCTTCGCCGTCTCCAGCGCCGTCGACCGCGGGCTCCTGGAGACCGACCCGCTGACCCGCACCGGCAGCCGGCTGGCGCTGGAGCGCCTGCTCGCGACGCAGATCCACTCCGGCGCGGCGCCCGTCCACCTCGTCGTCGTGGAGCTGGACGAGGTCGCCGCCCTGGCGACCCGGCAGGGTCGGCAGGCCGCCGACGACCTCCTGCGGCGCCGCTCGGCCACGCTGGTGCGCGGCCTGCCCGACGCCGTGGTCTGCCGGACCGGCCCGCAGACGCTGGCGGTCGTCGCCCCCGCCGCACCACGCGGCGGCCGGTCGCAGACCCCGCTCGAGCTCGTGGCCGCCGTGCGCGCCCAGCTCAGCCGACCGGTCGGCTCACCGGCCGCGGCGAGCCCGAGCGGCGTCCCGCCCGCGACCGCCGCCGTCCTCACGGTGCCGCCCCGCGCCGGCGTCGCGCAGCACGGGATCGCGACGCGGCGGATCGTCGACGCGCTCCTGCAGCACGCCGAGCTCTCCCTGCTCGCGGCCCGCGACCGCGGCGTGCCCGTCGAGGCCGACGTGACCCGGGACGGCGCCTACGAGCGCGCGCGGCGCCTCGACCACGACCTCGCCGCGGCGCTCACGGGGGCGGGCCAGATCGCCGTCCACTACCAGCCCCTCGTCGACCCGCGCACGGGAGCCGTCCGCTCCCTCGAGGCGCTCGTGCGCTGGGAGCACCCGGAGCTGGGGTCCGTGGCGCCGGACGACTTCCTCGCGGCCGCGTCGCTGCAGGGACGCGCCCGGGACCTCGACGACCTCGCCCGGCGCCGGGCCCTCGCGGACTTCGCCCGCTGGAGCGCGGCCGGGGTGCAGCCCGAGCACGTGGCGGTGAACCTCTCCGCCGCCAGCCTGGAGTCCCCCGACCTCGTGGAGCGGGTCGTGGCCGACCTGCGCGCCAGCGGGGTCGAGCCGGGCGCCCTCGTGCTGGAGGTCGTGGAGCAGGAGCGGCTGCGGGACCTGCGGACGGTCGCCGACCGCCTCGCGAGCCTGCACGCCCTCGGCGTGGGCGTCGCCGTCGACGACTTCGGCGTCGGGCACGCCGCCCTGCACTACCTGCTCCACCTGCCGGTCACGACCATCAAGCTGGACCGCTCCCTCGTCGCCGAGGTGCTCACGCCCGACGGGCGGGCGCTGCTCGGCTCCGCCGTCGCCCTCGCCACGTCGCTCGGGGCGACCGCGGTCGCGGAAGGCGTCGAGTCCGCCGACCAGATGCGCGCCGTGGCGGAGCTCGGCTTCACGCTGGCGCAGGGCTTCCACTGCGGGCGGCCCCGCCCGGTGGGGGACACCGAGCTGCTGCTGGCGGACGAGCGACGCCGGGCGGCCACCGGCCCGGTCCGGCCGGCGGCGACCCCGGCCGCAGCGGCCCGGGGCGTCCGGCAGGAGCCCTCGGGTCAGAGGTCGTAGGCCGCGCTCGCGCGCAGCGAGTCGAGCCGCGCGCCGTCCCGCGTCCCACCGCTGCGGCCGAGGGCCGCCTCGAGGGCCGCCTGCACGAGCTCCCGTGCGCCGGAGTCGTCCTCGGCCTCGACGAGGACGACGAGGTCGGCACCGCCGCCGTCCTCGTCGACGCGGACGTCGCTGCCGGTCGGGTCGTCCTCCCCGTCGGGGAGCACGGGTGCGGGCAGGTCAAGGTCGGCGAGCAGGCGCCGGACGTCCGCGGCGTCCACCGGGGCGTCGAAGGAGAGCACGGCGTCGACGCGGTACAGGGTCGGCATGCGCCCCAGCATCGCGCGGCAGGCGCGAGGACGCCCGCGGGCGCGGTCGCTCGCCTACGCTGACCGCGTCCGGGCGTCCGACGGCCGGGGTGCAGCCGGACGACCCCGGACCGGCCCGGGGGCCCGAGGGCAGGGCGGCGGGGGCAGGGCACCGGCAGCAGGGCAGCGCGACAGCGGAGGCGGCGACGTGAGCACGACGAGCGGCACGGGGAACGCGGGGACGACGTCCGGCCAGGCCCCGGACGGGTCTGCGCGCGGGTCCGACGCCACGTCCGAGGGCGACCCCACCGGCTACCGGGAGGGCGGCTCGCGCCGGATCGACGCGGTGCTCTCGCCCGCCTTCACCGCCGACCTCACCTCCCTCGCGGACGCGGAGCTGGGCGAGCGCCGCGAGCTGGCGGTCGCCGAGGAGGCGGACCTCGCGTACACGCGCCGGCTCGTCGACGGGCGGCTCGACCTGCTCCTGTCCGAGCGGGCGCGCCGCGAGCGGTCCGAGCGGACGACCGGGCTCGGCGAGCGCAGCGACGACGAGATCGTCGCCGGTCTCGTGGAGGCCCTCCTGCGCCCGGCACCGGGCGACGCCCCGGGCCGCCAGGACGACGCGGCGCGCGAGGTCGTCGACGCCCGGGACATGCCCGTCGTCCCGAGCGGTGCGGGGACCTACCACCGGGACGCCGAGCGGGCCTTCGCCGACGTGCGGTTCAGCGACCTGGGCTCGCTCGACGACGCCGACCTCGACGGGCACGCCGAGCTGCTGCAGGCGCTCGAGCAGCGGCTCAGCGCCGACCGCGCCCGGGTCCTCGAGGTCCTGCGGCTCCTGCGGCGGGAGGCGCACGCCCGGACGACCGCCTGACCCGACCGTCGACCGGAGCGGCGACCCGCTTGCCAGAGCAAGCACCCCCGGCGCACCATGGGGGCATGGCCAAGGTGCTCGGGGTGGACGTCGGCGCGGTGCGCGACAAGATGGGGGGTCACCGGGTCGGCGACCTCTCCGGCGGCCTCGGCAGCGCCGTGGGCGCCGTCGGGGACCTCGGCGCCTTCCTGCGGGAGCAGCGCGAGCAGGCGCAGATGTCGCTGCGGCAGCTCGCCGCCGCCGCGGGGGTGAGCAACCCCTACCTGAGCCAGGTCGAGCGTGGGCTGCGCCGTCCCAGCGCGGAGGTGCTCCAGCAGATCGCCCGGGGGCTGCGCATCTCCGCCGAGGCGCTCTACGTCCGCGCCGGCATCCTCGAGGAGCGGCCCGGCGCCGACGGCGACGTCCGTGAGGCCCTGCTGTCCGACCCGTTCCTGTCGGAGCGCCAGCGTCAGGTCGTCCTGGAGATCTACTCCACCTTCCGGGCCGAGAACGCCCGCTCCGAGGTCCCGACCGCACCCGGCGGCCCCCGGCCGGCGGACGGCGGCGACGAGCCCGCGGCGCCGGCACGGACCGCGTCCCGCCGCCGCCGGCGGACCGCCCCGGCACCAGGGCCCGCCGTCGGGGGGTCCGACGACGAGGGCCCCGGTGAGCAGGGGGCCGGCGAGCAGGGGTCCGGTGAGCAGGGGTCCGGCGAGCAGGGGTCCGGCGAGCAGGGATCGGGCGAGGGCTCGGGACCCCGGAGCACGGCACCGGCTTCCCGACGGGCACCGGCGCGCTCGCGCCGACGCTCGCCCGGCGGCCGGCCCTCGCCCCGGGACGTCGCCGAGGAGGCGGGGCTCACCGTGCCGTCGGAGCCGTCGCCGCAGGAGTCCGCCGCCACCCACCCCGCCGACGGGACCCCCGAGGGCGCTGACGCCGCCCGTCCGACGACCTGACCGGGCCGGCGCACCCGCCGCCCGTCGCCACCGCCTCCCGGAAGGAGCCAGCCATGGCCCTCGCCCACGACCTCCGCAAGACCGCCACCGACCTCGGCTACACGCTCGTCGGCGTCGTCGACGTCGCCGCCGAGCAGGCCAAGGACGCCCGTGCCCGCGCCCGCACCCGCCGCCAGGAGGTGCTCGGCCGCGACTACGTCGCCGAGGCGCGCTCGGCCGTGGGCCGGCTGCAGGCGGCGCCGACGACGGCCGTCGCCCGCGGCCTGGAGGCCGCCAGCCGGACGCAGGGCGTCGTCGACGGGCTCACCGCGCGCGGTCGCCGCGTCGTCGAGCACTCCTCGGCGGGCGACGCGGTCCAGGAGGTGGCCGACCAGGCCGGCGTCACGCTGGACCAGGGGCGCCGCGCGGCACGGACGGCGCGCGACGGGGCGGCCGACACGGCACGCACGGCCACCCGGCAGGCCCGGGCCGCGGCCGCGGAGGCCGTGGCGCCGCAGGACGCGACGACCACGGACGACTCCGCGACCCCGTCGCCCCGGAGCCGGGGCACGGGCACCCGCCGGACGGCGACCGGCGGCGGCTCGGGCACGGGCGGCTCGGGCACGGGCGGCACGGGCACGGGCGGCTCGGGCACGGGCGGCACGGGCACGGGCGGCTCGGGCACGGGCGGCACGGGCACGGGCGGCTCGGGCACGGGCGGCTCGGGCACGGGCGGCACGCGCAGGAAGGCCGCGGCGGGCACGGGCTCCGGGACGGGCAGCGCCCGCCGGGGCGGCGCCGGCACGGGCTCCCGGACGGGCGCCGCGGGCACGGAGGACCCGGGGAAGGACACGCGGAAGGACACGGCGAAGGGCTCTGCGAAGGACACGGCGAAGGCCTCGCCGAGCGCCGCCGGCGACGGGACGTCGGGCACCGCCCGACGCCGCACCCGTACCGGGGAGGGCTCCGCCCGCACGACCACGAGCGTGGCCCGGCGGCGCGCCGAGGCGGCGCGGTCCGCGGCCGCCGAGGCGGCGGGCAGCGCCGGCAGCACGGTCGAGGCAGCCGCCGGGGCGGCGCAGCAGGTCGCCGAGGAGGCCGGCTCCGGCGGCGCGGGCCCGTCGGGCACCACCGGCCGCGCCTGAGAGCTGCGCGCGACCGGGTGGCGAGCGACCGGGGGCCGTGAGGCCGTCAGCGCGAGCCGGTCGGGAACGCCTCGTCGAGCAGGCCGTCGGGGAGCACGCCGTCGGGCAGGCGCTCCCCCAGGTCGCGCAGGCCGTCCTCGACGTCGTCCGGCACGAGGTCGCCGGCGGCGTCGCGCAGGTCCTCCAGGCTCGGCGGACGTCCGGAGGCCAGGTCCGACAGCGCCCCCGCCCCGGGGACGTCGATGTCCGCGAGGAGGTCCTCGGCCCGCCCGGCGAGGTCCAGCG
This sequence comes from Pseudokineococcus basanitobsidens, assembly GCF_037482545.1. Lineage (NCBI taxonomy): Bacteria > Bacillati > Actinomycetota > Actinomycetes > Kineosporiales > Kineosporiaceae > Pseudokineococcus > Pseudokineococcus basanitobsidens. The sequence continues at coordinate 8,985 of NZ_JBBIAA010000033.1, read as the reverse complement.
AGCTCCGCAGCTCGTCCCGGGCCTGCTCCACCTGCGGCAGCAGGTGCTCGCCGCGGATGGTGGCGAGACGCTCGCGGGCGGTCGTCGTCGCCTGCTGGAGCTCGCCCAGCGCGTCGAACGCCGACCGCAGCGCGCCGACGTCCAGGCCCTCGCCGCCGGTGAGGGCGTCGCGGGCGTCGTCGACGCCGGTGACGACCTGCTCCAGCGCGGGCAGCCCGTCGGTGGCGAGCCCGTCGACGGCCCGTGACGACGTGGTCAGCGCGGCGAGGTTCTCCCCGCCGAGCGGGAAGCGGGACGCGAGGCGCCACAGCGGGTCGTCCGTCGCGTCGCGGGCACGACGGGCGTCCTCGCGGACGTCGTCCGAGGCCCGGGCCAGGGCGTCGGGGTCCACCGCCGTCACGGCGTCGACCACGGCGGGGACGCCGTCCCGGACGTCCTGCAGGGCGGAGTAGGCCACCCAGCCTCGCGAGGCCGTCCAGGCGGCGGCCGCGAGCACGAGTACGACGCCGAGCAGCACGAGCCGCCCGACGACGCGACGCATCAGACCTTCTTCAGCCGGGCGGAGGCGACCGAGCGCATCGGCTCCGAGCCCGCCGCGACGTCCAGCGCCCACAGCAGGTCGCCCTCGACCTGCCCGTAGATCCGCTGGCCCCGCGTGTGGGTCCCGGTGGAGGAGGAGGTGCGCGCCACCAGGTCGGTCGCCAGCTCGAGCCTCGTGCCGGTCGCCCGGCCGACGTAGATCTCCACCGCCCCCTCGGGCTGCGCCAGCAGCAGCTCGACCTGGACCCCGCCCCGGCCGTCGTCACCCGTGCGCCACATCCCGACCTCGGAGGTCATGGGCTCGGTCGGGCTGCCGTCCTCGTCCAGGAACCAGCTCTGCGACCGGTGCACCAGACCGCCGCGACCGTCGTGCTCGAGGACCAGCTCCTGGCCGAAGCGACGCTCCGGGGCGTCGGGGTAGCCGGCGACGCCGGCGCCCTCCCACCGGCCCTGCATCCAGGCGACGGGGACGAGCGAGGGGGGCAGGTCGGCGCGGATCTCGTAGGGCACGGGGCGGTCCTCCCTGGCTGGTCGGCGGTGGTCGGTGGTGGTCCGGTGGCGCCGCGGGGGCGTGGCCCGGCCCCGGCGGCTGCGTCAGCGCTGGCCGGTGAAGAGCTTGTAGACGACGTAGACCGCGAACCACCCGATGACCAGGGCGGACAGGACGAGCAGCGAGGTGTAGAACGCCTCGAGCGCCCCGATGTTGATGTTCTCCACGTCCATGGGGCGAGGCTACCGGGGCGCCGTCGGGGCGGCCCCGCGCGCGTCCCGCCGCGGCCGCCCGGACCGGTCGCCCGCGCGGCGGCGACGACGGGCGAGGGCGGCGGCGACGACCGCCACGGCCAGCGCGGGCGGGACGAGCAGGTCGGCGACCGTGAGCCCGTGGGACGGGCTGACGACGTGCAGGACGGGTCCCTCGACGGGGCCGTTGACCAGCCACCAGGCCACCCCCGCCGCGGCGACCGCCACGACCGCGAGGGGGCCGGGGCGCAGGACCGAGGCCAGGGTCGCCGCGGCGAGCGCTGCCAGCACCACCGCGACGACGACCACCGGCCGACCTTACGGCGACCGGCGCCCGCAGGGGGCCGGTCCTCCGGGTCCCCGGGCGCACCGGCGGCCGACCGGACGCCGGTGCCGACGCTCCGGGCCCGGTGCCGGGCCAGGTGCCGGGGCGGGTGTCAGGGCCGGACGACGACCTCCTGAGCGGCGGTCACGGCACCGCCGGTCGGGACGGCGGCGAGCAGGACGGCGTCCACGGGCGTCGAGCGCTTGACCACGGCGAGGGCGACCGGGCCGAGCTCGTGGTGGCGGGCGGACGTCGTGATCGTCCCCACCGCCCGGCCGGGGGCGCCGTCCTCGCCCGGGAGGTGGACCGGGCTCCCGGCCGGGGGGAGGTCGTGGCCCGAGCCGTCGAGGTGGAGGGCGACGAGGCGGCGCGGCGGCTTGCCGAGGTTGTGCACGCGCGCGACCGTCTCCTGCCCGCGGTAGCAGCCCTTGCGCAGGTGGACTGCCGTCCGCAGCCAGTCCAGCTCGTGCGGGATCGTCCGGTGGTCGGTCTCGGCGCCGGCGCGCGGGCGCCACGCCTCGACGCGCAGCGCCTCGGCCGCCCAGCTGCCCGCGAGGTCGCGGTCGGCCGTGAAGGCGACGAGCTCCCCCCGCGGGACCAGCACCTCCCGCCACGGACGCGCGGCGCCCGGGTGCTGCCCGTCCGGGACGTCGGAGTAGGCGGTCCCCTGCGGGGCCGTCGCCGGCCACGGGTCGACCCACGCGAGCGGCTCGCCGTCCACGCTCTCGCGCCGGACCGGCTCGCCGACGACGGCGACGCGGTCGGTGACGTCCTCGACCTCGACGCGGAGCATGAACCGCATGCGGTCGAGGAAGTCGCCGACCGGTCCCTGGGCGCCGGGCTCCACGGTGACCCACGCCGCCTCGCCGTCGTCGACGACGTGGAGGGCGTGCTCGACGTGGCCCTTGGGGCTCAGCAGCAGCGTCTCGGCGCTCGTGCGCGGGGGGAGGTCGGCGAGGGCCTGCGTGGTCAGCGAGTGCAGCCAGGTCAGCCGGTCGGGACCCGAGACCCGCAGGACGCCACGGGTGGAGAGGTCGACGAGCGCCAGCCCCTGCTGCAGGAGGCGCTGCTCGCGCACCGGGTCCCCGTAGTGCCAGGCCGTGCCGGCGTCCACGCCCTCCGCCCCCACCGCCCCGGGGAGGTCCAGCAGCGGCGACGGCGGCGCCGCCGGCTCCGTCGCCCCCTCCTGCGCCGTCCCCGCCGGGCTCCCGGGCACGGCACTCCTGCTCTCGGTCGTGACGTCGCTCACGCCCGGGCAGCGCCGGCGGGCCGGGCCGTGTTCCCCCCGCCGCGCCGGAGCGCCGTCCGCCGGGCCCGTCACGACCGGCCGGCCGGCCCGGGACCGTCGACCTCGTCGGCCCACCCGTCGCGCTGGCCGACCTCGTACCAGTCGATCCGGCCGTCGATCCGCACGCCGCGCTCGGCGTACTTGCGGCGCGCCCGCTGCAGGTAGGTGCGCACCGTCGCCTCGCCGACGCCCATCTGCCGCGCCACCGTCCGCAGCAGCAGGCCCGAGCCGAACAGGACGAGGGCCCGGCTCTCCTGGGGGCTGAGGGCGGGCCGCCAGCCGTCGCCGCCGGCGAGCACCTCGGCGAGCTCCGGCGTCACGTGCGACTCGCCCCGTGCCGCGGCGCGGACCGCGGCCAGCAGGTCCGTCCGGCCGCTCACCTTCGGGACGTACGCGAGGGCGCCCGCCTCGACGGCCCGCTGCACGGACGCGGGCTCGGCGTCCGCGCTCATCACGACGACGGCGCACCCCTCGGCGACGAGCCCTGCCACGGTGGCCGGCGGCGAGGAGCCGTCGTCGAGGAGGAGGTCGAGCACGACCACGTCGGCGGGGTGCTCCGGGTCTGCCCGCAGCGACGCGACGTCGAGGTGGGTGCCGACGAGGCGGACGTCGTCGCCCGCGGCGGCGCACCACGCCGCGACCCCGTCGAGGATCACGGGGTGGTCGTCGACGACGGCGACACGCACCGGCTCCGCACGCACCGAGCCCCCCGGCGCCGCCGCGCTCACCGCGGCTCCCCCCCGTCCTCGGCCGCGTCGCGCGCCTGCACCTCGAGCACGAGCAGGCCGTCCTCCTCCGCGATCCAGGGACCCGCCGCGAGCGCCGCACGCAGGTCCTCGGCGAGCGGGTCCTCGCGCAGCTCGTCGGCCCCCCGGACGGCGAGGACGGCGCTGCCGGGCAGGAGGGTCGCCCTCACCTCGCCGCCGTGGGAGCGCGCCAGCCGCACCAGCGCGAGCAGCGCGTCCCGCTCCCGCGGCCCCAGCCCGTCCGGGCCGCCGCGCCCGTCCGCCGCCCCGGACCGACCGACCCCGGGGACGTCGCCCCCTCCGGAGACCGCCCGGACGACGACGGGCGGGGTGGGCGCGCCCTCCCCGCGCCCGCCGGGCACGGGCACGCCCACGCCCGCGGGGTCGGCCGACAGCGCCTCGTCCAGCCAGGTGCGGCGACTCCCCTGGAGCAGGTGCGCGCGCAGGCGGCGGGAGGCGGTGGTGGCGCGCTCGACGTCGTCGTCGCCGAGAGGGAGCCCCGCGCCCGCGACGACGCGCTCGAGCAGCGGCCCCACCTCGAGGCGGGCCGCCTCGAGCCGCGCCTCGCGCTCGCCGTCCGCGACGGCCGTCGCCCGGCGCCGGACCTCCTCCGCGGCGGCCTCGGCCTCCGCGGCCCGGCGCGCCTGCGTCAGGCGCGCCACGAGGTGCAGGTAGGCGGCACCGGCCGCCACCGGTGCCGCCGCCGCGGCGGCCACCTCGGCCCCGCGGGCGAGCGCCACCGCCGGGGCGTCCGGGTCGTGCAGGAGCGAGCCGCCGAGCAGGACCAGGACGTGGAGGGAGCCGGCGGCGACGACCGGGCCCAGGGGGCGCACGGCCAGGAGCGCGAGCGCCGCGAGCCCGCCGCCCGTCACGGTGAAGAGGCCGTCGCCGTAGACGTCGACGTGGGCGGTGAGGACCACGGCGACGACGTCGACGGCCAGCAGGACGAGCACGGCGCCGAGCACGACGGGGCCCGCGGCGGCGCGAGGGGTCCGGGCGCTCGCGGCGACGAGCCCGCCCGCCACGAGGACGAGGACCGTCAGGGCGAGCGCGGCGGCGGGCCGGGAGGAGAAGGTGCCGGGGGCCGCGAGCAGCACGCGCAGCCCTCCCTGCACCGCCACGAGCGCGACGACGACGAGCAGGAGGCGGCGCCCGTCGAACAGGGCGTCCCCCAGCCCGGTGCGCCACCAGGGCACCGCCGCCGCCGCGCTCACGCCCACCCCCCGCGTCCGAGCGCCTCGGCCGCGTCCTCGGCCGTCCCCGCCCCCGGTGCGGGCGCCGGGACGGCCAGGGCCACGACGGTGCCCCGCCCCGGCCGTGACCGGACGTGGGCGCTGCCCCCGGCCTCGGCGAGCCGCCACCGCACGGACCCGTCGAGCCCGAGGGAGCCGTCCCGCACGTCCGCCGGGTCGAAGCCCGTCCCCGCGTCGACGACGAGGACCGAGGCGCCGTCGGGGCCGCAGGACCACACGAGGACGGCGGAGTCCGTGCGCGCGTGCCGGACGACGTTGCGCAGCCCCTCCCCCGCGGCACCGAGGAGGGCCTCGACCTGCCGCGGGCCGGGGCCCGGCGCGGCGTGGCGCTCCGGCGGCCGCCCGGGCCGGTCGCCCGACCACCCCTGCGCGCGACGCAGCTCCACGTGGACCCCCTCGGCGGCGGTGCGGGCGGCGAGCCGGCGCAGGCCCTCCTCCAGCGACGGAGGCCGCGGGACTCCCGGCGACCCGTCCCGCGGCGGCTCCGGCGACCGGTCGGGCTCCGGCCGCGGGGCCGGGTCGGACTCGACGAGCAGGGCCAGCGCCTCGGCGGCCAGCTCCCGGACGGCGGCCGTGCGCCCGGCGTCGGCGTCCACGAGCGTCGCCAGGGCGCCGAGGACGACGTCGTGCAGCCGGGCGTCGAGACGGCGGCGGGCCGCCGCCGCACCGCGGGCGACCTGCAGGTCCACCGCCGCGGCCCGGCGGACCCGGAGCGCCTGCTCGGCCCGCGCCGCGCTCTGCTCCGCGACGACGAGCGTCCCGACCGCGAGCAGCGCGGTCACGACCGGCGCGACGACGTCGAGCGCGCCGGCGCCGGCCAGGACGGCGCTGGCGGAGGCGACGGCCAGGGTCGCGCCGCCGGCCACGACGGCGCGCCCGAGCACCACGGCGACGCGCCCGCGCGTGCCCGCCACGAGCCACAGCACGGCGGAGGCGGTCGTCGGCAGGACGCGCAGCACCCCCGCGAGCTCGGCGGGCGACCCGGCGGCGGCGAGCAGGGGCAGCGCCGGCGCGGCGAGCACCCCGACGACGAGCGGCACGGCCACCGGCAGACCGGCCAGCAGGTGACCGGCGGTCAGCAGGAGCCAGACGAGGACCACGACGGCGGCGAGCACGACCGAGGGGCTCGTGGGTCCGGGGGTGAGCGCGGCGGCGACGAAGGCCGCCAGGACCCCGACCTGGAGGAGGACGGCCACGACCCCGGTGAAGACGCGTCGTCCCCGCTCCAGCAGCCGGCGGAGCCCGGGCTCGTCCTCCGGGTGCGGGGAGCCGGCCGCGGGCACCGCCGCAGGGGAGGTGCCGGCGTGGCGGGGCCCCGCGCCGGACCGGGCGGTGGCCGCGCCGTGGGGGCCCACCGCCGGCTCAGCCCGTCGGCGGCGCCGCACGCCACGTCCCCGCGCGGCCACCGGGGACCCGGCGCTCGACGTCGGCTCCGGGCCCGAGGACGCGCCCGAGCACCGCGACGGCCCCGGCGACGACGGCGGCGCTGTCGGCGAAGCCGCCCGCCGGGCCGGCCAGGGGGTCGAGCACGTCGTCGTCCTCGGGCCGGCGCGGGGGGCCGGCGTCCACCCGCCGTCGAGCGGCCGCGGCCGCCGCGGCGCGGACGCGGGCGGCGGGGTCGCGCCCGGGGACCCTGGCGCCGTCGAGGAGGCGGGCGAGTTCGCGGAGGGTGAACGTCCACCGGGCCGCCCGCGGCGCGGTCCGCAGCACGTCGGCCGCGTGCGCGCGGGTGAGGGCCAGCACGAGGTCGGCACCGAGGACCGCCCCCGGCTCCGCCCGGCGGGCGCTGAACCCCTCGACCGAGCCGCCGTGCTCGAGGACCGGACCGACGGCGCCGGCGGCCATCGCGGCTCCCGGGACGGCGCGCAGGCCCGCCGCCACGACCTCGACCCCGGGGCCCAGGGCGGGCACGAGGAGGCGCTCGACGGTGGCGGCCCGGCACGTGCCGTCGCCGCAGACGGCGAGCACGCGGGCCGTGCCGGTCAACGTCGGGCTCACGGTCCCACCACCAGGGCGAGGAGCTGCACGGGCACCGCGGCCAGCGACACGGCGGCGACGCCGACGACCGCCGCCCGGCGCCGGGACGCGGCGCGGGGCAGGGCGACGAGCAGCCGGTCGACGACGGCGACGACACCGGCCACGACGAGCCCGGCGACCGCACCGACGAGCGCCGAGAGGTCCTCGAGACCGCCCGCGACGAGGGCGCCGGCCGCGGCGGCGGCCACGAGGCCGACGGCTCCCGTGAGCCGCTGCGGCCACGGCAGCGCCGAGACGACCAGCGCCGCGGCCGCGGCGGTCGCCCCCACGAGCACGGCCCCGGGCCGCACCACCGCCGCCGAGACCCACCCCGACGCGAGCGCCGCGAGGGCCGCGCCGGCCACGGTCGAGGCCACGGACTCGGCGAGGCGGGGGCGTCCGTCCGTGCGCAGGACCTGGTGCACGAAGGCGGCGACGACGGACAGCCCCAGCACGACCAGGACCCCCGCCCCGGCGGCGTCCGGAGCCGCGGCCAGGGCCGGGCCGACGTCGCTCGTCACGTGGACGGCGACCACGACGGCGACGGCGGCGAGAGCGGCCAGCGCGACGACGACGCCGGCCCCCGTCGGCGAGGGCACCGCGAGCAGGCGGGGCCAGCCCCACGCGAGCAGGAGGCCGAGCAGGGCCACGACGGGCGCGAGCAGCAGGGGCGACCCGAGGGCCGCGGCGGCGAGGAGGACGCAGGCGACCGTCCCGGAGGCGGCGGGCACGACCCGGCTCACCGCGGTCGCCTCCTCACGCACGTCATCCTGGCACGCGCGAGTCCCCCGGCCGGGAGTCTCCCGTCCACCCGTCCGGTTCTCCCGGTGCCCCGGCCCCTCCCGGGGCGGCCGGCGAGGGCGCGTCCGCCGCTCGCCGCGGGGCTGCCGGGCCCCTCTATCCTCGGACGCCGAGGACCCGCCGTGGTCGCGGCGCCCGGCCGGCCGCCGACCCGGACGCGCGGTCCACGCCGTCGTCCCGCCCGGGCGGGCGGTCCGGACGGTCTCGGAGGAGGTGGCCCCGGTGCAGCTCCTCCTGCTCACCAACGCGCTGGCGCCGTCCTCGGAGGTCCTCCCCGCCCTGGGCCTGCTCGCCCACCACGTCCGGGTCCTGCCCGCGGAGCCGGCCGTCCTCGTGGACGCCCCGACCGCCGACGCCGTCCTCGTGGACGGACGCCGCGAGCTCGCGGCCGCGCGCTCCCTCACGCGGCTGCTGCGGACGACGGGGATCGCCTGCCCGCTCGTCCTGGTGCTCACCGAGGGCGGGCTCGCCGCGGTGGCCGCGGACTGGGGCGCCGACGACGTGCTGCTCGACTCCGCCGGGCCGGCCGAGGTGGAGGCGCGCCTGCGCCTGGCCGTCGGGCGCGCCCGGCTGGCGGGCGACGACGGCGAGGACGTGGACGAGATCCGCGCCGGCGACGTCGTGATCGAGGAGTCGACGTACACGGCACGGGTGCGCGGCCGCGTGCTCGACCTCACGTACAAGGAGTTCGAGCTCCTCAAGCACCTCGCCCAGCACCCGGGACGGGTGTTCACCCGCGCGCAGCTCCTGCAGGAGGTGTGGGGGTACGACTACTTCGGCGGCACCCGCACGGTGGACGTCCACGTGCGGCGGCTGCGGGCCAAGCTCGGCACCGACCACGAGCAGCTCATCGGCACCGTGCGGAACGTCGGGTACCGCTTCGTCCCGCCGTCGCGGGAGCGGCAGGAGGGCGAGCCGGTCGACGCCTGACGCCCGACGCCCGACGCCCGACGCCCGACGACGGTGACCGCGACGGCGGAGCGAGGGTCGTCGCTCCCGCCGGCGAGCACGGCCAGCCCTGCCCGGCGTCCACAGACCCGACGGCTGCGCGGTCGTCCACAGCTCTCGCGGTGCGTGGGTCGTTGTCGGACCCTACGGCTACCGTTCCCTTCAGTCGAACACCTGTTCGACATTGGTGACGGGGTGGACGGGGTGGTGCGCGTGGCTCTCGACGACCGGCCGCCCGTGCCCGACGGCCACGACCCGGACGAGGACCCGGACGCACGCCCCACCCAGGACCCGGCCGAGGACCCCGCCACCGGTGGCGGGGCCGGT
>NZ_JBBIAA010000032.1:0-28825 GCF_037482545.1 Pseudokineococcus basanitobsidens | reverse complement strand
GGCCGCCGCTTGACATCCCCAGCCCCTGGGATGTCTGACCCGGGACGCGCGCCCCGGGACGCGCGCCGCTGGACCCCCGCTGCTGGGCCGGGCCCGTGCCTGGGCCCGTCCACGGCGCGGCCCCCGTCCCTGGCATCCCCCCTCGCGCACGGACCCCGGACGGCTCAGAGCCGTGCTGGAGGCCCGTGTCGCGGTCCCCACCCGCCCGGCGCGCCGCTCCGGCGGGGTCTCGCGGGGTAGACTCGCCGGTGATCAGCAGACGACCCGCGCGCTGCGGCGCGCCGCGGTCGCCTGCGCGGACCTGCCGGAGGGACCCACCGCGTGAGCAGCACCGGAGCAGACGGCGCACCCGAGCGGGACGACGAGCCGGACGTCCCCCGCAGCGAGGAGCCCGCCACCGGGCCGGACGCGGACGTGCAGGACCGCCGGCAGCTCGAGCGGGACGACGTCGCGGACGCCGAGGGCGTCTCCCCCGTCTCCCAGGACGGCTCCGGGCTGGACCCCAGCGCCCGCCCCGAGGAGGCGGCGTCGCTCGCCTCGCAGGTCCAGGGCAGCTACGGCGCGGACGCCATCACGGTCCTCGAGGGCCTCGAGGCCGTCCGCAAGCGCCCCGGCATGTACATCGGCTCCACCGGCGAGCGCGGCCTGCACCACCTCGTCTACGAGGTCGTCGACAACGCGGTCGACGAGGCCCTCGCCGGCTACTGCACCCACATCGAGGTCGAGATCCGCCCCGACGGCGCGATCCGCGTGACCGACGACGGCCGCGGCATCCCCGTCGACGTCCACGCGACCGAGGGGCGCTCCGCGGTCGAGGTCGTCCTCACGGTCCTGCACGCGGGCGGCAAGTTCGGCGGCGGCGGGTACGCCGTGTCCGGCGGCCTGCACGGCGTCGGCGTCTCGGTCGTCAACGCCCTCTCCCAGCGCCTCGACGTCGAGGTCCGGCGCCAGGGGCACGTCTGGCGCCAGAGCTACCGCCTCGGGGTGCCGCAGGCCCCGCTCGAGCGCGGCGAGGAGACCGACGAGACCGGCACGCGCGTCACCTTCTGGCCGAGCGAGGACGTCTTCGAGACGACCGTCTACGACTACGAGACGCTCCGCGGCCGCTTCCAGCAGATGGCCTTCCTCAACAAGGGCCTGACCATCAGCCTCGCGGACCAGCGCGGCGGCGCCCAGCCGGCCGAGGGAGAGGAGGCCGGGGAGACGGGGCCGGACGCCCCCGACGGTGCCACGGGCTCCGACGTCGCCGACGACGGCGCCCGCCGCGGCGTCACCTACCGCTACGACGGCGGCCTCGTCGACTACGTCACGCACCTGAACGCCGCGAAGAAGGTCGACGTCGTCCACGACGAGGTCATCTCCTTCGAGAGCGAGGACACCGAGCGCCAGATCGACGTCGAGATCGCCATGCAGTGGACGGGCGCCTACTCCGAGAGCGTCCACACCTACGCCAACACCATCAACACGCACGAGGGCGGCACGCACGAGGAGGGGTTCCGCTCGGCGCTCACCTCGCTCGTCAACCGCTACGCGCGCGCGAAGGGCCTCCTCAAGGAGAAGGACGACAACCTCACGGGCGACGACATCCGCGAGGGCCTCACCGCCGTCATCTCCGTCAAGCTCGGCGAGCCGCAGTTCGAGGGCCAGACGAAGACCAAGCTGGGCAACACCATCGCCCGGACCTTCGTGCAGAAGGTCGTGGGCGACGAGCTCGGCGAGTGGCTGGAGCGCAACCCGGCCCCGGCCCGCGAGGTCATCCGCAAGTCGCTGCAGGCGTCCGCGGCCCGGATGGCCGCCCGCAAGGCGCGCGAGGCGACCCGGCGCAAGGGCCTGCTCGAGTCCGGCGGCATGCCCGGCAAGCTCAAGGACTGCCAGACCAAGGACCCGGCGCGCTCGGAGATCTTCGTCGTCGAGGGCGACTCCGCCGGCGGCTCCGCCGTCCGCGGGCGCAACCCCGAGACCCAGGCGATCCTCCCGCTGCGCGGCAAGATCCTCAACGTCGAGAAGGCCCGCCTGGACCGCGCGCTCGCCAACAAGGAGGTCCAGGCCCTCATCACGGCCTTCGGCACCGGCATCGGCGAGGACTTCGACATCACCCGGCTGCGCTACCACAAGGTCGTCCTCATGGCCGACGCCGACGTCGACGGCCAGCACATCGCCACCCTGCTGCTCACCCTGCTGTTCCGCTACATGCGCCCCCTCATCGAGGGCGGCCACGTCTACCTGGCGCAGCCGCCGTTGTACCGCCTCAAGTGGACGCAGGGCGAGCACCAGTACGTCTACTCCGACCGCGAGCGCGACGCCATGACCGCCGAAGGCATCGCCGCCGGCCGCCGCCTGCCCAAGGACAACGGCGTCCAGCGCTACAAGGGCCTCGGCGAGATGGACTTCTCCGAGCTCTGGGAGACGACGATGGACCCCGACACCCGCACCCTGCGCCAGGTCACCATCGGCGAGGCGGCGGGCGTGGACGAGATCTTCAGCGTCCTCATGGGAGAGGACGTCGAGTCGCGCCGCTCCTTCATCCAGCGCAACGCCAAGGACGTCCGCTTCCTGGACATCTGAGCGTGGTGTCGGTGATCCACGTGGAACGTGCGGGGTCTCGGGCGCCGTGGCCGGGGGCGCCGGGCGGCTGGTCCGCCCGGGGCACTGGCTCCGCACCCGCGCCGGGCTACCGCCCAGCACGGATGCTCGCCTTACGTGCCCCGGGCGGACCAGCCGCCCAGCGCTCGTGCACGTCGCCCGGACGCGGCGCACGTCCCTCGCGGCTCATCGGCCCTCTCGCCGCTGACCGGGCGCCGACGTCCTCGGCGGGCGGGAGCGGGAGCGGCCGCCTCGCCGAGGAGGTTCTCGCCGCGGAGCGGAGCGCCGCGGAAGAGCGCACACCACCGGTGCGGACGTCAGCCGGGACGACGCGGGCGCGCACCCAGCCACGACCCACCCGGCCACGACGACGGCGACCTCAGCAGCAGCACCGACCACGACGGTGCCCCAGCACGGGCACCGCCCCCTCGACGAAGGACTGACGTGAGCGAGACGACACCGCCCGAGGGGCCGGTCACCGACCGGATCGAGCCGGTCGACCTGCAGCTGGAGATGCAGCGCAGCTACCTCGACTACGCCATGAGCGTCATCGTGGGGCGCGCGCTGCCGGAGGTGCGGGACGGGCTGAAGCCGGTGCACCGGCGGGTGCTGTACGCCATGTACGACGGCGGGTACCGGCCGGACCGCGGGTTCAACAAGTGCAGCCGCGTGGTCGGCGACGTCATGGGGCAGTACCACCCGCACGGCGACAGCTCGATCTACGACACCCTCGTGCGGCTCGCGCAGGACTGGACGCTGCGGTACCCGCTCGTGCAGGGCCAGGGGAACTTCGGGTCGCCCGGCAACGACCCGGCCGCGGCGATGCGGTACACCGAGTGCCGCCTGGCGCCGCTGGCCATGGAGATGGTCCGCGACATCGACCAGGACACGGTCGACATGGGCGCCAACTACGACGGGCGCACGCAGGAGCCGCTCATCCTGCCGAGCCGGTTCCCCAACCTGCTCGTCAACGGCAGCGCCGGCATCGCCGTCGGCATGGCCACGAACATCCCGCCGCACAACCTGCGCGAGGTCGGCTCGGGCGTCCAGTGGTTCCTCGAGAACCCGCAGGCGAGCCGCGAGGAGCTCCTCGAGGCGCTGATCGCCCGCGTGAAGGGCCCGGACTTCCCGACCGGTGCGCTCATCACCGGGCGTCGCGGGATCGAGGACGCCTACCGGACCGGGCGCGGGTCGATCACCATGCGCGCGGTCGTCGAGGTCGAGGAGATCAACGGCCGCACGTGCCTCGTCGTCAAGGCGCTGCCCTACCAGGTGAACCCCGACGACCTGGCGGAGAAGATCGCCGGGCTCGTGCAGGAGGGGCGGATGGCCGGCATCGCCGACATCCGCGACGAGACCTCCGGGCGCACCGGCCAGCGGCTCGTCATCGTGCTCAAGCGGGACGCCGTCGCCAAGGTCGTCCTCAACAACCTCTACAAGCACACGTCGCTGCAGCAGAGCTTCGGCGCCAACATGCTCGCGCTCGTCGACGGCGTGCCGCGGACGCTCTCGCTCGACGGCTTCGTCCGGCACTGGGTGGACCACCAGATCGAGGTCGTCGTCCGGCGGACGCGCTACCGGCTGCGGCAGGCCGAGGAGCGGGCCCACATCCTGCGCGGCCTGGCCCGGGCGCTGGACGCGCTCGACGAGGTCATCGCCCTCATCCGCGCCGCGGCGACCGTGGACGTCGCGCGCGAGGGGCTGATCGAGCTCCTCGGCATCGACGACGTCCAGGCCCGCGCGATCCTCGACATGCAGCTGCGGCGGCTCGCGGCCCTGGAGCGCCAGCGCATCGTCGACGACCTCGTGGCGCTGGAGACGGAGATCGCCGACTACCGCGCGATCCTCGACTCCCCGCAGCGCCAGCGGGACATCGTCTCGGGCGAGCTCGCCGAGATCATCGACAAGTACGGCGACGAGCGGCGGACCGAGATCGTCCCCTTCGACGGGGACATGTCCGCCGAGGACCTCATCCCCGAGGAGGACGTCGTCGTCACCATCACCCGTGGTGGCTACGCCAAGCGCACCCGCACGGACGCCTACCGCTCGCAGCGGCGCGGCGGCAAGGGCGTGCGCGGGACGGCGCTGCGCGGCGACGACGTCGTCGAGCACTTCTTCACGACGACCACGCACCACTGGCTGCTGTTCTTCACCAACCTCGGCCGGGTCTACCGGGCGAAGGCGTACGAGCTCCCCGAGGGCTCGCGCGACGGCCGCGGCCAGCACGTGGCGAACCTCCTGGCCTTCGCGCCGGGCGAGCAGATCGCCCAGGTGCTGGACCTGCGCGACTACGAGCAGTCGCCGTACCTGGTTCTGGCCACCCGCCGCGGGCTCGTCAAGAAGAGCCGTCTCACCGACTACGACTCCCCCCGGGCGGGCGGCCTCATCGCCATCAACCTCCGGGGGGCCCAGACCGCCGAGCTCGACGTCGCCGCCGAGGACGTGGACGTCGAGGGCGACGAGGCGCCGCCGGCCGCGGTGGCGCTCGGCGGGGACGAGCTCGTCTCCGCCGCGCTCGTCGACGCCACCGACGACCTGCTGCTCGTCTCCCGGCGCGGGCAGTCGCTGCGCTTCACGGCGAGCGACGAGGCGCTGCGACCGATGGGCCGGGCGACCTCGGGCGTGACCGGCATGCGGTTCCGGGACGGCGACGACCTCCTCGCGCTCGGCGTCGTCCCCCAGGGCGTCGACCACGACGTCTTCGTCGTGGTGGAGAACGGCATCGCCAAGCGGACCCCCGTCGCCGCCTACCGGGTCCAGGGCCGCGGCGGCTACGGCATCAAGGTGGCGCGCCTGTCCGAGCGCGGCGGCGACCTCGTCGGCGCCCTGCTCGTCGACGAGGGCGACGAGGTGCTCGTCGTCATGGGCCGCGGTCGCATCGTCCGCAGCCGGGTCGACGAGGTGCGCCCGACGGGGCGCGACACCACCGGCGTCCGCTTCGCCACCCCGGACGACGGGGACGCGATCATCGCCGTGGCCCGGGGCGCCGAGCGCGTCATCGAGGCCGAGGTCGCGGCCGCCGACGGGTCACAGGTCGAGGACGACGGCGACACCGCCGGTGCGGGGACGGCCCCCGCGGACGGTGATGGCGTAGCGTCCTCGTCGGTCCAGGACGAGGCGGCCCCGGCGGAGCAGGCCGACCAGGGTGGGCCGACGGACGGCGACGGGCCGGCCGACGACCGAGGGAGTGACGCGTGAGCGGGAGCCAGGCGCGGCCCCAGCAGTCCGGTGCGTCGACGACCGGGCGCACCCAGGGGACGCAGACCGCGCGACCACGCGCGGAGGACGAGCGTGGCCCCGGGCCCCAGGCCGTCCGAGGTGAGCAGGCCCGACGCCCGACCGGGGCGCCACGTCCGGCGACGGGCGCCGGCGACCAGGCCGCGGCGCCGGGCGCCGCGTCGCCACGGACGGCCGCGGCCGCCGGGGCGGCCCAGCGCCGGGTGCGGCTGAGCGTCTCCCGCGTCGACCCGTGGTCGGTGCTGAAGCTCTCGTTCCTCGTCTCCGTGGTGGTGGGCATCGCGGTCGTCGTCGCGGCCGGGACGCTGTGGACGGTGCTGGACGCCGTGGGCGTGTACGACAGCGTCAACAGCCTCATCGCCCAGCTCTCGGGCACCGCCACCGTCGACGTCACGGACTACGTGGGCTTCTCCCAGGTCGTCTCCGCCGCCACCGTGCTCGCGGTCGTGGACGTCGTCATCATCACGGCGCTCGCGACCCTCGGCGCCGTCGTCTACAACGTCTCCTCGACGCTGGTCGGCGGCCTGCGCGTGACGCTCACCGACGACTGAGGCACCGGGGCGCGCGCCGGCCCGTCCGCCCGGTCGTTCGCGCGGGCGCGCACCGCTGCGGTAACCTCCCTCCCGCAGGCGGGACCGCGAGGTCTCGTGGGCACCCGGGCCTATAGCTCAGTCGGTTAGAGCGCTTCCCTGATAAGGAAGAGGCCAGAGGTTCAAGTCCTCTTAGGCCCACCGCTGGCGCCCCGCGCCGGTCGCCCTCCCGGGGGGCGTGGCGCAACTGGTAGCGCACCTGCTTTGCAAGCAGGGGGTTAGGGGTTCGAGTCCCCTCGCCNAGAGGCCAGAGGTTCAAGTCCTCTTAGGCCCACCGCTGGCGCCCCGCGCCGGTCGCCCTCCCGGGGGGCGTGGCGCAACTGGTAGCGCACCTGCTTTGCAAGCAGGGGGTTAGGGGTTCGAGTCCCCTCGCCTCCACCCCCGAGCCGCACGACGACGGCCCCGGACCACGCGGTCCGGGGCCGTCGTCGTGCGGCTCGGTCGTCCCTCGACGCGGCGCGCGGCGCGGGCGGTCCGCCGACGCCGACGGCCCGCCCCCACCCGGGGAGCGGGCCGCCGCCGCGCGTCAGGACGAGGTCAGGAGGACTTCCCCTGCTGCTCCTCGGCCTTGGCCTGCGCCTTGTCCGTGCCCTCGGCGGCCTTCTGGCCCGCCGTGTCGGCGCCGCCCTTGACGGCGTCCGCGCCCTTGTCCACCGCGCTCTTGGCGGCGTCGGCGGCCTTGTCGGCCGCGTCCTTGACGGCACTCGTCGCCGAGGCCGTCGCGGAGCGCGCCGAGTCCGCCGCCTGCGCCGGGGACGTCGAGCTGCTCGTGCCCGTGCTGCTGGTGCCGGAGCCGGCCGCAGGGGCGCCGGAGTAGGCCGAGGTGCCCGTGCTCGCCGCCCACGGGTCCTGCGTGGGGCGGGACGAGCGCCAGGCGGCGTAGCCGGCCGCGCCGGCGGCACCGAGCACGCCGAGGACGAGGAAGGTCTTGCCGACCCGCCCGCTGCGCTGGTTCCGGCGTGCCTTCTTCTCGGCCTTCTTCAGCTGCTTCTGCGACGTCTTGAGGGAGCCCTTGACGGGCTTGTAGGCGTCGTCGACCTTGTCCGAGGCCGCGCCGGCGGCCGCGTTGAGCGACTCGACCAGACGGGGGATCAGGTCGTCGACGAGCTTGTCGTGCGCGGCGTCGACGGCCGGCGCGATGCTGCCGGCGGCCGCGGCGACGCGCGGTGCGGCGGCCTCGACGCTGCGGTCGCGGGCCTTCTCGTAGTGCGGCGTCGCCCAGTCGCGCGCCGCCCCGGCGTACTGGCCGGCGCTCTTGCGGGCGCTCTCGGCCGCGGGGCCGACCTTGTCCTTCAGCGCCGCCGACTGGTCGCGGAGCTGCTTCGCCGCCTTCTCGCTGCGGCTCTTCGTCCCGAGGTGCACGCGGTCCTCCGTGTGGTCAGGGCCCCGGCCGGCTGAGTACCGACCGCGGCGGGTGGCTGCTTCGTGCTCTGGTCTCGAGGCCGGGCCGGCGGTGGTGCGCAGCCCGGGTCGGTGGATCATCCTGCCGTGCGCGCGGCGCTCGCGCCGCCCGGGTGCGCACATCGCCGTCTCCGTTCGCGGACGGCCCCCTGCTGCGTGGGAGGATCGGGCCATGTTCGCGACCCTGAAGACCTCCGCCGGTGACATCCGCGTCGAGCTCTACGAGAACCAGGCCCCCAAGACCGTGAAGAACTTCGTCGGCCTCGCCACGGGCGAGCAGGAGTGGACCGACCCCCGCACGGGCCAGGCGTCCTCCGAGCCGCTCTACGCCGACGTCGCCTTCCACCGCATCATCAGCGGCTTCATGATCCAGGGCGGGGACCCGCTGGGCACCGGCACCGGCGGGCCCGGCTACACCTTCGACGACGAGATCCACCCGGGCCTGGACTTCACGAAGCCCTACGTCCTCGCCATGGCCAACGCGGGCACCCGCGGCGGCAAGGGCACCAACGGCTCGCAGTTCTTCATCACCCTCGCGCCCACCACGTGGCTGCAGGGCAAGCACACGATCTTCGGCGCCGTCGCGGACGACGAGAGCCGGGCCGTGGTGGACGCCCTGGGCGCCGTGCCCACGGGCGCCGGCGACCGCCCGCGCGAGGACGTCGTCCTGCGCTCGGTCGAGGTCGACCGCTCCGCGTGAGCACGAGCGGACCGGGCCCCTGGTCGCCGACCCCGCCCGGCGGGTCGGCGTCCGGGGGTGCCGGCGGAGCGGGCGGCGACGTCCCGGTCTGCCCCCGTCACCCCGACCGGGAGTCCTACGTCCGCTGCCAGCGCTGCGGGCGCCCCGCCTGCCCGCAGTGCCAGCGGGACGCACCCGTCGGCGTCCAGTGCGTCGACTGCGTGGCGCAGGCCCGGCGGGAAGCCCCCGTCGTGCGCACGGCGCTCGGCGGGCGGGCCCGCGGCGGGCGCCCGGTGGTCACGCTCACGCTCATCGGGTCCTGCGTCGCGGTGTACGTGCTGCAGGTGCTCGGGGGCGGCCTCGTCGAGCGGCTCTTCGCGTTCTACCCGGCCCTCGCCGGCAGCCAGCCGTGGCGCTACCTGACCGCCGCGTTCCTGCACGCGCAGAGCGGGCTGCTGCCGCTCCACCTGCTGTTCAACGTGTACGTGCTCTACCTCACCGGCCCGCCCCTGGAGCAGGCGCTCGGACGGGCGCGGTTCGTCGCGCTGTACCTGGTCAGCGCCCTCGGCGGGTCGGTGCTGTTCCAGCTCGTCTGGGCCCTCGGCGTCGGGCCCGTGGGGTCCGCGGCCGTCGGCGCCTCGGGCGCCGTCTTCGGGCTCTTCGGCGCGCTGCTCGTCGTGCAGCGGCGGATGCGCGTGCCGGTCGGGCAGATCGGCGTCGTCGTCGCCATCAACCTCGGGCTGTCGTTCGTCATCCCGAACGTGGCCTGGGAGGCGCACGTCGGCGGGCTCGCGACCGGTGCCCTCGTGGCGCTGGTGCTGCTGAAGGAGCCCCGCCGGCCCCGCCTCCAGGTGGCCGGCATCGCGCTCGTGGCCGCGGTCCTCGTCGTGCTGGCGGTCGTCGCGACCTCCCTGCGCTGAGGCGCGCAAGCCTCCCTCCCGTCCCGTCCGCAGGCCTCGTCCCCCACCGGGGGGCGGGGCCTGCGGCCGTCGGCCGGCACGTCCGCCTGTGGATGACGCCGAGGGTTCTCCACACTGTGGAGAAGACCTGTTGATGAACCACACGGGTGTGGTTCGCTGCTCGTGGGCCTGCCGATCGCGGACGCCCCGCGCCACCTGTTCGCAGGAGGCGACCGTGCACGGTCACCTCCCGCGAACACCGTGCGGCCGAGGGCTCAGCGCCACCGGGTGGTCATGAGGAAGCCGACCAGGATGATCGCGAAGCCGATGACGAGGTTCCAGCTGCCGATCCCGGGGATCGGGTACATGTTCTCGAAGACGTACCAGACGACGATCCACACGAGCCCCAGGAGCATCAGGCCCAGCATCACCGGGACGTACCACCGGGGGTTCGGCCCGGCCGGCGCCGACGCCCGGGCCGCGCCGACCGAGGTCACCGGCTCGTGCTCCGGGCCGGTGGCGGGGTTCCCGCGGCGGCGGCGGGGACGTCGCTTGCGGGACTCCGGCATCGCGGTCTGCTCCTCGTCGTACGGCGGGGTCGTGCGGCGGGGTCGTGCGGCGGAGGGCCGTGCGGCCCGCGGGCGGCGCCTAGCCTAGTGGGCGTGCAGCGCAGGGGGTCCGGGCGGAAGGGCTCCGGGCTCACCCGTGGGGCGGCCGCCGCGGTCGCCGGGGTGCTCTTCCTCGCGGGCCTGCTGTTCTCCACGAGCGCCGGGACGGCCGACGGCGGCGACATCCGCGGCGGTGACGAGGACCTGCGGGGCCTCGTCGTCGACGAGGGCGAGCGGGTGGCCGACCTCGAGGCGCAGGTCGCCCAGGCGCGGTCCGACGTCGACGCCCTCACCGCGCAGGACGACGTCCCGGGCGCGGGGGAGCCGGAGGCGTCCGACCTCGCCGCCGCCAGCCAGACGGCGCCGGTGCGCGGGGAGGGGCTCGTCGTCGAGCTCGCCGACGCACCCCGCGGCACCGTCCTCGGGGCCGGCTACTCGCTGCAGGACACGGTGGTGCACTCCCAGGACGTCCAGGCCGTCGTCAACGCGCTCTGGGAGGGCGGGGCCGAGGGGATGGGCGTGATGGACCAGCGTGTCGTCGCGACGACGGCCGTCCGCTGCGTCGGCAGCACGCTGCGCGTCCAGGGCCGCTACTACCCGCCGCCGTACCGCATCGAGGCCGTGGGCGACCCCGAGCAGATGCGGGCGGCGCTGGAGGCCTCGCCCGCGGTGCAGCTGTACCGGGCGGCGTCGGACGACCTCGGGCTCGTCTACGAGGTGGACGAGCAGGACGTCGACCTGCCCGCCTACGGCGGCTCGCTCGAGCTGTCCTTCGCCCGCCCGGCGTCCGGGTCCTGACCCCGCGGACCCGGACCTCGTCCTCCGCCTCCGACCCCTGACCCCTGACCCCTGGCCCACGACGGGGACCGCTCGCCGGCCCGGCTCCAGGTCGGGCGCCGCGCTGCCGATGACGACCGCAGCAGCACGGACCGGAGGGCGGGAGGGGGTGGCGTGACGACGACGGCTCCGCCGGCACCGACGGGTGCTCCCGGGGCCGCTGCCGCCCCCGGCACGACCGGACGTCCGGCGCGGCGCCGGTCGGCGTCGGCGGCGTCGGCGGTCGCGACCGTCCTCGGCGAGCTCCTCGTGACGCTGGGCGTGCTGCTCCTGCTCTTCACCGCCTGGCAGCTGTGGTGGACCGACGTCGTCGCCGACCGCGCGCAGGCGCAGACCACGGCGGCCCTGGTCGAGGGGTGGTCGGCCCCGACGTCGGTCGGGACCAGCGGGCCGGGTGCGGGGCCGACGTCGGCCCCGCCGCCCGCGCAGACCGACCCCGGACCCGGCGAGGCGTTCGCCGTCGTCCACGTCCCCCGCTTCGGGCCGGACTGGCAGCCGCGGCCGCTCGTCGAGGGCACCGGCGTCGAGGAGCTGCAGGAGGGCGTCGGGCACTACCCGGGCACCGCCCTGCCCGGCGAGGTCGGCAACGTCGCCGTCGCGGGGCACCGCAACACCTACGGCAGGCCGTTCCACGAGATCGCCGAGCTCCGCGTCGGCGACCCCGTCGTCCTGGAGACGGCCCAGGGCTGGTTCGTCTACCGCGCCACCACGCACGAGGTCGTGCGCCCCGACCAGGTGCAGGTCGTCGCCCCCGTCCCCGGCCGGCCGGACGCCGTCCCCACCGAGAGGCTGCTGACGATGACGGCGTGCCACCCCATCGCCTCCGCCCGCGAGCGCTACGTGCAGCACGCGGTCCTCGACCGCTTCGTGCCCCGCTCCGCCGGTGCCCCGGCGGAGCTCGCCGGCCGGACCGCCGCCGGCGGGACGGGCGCGGCGACGGACGGCGGGGGTGCGGCGTGAGCCTCTACGGCGCGCTGTGGCGCCACCTGCCCGGGCCGCCCGTCGTCCGCGCGCTGCTCGCGGTGCTGCTCGCGCTGGTCGTCGTGGCCGTCTGCTTCCGGTGGGTCTTCCCCGCGCTCGCGCCGTCCGTACCCTGGAACGAGGGCACGGTGGGCGCCGCGCAGGCGCCCTCCGCCGGGCCCACCCCCTGACGGCCGTCCCGGCCGCCGGGCACGACCGGCGGTCCGCCCCCCTGGGGCGGGCGGCCACCGCACCGGGAGCCGCCGCGTGAGCAGCCCGAGGGTCCTCGTCGTCGACAACTACGACAGCTTCGTGTGGACGATCGTCGGCTACCTGCAGCAGCTGGGCGCCGACTGCGAGGTCGTCCGCAACGATGAGGTCGACGCCGCCGTCGTGCCGGACGTCGACGGCGTGCTGATCTCCCCCGGGCCGGGGGCACCGGCGGCCGCGGGCTCGAGCCCGGACCTCGTGCGCGCCTGCGCGGACGTCGGCACGCCGATGCTCGGCGTGTGCCTCGGCCACCAGGTCCTCGCCGAGGTGCACGGCGCCGTCGTCACCCACGCCGAGGAGCTCATGCACGGGCGCACCAGCGAGGTGCACCACGGCGGCGACGGCGTGCTCGCCGGCCTGCCGGCCCCCTTCACCGCGACGCGGTACCACTCGCTCGCCGTCGTCGACGCGACCGTCCCCGACGAGCTCGTCGTCACCGCCCGGACGCCGGGCGGCGTCGTCATGGCGCTGCAGCACCGCGAGGCACCCCTGTACGGCGTCCAGTTCCACCCGGAGTCGGTCCTGACCCAGGGCGGGCACCGACTGCTCGCCAACTGGCTGGCGGTGTGCGGCGACGACGGGGCCCCCGCGCGGTCGGCGGGCATGGCCCCGCTCGTCACCCGCTGAGGGCCGCACGCCGCCCGCGGGCCCGCTGCGCGAGCCCGCACGTCGAGATGGGGGCCTGCGTCACGGACGGGCCTCCCGCGTGACGAAAGCCTCCGTCTCGACCAGGGTGGGGGCGCTCGAGCACGTCGGCCCACCGACCGGAAGGACACCGGCACCGTGATCCGCATCACCGTCACCAGCATCCACGTCGACGACCAGGCCAAGGCCCTGGCCTTCTACACCGACGTCCTCGGCTTCACCCTCAAGACCGACCAGCCCGCCGGCGGCGCCCGCTGGCTCACCGTCGTCTCCCCGGCCGACCCCGACGGCGTCGAGCTCCTGCTCGAGCCCAACGACCACCCCGCCGCACGGGCCTACCAGCAGGCGCTCGTCGCCGACGGCATCCCCGCCGCGCAGCTCACGGTCGACGACGTCCACGCCGAGGTCGAACGCCTCAAGGCCCTGGGCGTGACCTTCACCCAGGACGCCGTCGACCTCGGACCCGTCGTCATGGCCGTCCTCGACGACACCTGCGGCAACCTCGTCCAGCTCGCCGCCATGAAGTAGACGCGCGACCCGCCCCCGGTCGGCCGTGGAGCCGGCCGGCTCGCACGTGGTCGTCAGGTCCGGTGACGCACGCGGTAGCGCAGGTACACCGCCCCGCGCGTGAGTCGGCGTTCCTCGACGAGGTCGAGGGTCAGCCGGACGCCGGGAGGGAGGGCGGCGGTGCCGCCGCCCACGACCACCGGGTGCACGACGAGCCCCACCTCGTCGACCAGCCCGGCCCGCAGCGCGACCGCGGCGAGCCCGGCGCCGCCGATGCTGAGGTCCCGGTCGGCCGACGCCTTGCGCGCCGCGACGTCGTCGGCGTCGAGGTCGCGGACGAGCTCGGTGCGCCCGGTGTCCACGGCGGTGAGCGTCCGGGAGTAGACGACCTTGTCGGCGGCCGTCCAGATGCGGGCGTAGTCGAGCTCGACCGGCGTCTGGTCCGGCTGCTCGTGCGCGGTCTCCCAGTAGCGCATCGTCTCGTAGAGCCGCCGGCCGTAGAGGTGCGTGCCCACCTGGCGCTCCAGGTCGTTGAAGAACGCGTGCAGCTCGGCGTCGGGCTCGGTCCAGTCGAACCGGCCGGCGTCGTCGGCGATGTAGCCGTCGAGCGAGGTGTTGATCCAGTAGCGGAGCTGTGCCATGCCGGTGAAGACCGTGGACCACGGGCGATGTCATCGGTCGGGTGCGCGCGGGCTCAGCCTGCCGGTGTCGTCGGCCCCTCGGTCGGCGTCGGGGGTGCCTCGGTCGTGGGCCCTGTCGGCGTGGGGGTCGTCGTGGGGGTCGTCGTGGGGGTCGTGGTGGGCGTCGTCGTCGTGGTGCCGGTGGGCGTCGGGGTCGTGGTGGGCGTCGGGGTCTGCGTGACGGTCGCCGTCGGCGGGGCGGGCTCGGCGACGACGAGGGTGACGGTGGAGCCCTGCGGCACCGGGCCGGCGCCCGGGTCCTGCCCGACCACCGTGTTCTCCGCCTCGTCGCTCGGCTCGTACTCCAGCGAGCTCTGCAGGTCGAGGGCGTCCAGCGCGGCCCGGGCGGTGGCCAGCGGCAGGCCCGTGTAGTCGTCGATCTCCACCGTGCCGTCGGACAGGACGAGGTCCACCTCGGACGCCGTGGGGACGCTGGTGCCCGTCGACGGCTCGGTCGAGACCACCGAGCCCTCGCTCGTCGTCGGGTCCGGGGCGGTGCTCACGTCACCGACCTGCAGGTCCGCGTCGGCGAGGGCCTCGCGGGCCCGCGCCTCCGTGCTCCCCACGACGTCGGGGACGGCGACCGTGCCCGGTCCCGCGGAGACGACGACGTCGACCGCGGTGCCCGAGGCCACCTGCTCGGCGGCCCCGGGGTCCTGGGACACGACGCGGCCCTCGGCGACCTCGTCCGAGGCCGCGGTCGTCGCCGCGTACTGCAGGCCGACGCGCTCGACGGCCGCCTGCGCCGCCTCGCTCGTCTGGCCGACGAGGTCGGGGACGGTCGCGAGCGCGACGGGGTCGTCGTCGGCGAGCAGGCGTGGCACGACGAGCGCGGCCACGACGACGAGCGCGAGGACGACGAGCGCGAGCAGGACGACGACGACGCGCCGGCCGCGGTCCGGCGGCGGTGGCTCCTCGTCGGGCCCGGGCGGCAGCGGAGACGCCGGTGGCGCGTCGAGGCCCCCGGCGGCGGTCCCCGAGGTCGTGGGGGTCGCGGTCGTGGGGGTGGCCGCGGCGGCGGCCGCCACCTCCGCCGGGGTCGCCGTGCCGTCGGCGGCCGCCACCAGGTCGAGGCGGAAGGCGTCCGCGTCGGGGTAGCGGTCGTCGGGGTCCTTGGCGAGCGCACGCGCGACCACCCGGTCCAGCGCCGCCGGCAGCCCGGGGTGGTGGGCCGAGGGCGGCTCCGCCTGCTCGCCGACGTGCTGGTAGGCCAGCGAGACGGCCGAGTCGCCCTGGAAGGGCGGGCGGCCGGTGAGCAGCTCGTAGAGCAGGCAGCCGGTCGAGTAGAGGTCGGTCCGGGCGTCGACGGGACGCCCGCGGGCCTGCTCCGGCGACAGGTACAGCGCCGTGCCGAGGACGGCGGCGGCGTGCGTCGTCGTCACGGAGGTGTCCTCCGCGGCGCGGGCGATGCCGAAGTCCATCACCGTCACGTGCCCCTCGGGCGTGAGCATGACGTTGGCCGGCTTGATGTCGCGGTGGACGATGCCGGTGCGGTGGCTGAAGGCCAGCGCCTCGAGGACCCCGGCGGTGATGGTGACCGCCAGGTCGACGCCGACGCCCGGCCCGTCCAGCGGCCCCGCCGCGCTCGCCGGCCCGTCCTCCCGTGCGTCCCCCCGTGCGTCCGCCACCCGCTCGCCCGACGCCCGCCCGCGCTCGTCGAGCAGGGCGCGCACCGTCACGCCGGGCACGAGCTCCATGACGATGAAGGGGACGACCTCCTCGCCCGGCGGCACCGCCCCCTGCCCGACGTCGTGCACGCGCACGACCGAGGGGTGGTTGAGCGCGGCGGCGGAGCGTGCCTCACGGCGGAACCGTTCCTGCAGGGCCTCGTCGCGGGCGAGGTCCGCCCGCAGCAGCTTCACGGCGACGCGCCGCCCCAGCAGCCGGTCCTGCGCCGCCCGGACGACGGCCATGCCGCCGCGCCCCAGCTCCTCCTGCAGGGCGTAGCGCCCGGCGAGCAGCGCCTCCTGCTCGTCCGCGCGCCCGTCCGCCCGGTCGGCCCCGTCCTCGGGGCGCCCGGTCACGGCCCCGCGACGCCGGGACCGGCGAGGACGGGGCCGCCACCGGCGACGGACCCGTCGTCCTGCTCCGCGCCGCCGCCCGAGCCGCCGTCGTCCTGCCCCTCGTCCTGGTCCGCGCCCTGGTCCGCGCCCGGCCCGGCGCCGTCGTCGCCTCCGTCGGAGCCGCCGTCGTCCGAGCCGCCGCCGGAGCCGTCGTCCGAGCCGCCGCCGTCGCCCCCGTCGTCTCCCCCGTCGTCTCCCGGGCCGGGCGCGGTCGGCACGCCCCCGGCGTCCGTGGAGGTGCCCTCCTCGCCGTCGCCGGACGTCGGCGTGGGCTCGGACGCCGTCGTCTCCTCCGGTGCCGTGGGCTCCGTCGCCGAGGTCTCGGTCTCGGAGGGCTCGGTCTCGGAGGGCTCGGGGGCGTCGGGGGTGGGCCCGGTGGTCGGCGCGGTCGTGGGCTCGGTGGTCGGCTCCTGGGTGGCCGGCTCGTCCGGCGCCTCGGCGAAGGTGACGACGAGGCCCGTCGACAGCGGCACGGCGTCGCCGGACGGGCTGACGTCGGTCACGACCCCCGGGTCGACGTCGTCGGTCGTCGTCCCCCGGGGCGTGACGTCGAAGCCGAGCTCCCTCAGGGCGCGGACGACGTCGTCGAGCTGCTCGCCGACGTAGTCGTCGGCGTCGACCGAGGCGGTCTCCTCATCCGGCGTCGGCGAGCTGGTCGGCGAGGCGCTCGTCGAGGGGGACGTGGACGGGGCCGGCGCGTCGCCCGTGCCCCCCTCGTCACCGAGCAGGGCGACCCCGATGGCCACGAGCGCACCGACGAGCAGCAGCGCGAGCACCACGACGAGGGGCGCGCGCGAGCGGCGGCGCGGCTCGCCGTCGTCGTCCTCGTCGCCGCCGCCGACGGCGGGCGCGGGCGTCGGCGGCGTGACCGGCCCCTGGACGCGGGTGGCGGCCGTGCCCGGCTGGCGGGGCATCGCCGTCGTCGTCGCGGCCCCGGCGGCGGCCCCGCCCACGAGCCCGGCGGCCACGAGCGCCCGGTGGGCGCCGGCCTCGTCGCCGCGCCCGAGCGCCGCGGCGACGGCGGCGAGCTGGCTGCCGTCGGCGGGCCGCTGCGCGGGGTCCTTGCGCAGGCAGACGGCGACCAGCTCGCGGACGCCGGCCGGCACGTGCGCGGGCAGCTCCGGCGGCTCGTCGTTGACCTGCGCCATCGCGACGGCGACCTGCGAGTCCCCCGTGAAGGGGCGTTCGCCCGTGAGCGTCTCGTGCAGCACCACGCCGAGCGCGTAGACGTCGCTCGCGGGGAGCGCCGGACGCCCCATCGCCTGCTCGGGCGCGAGGTACTGCGCCGTGCCCATCACCTGGCCGGTGCGCGTCAGCGGTGCCTGGTCCCCGGCGCGGGCGATGCCGAAGTCGGTGACCTTGACGTCGCCCTCGGGCGTGATGAGGAGGTTGCCGGGCTTGACGTCGCGGTGGACGACGCCGGCGGCGTGCGCGGCGCCGAGCCCGGAGGCCGCCTGCGCGGTGACGCGGACGGCGCGGCCCGGGTCCATCGGCCCCTCGCGGGCGAGGATGTCGGACAGCGGCGAGCCCGGGACGAGCTCCATCACGAGGTACGCCGAGCCCTCGACCTCGCCGTAGTCGTAGATGCCGGCGATGTTGGGGTGCGCGAGGGCGGCGGAGTGCCGCGCCTCGGCGCGGAAGCGCTCGAGGAAGCCCGGGTCCCCCGTGAACTCCTCCTTGAGGATCTTCACGGCGACCTCGCGGCCCAGGACGTCGTCGGCCGCCGCCCAGACCTCGCCCATGCCGCCCACCGCGACGCGGCGGGTGAGCCGGTACCGCCCCAGCACGTCGCCCTCGCTCGGCCTCACCGGTCGATCACCGCCTCCATCACCTGACGCGCGACGGGCGCCGCCGTCCGTCCGCCCGACGCCTCGCTGCCGGCGTCACCGCCGTTCTCCACGACCACCGCGACGGCGACCTGGGGGTCGTCGGCCGGCGCGAAGGCCGTGAACCAGGCGTGCGGGTCCTCGGCCTCGCCGTCCCCGTCCTGGTCGCCGACCTCGGCCGTGCCGGACTTGCCCGCCACGTCGACCCCGCTGATCTGCGCGGCGGTGCCGGTGCCGTCCTCGACGACGAGCTCCATCATCTGCGTGAGCTGCTCGGCGGTCTCCTCCGAGACCGCCCGGCCCAGCTCGACCGGCGAGGGGTCCTCGACGACCGAGAGGTCCTCCGCCCGCACGGCGTCCACCATCTGCGGCTGCAGCAGCACCCCGTCGTCGGCGATCGCCGCCGTCGTCATCGCCACCTGCAGCGGGGTGACCCGGACGTCGCGCTGCCCGATGGCCGACTGCGCCGCGACGTCCGGCGTCAGCTCGCCGTCCGGGTAGCTGCTCGCGGTCACCGGGACCGGGATGTCGAGCGACCGCCCGTAGCCGAAGTCCGCGGCCTGGTCGGCGACGGCGCCGTCGGGCAGCTCGATGCCGAGGGACCCGAAGGCCGTGTTGCACGAGATGCGCAGGGCGTCCGCGAGGGAGACCTCGTCGCCGGGCCCGCACGCCTCGCCGCTGACGTTGGGCAGCCCGACGTCGGTGAGCGGCAGGTCGAGCACGGCCGGACCGGGCAGCACCGTCTGCGGCGTGTAGTCGCCCGACTCCAGCGCGGCGGCGGCGGTCACGAGCTTGAAGACCGACCCGGGCGGGTAGAGGTCGCCCCCGACGGCGCGGTTGACGAGGGGGTCGTCCGGGTCGTCGACGAGCCGCGCGTACGCGTCGCGGACCTCCTCGGTGTCCAGCGAGCTCAGCTCGTCGGGGTCGTAACCGGGGTTCGAGACCATGGCGAGGACCTTCCCGGTGCTCGGCTCGATCGCCACGACGGCACCCTTCTGGTCCCCGAGCGCGTCCTGCGCCGCCTGCTGGGCCTCGGGCAGCAGCGTGAGCTCCACGTCGGCGCCCGCCGGCTGCCGGCCCGTGACGAGGTCGGCCAGCCGCCGGTAGAAGAGCTCGTCGGCCGTCCCGGACAGCAGGGGGCCCACGGCGTCCTCGATGCCCGTGGCGCCGTAGACGACCGAGTAGAAGCCGGTGGCGTGCGCCCACTCCTGGCCGCCCGGGTAGGTGCGGCGGTACGCGATGGGCCCGTCCGCCTCGACGGACTCGGCGAGGATCTCGCCGCCCGCGGCGGTGATGGTGCCGCGGTCGCGGCCCAGCTCGTCCAGGAGCGTCCGGGAGTTGCGCGGGTCGTCGTCGAGCTCGCCCGCCCGGGCGAACTGGACCCACGTGGCGCCGCCGAGCAGCAGGGCGAAGAGCAGGGCGACGACGACCGACAGCCGGCGCAGGGGCGTGTTCATACCGTCCTCACCACCTGGGTCTCGCTGGTGGCGGGGTCGTCCGGGGCGCTCGGCCCGGTCGACGTGGGCGCCGGGCGCCGGGCGGCGTCGGAGATCCGCAGGAGCAGGCCGATGATGATCCAGTTCGTCAGGAGGGAGGAGCCGCCCGCCGCGAGGAACGGCATGGTGAGGCCGGTCAGGGGGATGACGCGCAGGACGCCGCCCGCGACCACGAAGCACTGCAGCGCCACCGTGAAGGCCAGACCGCCGGCCAGCAGCTTGCCGAAGCCGTCCCGGACCCCGATGGCCGTCCGCAGGCCGCGCTCCACGAGCACGAGGTACAGCAGCAGGATCGCGACGAGGCCGGCCAGGCCGAGCTCCTCGCCCATGCTCGCGAGGATGAAGTCGCTGTTCGCGAAGGGGACGATGTCGGGGCGCCCCCGGCCGAGGCCGGTCCCCGTCAGCCCGCCGTTCGCCAGTCCGAACAGGCCCTGGACGAGCTGGTAGCTGCCGCCCGCCGCCCGGTCGTAGACCTCCGGGTCGAAGGGGTCGAGCCACCCGGAGACGCGCTGCTGCACGTGGCCGAACAGCCGCCAGGCGACGTAGGCGCCGCCGGCGAAGAGCACGAGGCCGATGGCGATCCAGCTGACGCGCTCGGTCGCGAGGTAGAGCACGGCGACGAAGAGGCCGAAGAAGAGCAGCGACGTCCCGAGGTCCCGCTGGAGCACGAGGACGCCGACGCTGCCAGCCCAGGCGACGAGGATCGGCCCCAGGTCCCGTCCGCGCGGCAGCTGGAGGCCGAGCACCCTGCGCCCGGCGAGCGACAGCGTGTCGCGGGCGGTCACGAGGTACCCCGCGAAGAAGACGGCCAGCGTGATCTTGGCGATCTCCCCGGGCTGGAAGGACAGCGGCCCGATCCCGACCCAGATCCGTGCGCCGTTGATGGTCCGGCCGAGCACGGGGAGCAGCGGCAGCAGCAGCAGCACGAGGCTGGCCGCCATCGCCACGAAGGTGTAGCGGCGCAGGACGCGGTGGTCCTTCAGCGCCACGACGACGGCGGTCGCGGCGACGACCCCCAGGGCCGACCACACGAGCTGGCGCGGCGCCTGCGCGGAGCCCTCCGCGAGGTCGAGCCGGTGGATCATCGCCAGGCCGAGCCCGTTGAGCGCCACGGCGATGGGCAGGAGCACCGGGTCGGCGTAGGCGGCGCGCCAGCGCAGGACGCCGTGGACGACGAGGGCCAGCAGCGCGAGGCCACCGCCGTACCAGAGCACGCCGGGGCTCCAGGCGTCGTCGACGCCGAGGCCGACGAGGCCGTAGGCGAGGGTCGCGACGCCGACCGCGGGGAGCAGGAGCAGCAGCTCGGTGCCGCGCCGGCTGCGCGGCGGCTCGTAGGTGACGACGGCCACGGCTCAGCTCCCTCCCAGGGCGGCGCACCCGGCGGGCGCCGGGGTGTCCGGCGTCGGCGGGGTGGTCGGGGTCCCGGTCGGCGCGGTGGTCGTGGTCGGGGCCGGCGCGGCCCCGGACGTGGAGGTCGGCGTGGCGGTCGCGGTGGGAGTCGTGGTGGGGGTCGGCGTGGCGGTCGGGGTCGGCGCCGGCTCGGGGCAGGCCTGGCCGAGCAGCACGCGGGCGACGCCCTCGGCGCCCTCGCGGCTGTCCACGGTGATGCCGGCCTCGACGCGCTGGCGGGAGACGGGGGGCAGGTCGGACAGGGACAGGCCGACGTCGGCGACGACGGAGGACATCCTCAGCGGCCCGACGTCCTGCGGCAGGCCGCGGTAGACGGCGACCTCGCCGGTGTCGTCGGCCCCCACGTAGTACTGCTGCTGGCTCCAGGCCCACGCCGCGACGACGCCGCCGACGAGCACGAGCACGAGCACGCCGCCGGCGACCAGGCGCGGCCACAGCGGTCGCCGTCCCCCAGAGGTGGACCCAGAGGTGGACCCGGAGGTGGACCCGGAGGTGGACCCGGGGGCGGACCCCGAGGGCGACGCAGCGGAGGACGCCGTCCCCCCGGCGGCGTCCCCGGCGGCGTCCCGGGGCTTGTCGCGCCGGCCGAGCGCGGCGGCACGGGAGGCGGGTGACGGCGGGGCGCCGGTGGCGCGACCGTGCTCGGCGGCCGCGGCGCCCACGACCTCGGTGTGGTCGGGCGGCGCGGTGCCGACGTCGACGACGTCGGCGACGACGACGGTCACGTTGTCCGAGCCGCCTCCCCGCAGGGCCAGCTGGACGAGCCGGTCGGCGCACTCGCCCACGTCGGCGACGCCGGCGAGGGTGTCCCGCAGCGTCGCGTCGCCGACCATCCCCGACAGGCCGTCCGAGCACAGCAGCCAGCGGTCGCCGGGACGGGCCTCGCGCACGGAGGTGTCGAGCTCCTGGCCGGAGTCGATGTCGCCGAGGACGCGCAGGAGGACCGAGCGCTGCGGGTGGTGCTCGGCCTCCTCGGGCGTGATGCGGCCCTCGTCGACGAGGTGCTGCACGAAGGTGTGGTCGCGGGTGACCTGCGCCAGGTCGCCGTCGCGCAGCAGGTAGGCGCGGCTGTCCCCGATGTGGGCGAGGACCAGCCGGTCGCCGGTCCGCAGCAGCGCCGTCACCGTGGTACCCATGCCGGCCAGCGCCGGCTCGGTGCGCACCCGGTCCGCCAGCCGGCGCGCCGCGCGACGGGCCGCCTCGGCGAGGTGCCGACCGGCGTCGGCGCCGTGCGACTCGCCCTCGAGACGGCTCAGCTCGGCCACGGCCAGGGAGGACGCGACGTCCCCGCCCGCGGCCCCGCCCATGCCGTCGGCGACGACGAGCAGATGGGGGCCGGCGTAGGCGGAGTCCTGGTTCGACGACCGGACGAGACCGACGTCGGAGCGCGCCGCGTAGCGCAGGGCGGTGGGCACGGGGCGCTACCGCCGCAGCTCGAGGACGGTCCGGCCGATCCGGAGCTGCGCGCCGGCCTGCACGGGTGCGGCGGCGCCGAGGGGCTGGCGGTCGAGGAGCGTCCCGTTGGTCGAGCCCAGGTCCTCGACCCACCACCGGCCGCCGTCGGGGAAGAGCCGCGCGTGCCGGCCGGAGGCGTAGTCGTCGTCGAGCACGAGCGTGGAGTCCGGCGCCCGGCCGATGACGACGGGGGAGCCGCCCAGCGCGAGGCTGGTCCCGCGCAGCGGGCCCTCGACGACGACGACCTGCCGCGGCAGCGTGCGGTCCTCGCGCCGGACCCTCTCCTCGGGGGAGCGCTCCGCCGGTCGGGGAGCCGGTGGCTCGCGCCGGCGCCGCCCGTCGTCCCCGGAGGAGCGGGCGACGACCCGGGTGCCGAAGACGTCGCGGCGCAGCACGCCGACGACGGCGAGCACGAGCACCCACAGCAGGACCAGGAGCCCCAGGCGCAGGACCGTGTAGGTGAGCTCGCTCACGGCAGGTCCCCCTCGTCGCCCGGCCGGCCGGCCTCGGGGGCGCGCCTGCTGCGGTCCCGGCTGGAGAAGGTGATGCGGGTGCGGCCGACCGTGATGACGGCCCCGTCCACGAGGGGACCGGACTCGACCTTGCGCCCGTCGAGGAACGTGCCGTTGGTCGAGCCGAGGTCGCGGACGCTCGCGCGCCCCCCGTCGACGCGGATCTCGACGTGGCGGCGCGAGACGCCCGGGTCGTCGACGACGACGTCGGACTCGCTGCCCCGGCCCACGACGGTCGCCCGCCCGGTCAGCTGGTAGCGGCTGCCGTCGACGTCGAGGACGGGGTGCTCCGGGGTCGCGGCGGCCGCGGTCGCGGGGGCGATGGAGCCGCGGACCCGGGCGCTGCGGACGCGGAAGACGCCCGTGTCGAGCTCGTCGTCGCGCTCGAAGGCGACGGAGACGGGGCCGAGGAAGGCGTAGTGCTGCTGCCGGGCGTGCTCGGTGACGGAGTCGGAGAGCTCCTCGCCGAGGGCGTCGTCCCAGGTGGAGATCCGGTCGTGGTCCCCCGGCCCGAGGGCGATCGTGAAGGCGTTGGGGACGAGGGTGCGGTCGCGGCTGAGCACCTGCGCGGAGGTGTCCGTCTCCCGGCGCAGGGCGCTGGCCAGCTCGACCGGCTGCACCTCGCTCTTGAAGGCGCGGGCGAAGACGCCGTTCACCGCGCGCTCGATGCGCTTCTCGAAGCGGTCGAGGACTCCCACGGCGGCCTCCTCCCGTCTGATCGTCCTGCCGGCCCGTCCGGGCGCGAGGCCATCGCCGCCTCGTCCGCCGCCCGGGCACCGGAGGCGCTCCGCGGGCGCCCGCCACCCTAGCGACGACCCCCGTCGAGGACGGCCGACGACGGGCCGGGGCGCGACGTGGTGCCGGACCGGACGAGCGGGGCGCTCGTCCGTCGCGCCGGGCGGCACCGGGGTGCAAGCGTCCGGGGTGCAGGCGTCCGGGTGCTAATCTCGGCCCGCTCGCGCGAGTGGCGGAATGGCAGACGCGCACGGTTCAGGTCCGTGTGCCCGAAAGGGCGTGGGGGTTCAACTCCCCCCTCGCGCACCGCGAGCAGCAGCCCCGGACCCGGTGGTCCGGGGCTGCTGTCGTCCCGGCACCGCTGTCGTCCGGCGCTGCTGTCGTCCGGGGGCTGCCCCGACGGCGTCGGAGCGCCAGGGTGGGGCGGTGACGACGCGACGAGCCCCCGTCGAGGACCTGCTCGACCTGTCCGGCGTCCGGCCCGAGGACCGGGCGTGGGCGCTCGGCCTGCTGGCCGGGCCGGACGCGCCGGACGCGGCCTCGGTGGAGGAGGTGCTCGCCCACCTCGCCGACGCCCTCGGCACCTTCCCCCCCGAGCGGCAGGCCTGGGCGCACGACGGCGTGGACGAGCGTGCCGCCGCGGCGGCTCTCCTGCGCTTCGCCCCCACCACGCGCGGCTGGCTCGCCGACCACGGGGTCGCCGACGAGCTGGTCCGCGCGACGCTCGCCGACCTCGGCCAGCAGGCGGTGGTGCACCGGGCACGGCACGGGCGGCCGGGGCTCGGGACGTGGTGGTGGACCGCGCTCGTGGCCGCCGGGGGCTTCGTCGAGGTCGGCCGCCTGCAGCTGCAGCTGCACCGGCAGCCGGTCGCGCTCGCCGCCGGCCGCAGCGCCGACGGGACGTCCGTCGGCCCCGTGGCGCCGGGCGCCTGGGTGCTCGGCCTGCACGTGCCGGCGCGGGGCCGGCTGGAGCCCGCGGCCGTCGACGACGCCCTCGCGCGGGCCGCGGCAGGCTTCGTGCGCTGGTTCGGGGACCTCTGGCGCGACGGCGGGGCGCCCGTCGCCGGCACGTGCACGTCCTGGCTGCTCGACCCGGCGCTGCGCGAGCACCTGCCCGGCTCGAACGTCGCGGCCTTCGGCGCCCGGTTCGCCCTCGACGGAGCCGTCCGCCGGGACCCGGCGCAGGTGCTGCTCTTCGTCCACGACCACGTCGGCGGGACGGCGCCGCACGACCTCGCCGGGCTGCCCCGCCGCAGCTCGCTGCAGCGCCTGGTGGTCGACCGCGCGGCGCGCGGCGACGGCGGCGTCGCGAGCGGGCACCTCGCCCTGCCCGCCGCGACGCGCGGGTCGGCCGGGCCCGCGGTATAGCGTCGAGCGACGCCCGGTCCCCGTGGTGGGGCGCCCTCCCGGGCCCCGCGATGAGGAGGAGCACGTGAGCGAGACGCCTCCCGCCGTCGCGCGGCCTGCTCCGGCGCTGCCCGCGGGCACGGGGGACCGCGGGCTGCTCGTGGCCGCCCTCGAGGCCGTCGACCAGGCGGTCTGCGTCGCCGACTGCCGGGCGCCGGACGAGCCCCTCGTCTACGTCAACCCCGCCTTCACCCGGGCGACCGGTTACACCGCGGCGCAGGCGCTCGGCCGCAACTGCCGCTTCCTCCAGGACGGGCTCGACGTCGGCGACGCGCCGGCCCGCATCCGCGCCCTGCTGGACGCCGGGGCGGCGGGCGTCGTCACCCTGGCGAACCGGCGGGCGGACGGGCGGGTGTTCGTCAACGAGCTGTCCCTGTCCCCCCTGCACGACGCCGACGGCGCGGTGACGCACTACGTCGCGGTGCAGCGCGACGTGAGCGCCCGGGCCGAGGCGGAGCGTGCCCGCGACGTGCTGCGGGCCGAGCAGGCCGAGGTCGCCGAGACGCTGCAGCGCACGCTCGTCCCCCGGGCGCTGCCGGCGGTCCCGGGCTGGTCCACCGCCGTGCGCTACTCCCCGGCGACGCGCCCCGACGGCTCGCGCGGCGAGGTGAGCGGCGACGTCTACGACCTCGTGCCCCGCCCCGGCGGCGGCTGGTTCGCCGTCATCGGGGACATCTCCGGCCGCGGCCCCCGTGCCGCGGCGACGACGGGCGTCCTGCGCTGGACCGTCCGCGGCGCCGCCACCGCGACCGCCGGGCCCGCGGAGCTCCTCCGTGAGGTCGCCGGCGCCGTGCTCGACGGGATGGACGGCCGGTTCGCCACGATCGCCGTCGTCGCGCTGCCCGCGGTGGCCCAGGACGGGATCGGCCAGGACGGGAGGGGCCGGGACGGGACCGGCCGGGACGGGGGCGCCGAGGCGGTCGTGGCGCTGGCGGGCCATCCCCGCCCGGTCCTGCTGCCCGCGCGCGGTCCGGCGCGCCTCGTCGGCCGCTACGGCTCGCTGCTCGGCGTCCTGCCGCAGGTCCGGGTGCACGACGAGGCGGTGGTGCTGGGGCCCGGCGACCAGCTGGTCCTCTACACCGACGGCGTCACCGAGGCGATGGACGCCCGTCGCCGGATGCTCGGCGAGGAGGGCCTCCTCGCGGCCCTGGACGCCCTCGGCGAGGACGACCGCCGCGCGCCCGACGCCGCCGACCGGGCCGCCGACGCCGTCCTGGCCGCCGTCGAGGCCCACGCCGGCGAGGTCGGCTCCGACGACCTCACCCTCCTGGTCCTCGGGCACCCGTCCTCCGGCGGCTGACCGTCGGGGAGGACTCGTCCGTCGAGATGGAGGTCCTCGTCAGGGACGGGCCCCTCGGGTGACCGGAGGCTCCATCTCGACCGGCACGACGAGACCCGGGCCGCCCGGGGACGGGTCGGCGGAGCACCAGCGGTCGCCCCCGGCGCGCTTGGCCGCGTACATCGCGGCGTCGGCGCGCGCGAGCAGCGCGGCGGGGTCGTCGCCGTGGTCGGCCAGCGCCGTGCCGGCGCTGACGGTGACGCGGTGGTGGCGCGCCGGCGGGTCGTAGGGCGCCCCCAGCTCGGCGACGACGCGACGCGCCACGAGGGCGAGGTCGGCCCCCCCGGCAAGGCTCGGGCACACGACGACGAGCTCGTCCCCGCCGAGCCGCGCGACGGTGTCGCCCGGTCGCACGGCCGCGCCGAGCCGCCGGGCGACCTCGCGCAGGAGGCCGTCCCCGACGGCGTGGCCCTCGGCGTCGTTGACCGCCTTGAAGCCGTCGAGGTCCAGGTAGACGACGCCGACGCGGGAGTCGGCGCGCACGCCGGGGCCGAGCAGCGCCCCGAGCCGCTCGGTGAGCAGCGTCCGGTTCGGCAGGCCCGTGAGGGCGTCGTGCCGCGCCTGGTGGGCCAGCAGCGTCTCCGCCTCGTGCCGCTCGGTGACGTCCTCGACGAGCAGCACGGCCTCGGCCCCGCCGTCCCCGGCCGGCACGACGGACGCCGCGCACGCGCACCGCAGGCGCTGGCCGCCGGGCCCCAGCAGCCGGACCTCGAAGCGGTCGACCTCGACGCCGTCGGCCATGGCGTCGAGCGCGCTGCGCAGCACCGGCGCGTCGGTCGGGTCGGCGAGGTCGAGGACGTCGCGGCCGTCGAGGTCGGTGCGGCCCAGCAGGCGCGCCATGGCGGGGTTGGTGCGCAGCACGGGTCGGTCCCCGCGGGGCAGCGGGAGCACCAGCAGCCCAGGGGCGAGGCGTCGAGGGCGTGGCGGAAGAGCCGCTCGCGCTCCGCGACCGCGCGGGTCGCGCGGCGCTCGGCCGTCACGTCGTGCATCGTGACGACGGCGCCCGTGCCGCCCCCGAGCCCCTCCAGCGGCCGCGCGCTCACCTCGACGCAGCTCTCCCCGCCCCCGGCGCGCCGCACGAGCGCCTGCAGCGCGGTCGTCGGGACCCCCGAGAGCGCGCGCACGACCGGCTTCTCGTCCTCGCCGAGCGGGCTGCCGTCGAGCCGGTGCAACGTGTACGAGGACGTCCGCACGCTGCGGGACGCCTGGGACGAGACCCCCGTGAGGGCGCGCGCGGCGGCGTTCTCCAGCAGCACGCGCCCGTCGGCGTCGACGACCATGACGCCCTCGTGGGCGCTGGCCAGCACGGCCTCGAGCAGCTCGGCCTGCTGCTGGGCGCACCGGCGGGCCCGTCGCTCGCGCAGGGCCGCGCCGGCCAGGGCGTCGCGGTGCAGCGCCGTCGCGAGCACGGAGAAGCTGACGACGACCACGACGACCTGCGTCGTCGTCACCGTCATCGGGCTCGGGAGCGGCGCCGCGAGCAGGACGAGGGTCACCGCGTTGCCGAGGACGAGGGCCGCCACCCACGTGGTCGGCATCCGCAGCCCGGTCCAGACCGCCACCGGCAGCAGCGTGAGCACCAGCAGCGTGGCGTCCCCGCGCAGGCCCGCCACCACGTAGCCGGCGGCGATCACCGCGACCAGGACGGCCGCCTCGGCCACCCGGGCCGCGCTCGGGGCGACGGCGCCCGGGTCGACGGCGCCCGGGGCCGTCGGCGCCGGGGACCGGCCCTCGCCGCGCCGGGCCGCGCGCGCCGCGAGGTGCTCGAGGGCGCCCGTGCGCAGGCGCAGGCCCACGGCGAGGACGACGAAACCCGTCGTGGCGCTCTTCAGCAGCCAGGCCCACATGAGCAGCGGCACCGCGTCCCCGTCGAGGGCGCGCAGCAGCCCCGGTGCGACGAGCGCCGGGACGAGCGCGCCCACCAGGGAGGCGAGGAGCACCGCGACGAGGTCGGAGGGTCGGCGCAGGCCGGGGAGCGCGGCGGTCGGCCCGGTGGGCGCGCCGGCGCCGCGACGGGTGAGGCGGGCGAGCACGGAGGTCGTGACGAGCGCCGTCAGGACGGCGACGACGCCGACGGCCGCCCCCCGACCCGCGGACGAGCCCACGGCGACGTAGGCGGCCACGGTCGTCAGCAGCACGAGCGCGGCGTCACGGGCGGTCCGCCGCGGGAGGCCCGCCGGCCCGGACAGCCACAGGGCCGCCAGACCTCCGGCCGGCCAGGCGAGCTCGAGCAGCGACGGGTGGGCGCGCAGGCCCGCGGTCACCCCGCCGTAGACGACGACCATGACGACCGTCCGCACGAGGTCGACGGCGTGCTCGGGCCCGCGCGCCCACGCCGTCGCGCCGTCGTGGCCCCACCGACCCACGGGCCCCTCCTCCACGTCGGGCTCCCGGGCCACGAGCGGCCCGGCCGAGCCCCGGACGAGGCCCTGGTGCCGGCATCGGCACGAGGGCCGGCGGGCTTGAGCGCCCGACCCCGGGGACCTCCCGACGCCGCGGTGCGACCAGCCGCCCGGGCCCGGTCCCGGCGCGCCTGCGTCGCTCGACGTCCTCGGGCGCCCACCGCCCGCCGCGACGCCCGCGGGCGCGGGCCCCGGGATACCGTCTGCGCACGCGGGCGGGGT
Source organism: Pseudokineococcus basanitobsidens (assembly GCF_037482545.1). NCBI lineage: Bacteria > Bacillati > Actinomycetota > Actinomycetes > Kineosporiales > Kineosporiaceae > Pseudokineococcus > Pseudokineococcus basanitobsidens. The sequence goes on along the minus strand of NZ_JBBIAA010000032.1, from coordinate 62 downwards.
GCCCGCACCGGTGGCGGGCGAGGCCCGCGGGAGGGGAGACCATGCGCATCCTGGTTCTGGGG
>NZ_JBBIAA010000031.1:11964-29370 GCF_037482545.1 Pseudokineococcus basanitobsidens | reverse complement strand
CGTCACCCTTGCCGGCGGTCTTCGCGTCCCAGCGGAACGCGTCCGTGCTGGCAGAGCTCTTCGGGGCCGGCGCCGCGGACGCGGCACCGGCGGTGCCCAGGAGCGAGGCGGAGAGGACGGCTGCACCGGCGAGGGCGGTGAGGACGCGGCGGACGGGGCGGTGGGTGCTCTTCGTGGTCATGGAAGCGTGGTCGGGGACGTGAGCGCTCATCTTGACTCCTCGGTGACGTGGCCACCCGGACGGGCGACGCGCGGCGTTCGGATCATCAAACCCCGCAGACCGGGCGGACGTCACCCCTGGTAGCGGGTCCTACTCACGGCACACGGCCCCCACCCCGGGCAGGAGGCCGTCCAGGAGGTAGGCGTCGACGGCGGCGTCGACGCACCCGGAACCGCGGAGGTAGGCCGTGTGGCCCTCGCCCTCGTAGGTGAGGAGGCGACCCCGGTCGAGCTGGTCGGCGAGGGAGCGAGACCACTCGTACGGGGTCGCCGGATCACCCGTCGTGCCGACGACGAGGACGGGAGGAGCGCCCTGCGCCTCCACCGGGGACGGGGTGCGGACCGGCGGCTCCGGCCACACCGCGCAGGTCGGGTCCTCGCCGACGAGCAGCCCGGCGAAGGTCGGCGCGGCCTCCTCCAGCTGCGTCCGGAGGGCGTCCTGCGTGGCCGCGTCGACCGGGGTCGCCGGGTAGTCGAGGCAGGTCACCGCGGTGAAGGCCTCGAGGAGGTTGCTCGCGTAGCTGCCGCTCTCCGTGCGACCGGCGTAGGCGTCGGCGAGCGCGAGCAGCGCGGTGCCGTCCCCGTCCTGCGCCTGCGCCAGGGCCTGGGCGAGCAGGGGCCAGTACTGGTCCTCGTAGAGCGGTGCCACCACGCCGGTCGCGGCGAGGGGACGGGTCAGCGGCCGGTCCGGGTCGGCGGTCGGGAGGGGGGCGTCCTCGGTCGAGGCGACGAGGTCGGCGACCTCCTCCAGCGCCGCGTCCACGTCGCCGTCGCCGTCGCCGTCGCCGTCGCCGTCGCCGTCGCCGAGCGTGCACCCGTCGACGTCCCCGTCCAGGCACGCCTCGGCGAAGGCGCGCAGCGCCCCCTCGAGCCCCCGCGCCTGGCCCACTGCCACCTCCGCGGCCGTGCTGGCCGGGTCGAGGGCGCCGTCGAGCACGAACCGCCCGACCCGCTGGGGGAAGACGCGGGCGTACTCGGCGCCGAGGAGGGTCCCGTAGGACTTGCCGAGGTAGGACAGGCGCTCCTCCCCCAGCGCGGCACGGACGACGTCGAGGTCCCGCGCGGCCGAGGGGGTCCCCACCTGCCCGAGCAGCGCACCGGCGTCCTCCTCGCAGCCGGCGGCGAAGGTGCGCGCACGGTCCTCGGCGGCCTCCAGCCCGTCGGCGGTCGAGGTCTCGACGTCCTCGGCGAGGTAGGCGTCGAGCTCGGCGTCGTCGAGGCAGTCGACGGGGTCGGAGCTACCGACCCCGCGCGGGTCGACACCGACGACGTCGTAGCGCTCGAGGACGTCCTCACCGGCGACGGCCGAGGCGTCCGCCCCCACCCAGTCGACGGCCGAGGCCCCGGGGCCGCCGGGGTTGACGACGAGTGCTCCGACGCGCTCGTCGTCGTCGGCCGCCGGGACCCGGGACACGGCCAGCTCGAGGACGTCGCCCGAGGGGTCGGCGTAGTCCACGGGGACGGTCACCGTCGTGCACTCCAGGACCTCGCCGCAGGGGACCCAGTCCGGCTCCTGGTCGTAGAAGCGGGCGAGGGCGGGGTCCTGGGCGGGCTCGCCCGCCGTCTGCGTCACGGGTCCCGGTGACGGCAGCTCCGTCGCCTCGCCGCCCTCGGGCTCCGGCGCGCCCGAGCACCCCGCGAGCACCACGACCGCGACGAGGGCCGCCGCGCCGACGGCAGCACGTCGACGTCGGCGCCAGGTGGAGGCGACCGCGGACGGGGTCGGCGGCCTCACGCCGCGTCCGCAGCCGCGGGGAGGAGCTCGACGCAGAGCGCCTCGACGGCCAGGAGCGGGTTGACGTTGTTCTGGATGCGCTCTCGCGCGCGGCCGACCGCGTCCATGCGCGCCAGGGTCGCATCCGGCCCGTCGCGCCCGGCGAGCGCCGCGAGGTCCGCCGCCATGGAGGTGTTGACGAGCTCGACGCCCGCACCCAGCTGGAGGACGAGCACGTCGCGGTAGACGGACAGCAGGTCCAGCAGCGCGCGGTCGAGGACGTCGCGCCGGAGCCGGGTCGCCCGACGCTTCTGGTCCTCCTCGAGCTGGCGGACCTGGGCGCGCAGCGCGGGCGGCGCCGTCCGTCCCGGCTCGACGCCGAGGGTGCGCAGCAGCTCCGAGCGCTCGCGCGCGTCGCGCTCCGCGGTCGAGGACGTCGCCTCCTCGGTGGCCACGTCGACGAGGTCTCCCGCCCGCACCACCGCGTCGGCGGTCCCGTGGAGCTCGAACGGGGTCCGCACGACCTCGCGCCGCCGGGTGCGGGCGCCCTCGTCGCGGGCGAGGCGGCGGGCGAGGCCCACGTGGCTCTGCGCCGCGCGCGCCGCGTAGGCGGCCATCGCCGGGTCGACGCCGTCGCGGCGGACGAGCAGCCGCGCGACGTCCTCGGGGGGCGGGACGCGCAGCCGCACGGACCGGGACCGCGACCGGATGGTGGGCAGCACGTCCTCCGGGCTGGGCGCGCACAGGAGCCAGACCGTCCGCTCCGGCGGCTCCTCGATCGCCTTCAGCAGCACGTTGGTGGTGCGCTCGAGCATCCGGTCGGCGTCCTCCACGAGCACGATCCGCCACCGGCCCGTGGACGGCCGGCGCTGCGCCGCCTGGACCAGGTCCCGGACGACGTCGATGCCGAGGGTCAGACGCTCGGTGGCCACGACGCGAAGGTCGGCGTGGGTGCCCTGCACGGCGGTCCGGCAGGCGTGGCACTCGCCGCACCCCGTCCCGGTCTCGCAGAGCAGGGCCGCCGCGAAGGCGCGCGCCGCCACGGAGCGACCGGAGCCCGGGGGTCCGGTGAAGAGCCAGGCGTGCGCGAGGCCCCGGCTCCCGGGTCGGGCGGCCCGCCGCAGGACCTCGACCGCCTCGTCCTGACCGACGAGGTCGTCCCAGACGCTCACCTGCGCCCGTCCTCGTGGTCGGGCGCACCGGGCTCCGGTGCCTCGCCGCTCTCGCCCGGCGGGTCGGTCCACTGCTCCTGCATGGAGAACAGCTCGTCGGCGAGGGGCCCGTCCGAGGGCGCGCGGACGGGCGAGGACGCCGCGTCCCCCTCCGCCCGACGGCGAGAGGCAGCCGCACGCCGGCGCGCCCGCTGCTGGGCCTGCCGGCGGCGGTCGGCCGCCTGCAGCTCGTGGAGAGCGGGGCGCCCGTCCGCCGGGTCGGTGGCCTGGTCCCCCGTCGGGTCGACCGCCGGCATCTCCGCCGTCCGCGGCGCCGCGTCCGGGGCTCCTTCGCGGCTCCCTTCCCGGACCTCTCCCGGGGCCACTTCCCGGGCCTCTTCCCGGGCCTCTTCCCGCGCCTCTCCCCGGGCCCCGGTCGCGCCCGCGGCACGGTCGAGCTCGACCTGCTCGGTGTGCGCACGGCGGCGGGAGGCCGCGCGGCGCTGCTCCTCGACCCGTGCCTCCTGCGCCTCCCGGACCGCCATCTCCTCCGCCCGACGACGCTCCTCCTGCTCCGCCTCGGCGCGGGCAGCCCGCTCGCGCTCCCGCCGCTCGGCGGCCCGCTGCTCCTCGGCAGCCCGCCGGCGTTCCACCTGCCGCTCCCGCTCCCGGCGTCGGAGCTGCTGCAGCGCCTCCACCCGCGCGTCGCGCTGGGCGTCGGCGGCGTCGACGGCCGAGCGCCGGACGGCGTCGGGGAGCTGCTGGAGGCGCTCCTCGGGGAGCCGCACGGGGAGCGGGTCCGGTGACGAGGTCGTCCGACCCGCCACGGCGGCCCCGGACGACGCGAGGACGGCGTTCTGCACGGGCCGCCGGGCGTCGCCCATGCCCCGCGCCACGGCGACCGCGGCCTCGGCCGACCGCACGGAGGTCTGCGCCCGCAGGTCGGCGCGCCCGCGTTCCTCCCGCTCGCGCCGCTCCTGCGCGGCGGCCTCCCGCCGCCGCTGCTCCTGGGCCTCCCGCGCCACCCGCTCCTGCTCCGCCCCGCGGGCCTCCCGCTCCCGGGCCTCCCGCTCCCGGGCCTCCCGCTCCCGGGCCTCCCGCGCCTGGGCCTCGACGTCCGCGCGCTCCTGCTCCTGCGCGGCCGCTCCCCCTCCCGGTTCGGCGTCCCGCGGAGGTGCCGTCTCCCGCACCGGGACCTGCTGCTGCACCGGCGTCTGGTCCGGCACCAGCGTCTCGTCCTGCGCCCGCGTCTGGTCCTGCACCGGGCCCTGCTCCTGCACCGGGCCCTGCTCCTGCACCGGGGCCCGGCGCTGCTCGCGCGCCACCGGGTCCGGGACGGCCCGTGCCGGCTCGGGGGGAGGTGGCCCCGCCGGCAGCAGCGGCACCAGGTGCTCCAGGACCCGCCGGGTCACCTCCTCGACGGGAGCCGAGGCGTCGACGACGACGTAGCGGGAGCCTCCCTCGCGGGCGAGGTCGAGGAAGACCTCACGGACCCGCCGGTGGAAGGCGTCCGGCTCGGCGTCGAGCCTGTCGTCCGCGCCCCGGCCGCGACGACGGGCGGACGACGTCGTCGGGTCGACGTCGAGGACGACGACGAGGTCGGGCACGAGCCCTTCGGCGGCCCACGCCGACAGGGCGCCGACCTCGTCGCGCGGCAGGGACCGCCCGGCGCCCTGGTACGCCAACGAGGAGTCCACGTAGCGGTCCGTGACGACGACGGCGCCGCGCTCCAGGGCCGGACGCAGCACCTCGGCCACGTGGGACGCGCGGTCCGCCGCGTACAGGAGCGCCTCCGCCCGGGGCGTCACGGGCGCCCCGCCCCGGTCCAGCAGCAGGGCCCGGACCTGCACGCCCAGCGGGGTGCCGCCCGGCTCGCCGGTGAGGACGACCTCGGCGCCCCGGCGCTCGAGCGCCCTCCCGACGCGGGTCGCCTGCGTCGACTTGCCGGAGCCGTCGCCGCCCTCGAGGGCGACGAGGACCCCCGGCAGCCCGTGCGGCGCGGCCGGGACGGCGCTCAGGAGCGTCGGCGACGACGCCCGGCCCGGGCCGGACGGGTCACCACGCCGGGCGGAGCCGTCGCGTACCGCCCGGTCGCCCGCCCCCGCTCCGTCGCCCCGCAGGAGGACCGGCACGAGGGGTCCTTCCGGGCGGTCGGACAGGGCTCGGACGACGACGACCGCCGTCACGACCGACGCGAGCCCGACGAGCAGCATCACGACGCCGGCGCCGTCGACGGCGAGGCTGCCCGCGGACCCGAGGGGCACGACGACACCGCCGACGGTCCCGGCGAGGACCGCGGACAGCACGACGACGAGCGCGACGACGACCCCCTCCGCCTCCCGGCTGCCGGTCGGCGGGGGCCCCGTCGCGACCCGGCCCGCGGCGACGACGGCGGCCGAGCCCGCGGTACCCGCGAGGGCGAGGAGCACGGCCGCCAGCACGAGGTCGGTGACCGGGGCGGCGAGCAGCACCAGCGCGCCCGACACGCCGGCGCACAGGGTGAGGACCGTGCCCGGCGACGTCCCGGCGGCCGGCCACCGCAGGGCCCCCGCCGCCCCCAGGAGCGCACCACCGGCGACCGCGAGGGCGACCAGCGCCGCGCCCGCCGCCCCGGCCGAGAGCCCGACGACGTGCAGCGGCGCGAGCCCGGCCGCGACCAGGACGGGCAGGAGGGCGGCGCACCGGGCGGCGCCGGGAGCCGTCCCGACGACCGCGCGCAGCGCCGCCGTCGAGGGTCGTGGGGGGGCGAGGCCCGCGGCTGCGGCCGGCACGGCGTCGCGGGCACGCACCGCGAGGACCCCCGAGACGACGGCGACGGCGAGCACGGCCGGGGCGGGCGCGGCGAGGACACCGGTGACGGCGTCGAGCCCGCGCCCGAGGGCGCCCAGGACGAGCGCCGCCGCGAGGGCCGGCAGCGCCGCGGCGAGCAGGCGCCGCACGCCGCCCACCGCGCCGCCGTGGGCCGGCGGACGGGCGGCCTCCGCGACCCCCACCAGGACGGCGACGAGCAGCGGGCCCCACACCGCCCCGACGACGGGGGGCAGGCCCAGCGCGACGACGAGCAGGACGGCGACCGCGGCCCGCACAGCGCGCCCGGCGCGCGCCGCGAGCGCCTCCCGCCGCGCGGCCGCGGCGACCGGGAGCAGGGGGACGACGGCGAGGCGCAGGGCCAGGACGAGGGCGAGGCCGGTGCCGGCCGCCGGCGGCGACGGGGCGACCACGACCGCGGCCGTGGCCGCCGAGACGACCCACAGGACGTCGACCGCGCCGTCGACCCCACCCGGGGGCAGCACCGCGGTGGGTCGCCGGGGGGCGAGCCGCTCGGCCGGCACCTCCCCGGCCTCCGACGTCGAGGGGCGTCCGCGGCGCGGGGCGGCGGGCCGCGCACCGGCCCGCGAGGAGGGTCGGGGGGGCGGGGCGGCACTCACCTGTCGGAGCGTAACGACGGGTACCGACAGCCGACGGCTCCCGCGCGGCGGCCGCCGGCGGACCCGGAGGGGCGGACCGGACGGAGGACCCGGAGGGGCGGACCGGACGGAGGACCCGGACGGAGGACGCCGGCGCCCCCGCCTGGCGCCCCGCCGACGTGGTGGCGCACGATGCGCTCGTCGACTCGACGAGGAGAGGCACCCATGAGCACGCGAGACCCGCGGCCCCCCATGTCCCCCGACCTGCTGACCGCCGACTTCCTCGGCTACCAGCAGCTCCTGACCGACGACGAGCGGGACCTCGTCGCGCGGGCGCGGAAGTTCTACGACGCCGAGGTGGCACCCGGCGCGAACCAGCGGTGGCTGGACGAGGAGGTCCCGCGCCACCTGGTCCCCCGCTTCGCCGAGGAGGGCCTGCTCGGCCTCGGCGTCGACTCCGACGAGGAGCCGGCACGCCGGACGCTGCTCACCGGGTGGCTGCGGATGGAGCTGGCGCGCGTCGACCCCTCGACGGCGACCCTCGTCGGGGTCCACGACGGCCTCGTCATGGGGACGCTCGCCGTCTGCGGCGGGGTGGAGCAGAAGGCCCGCTGGCTGCCGGCCATGCGACGGGGCGAGGCCGTGGGCGCCTTCGCCCTGACCGAGCCCGACCACGGGTCCGACGTCGCGGGCGGTCTCGCCACGAGCGCCCGGCGCGAGGGCGAGGAGTGGGTGCTCGACGGGGCCAAGCGCTGGATCGGCAACGCCTGCTTCGCCGACGTCGTCGTCGTGTGGGCGCGCGACGTCGCCGACGGCCAGGTCAAGGGCTTCCTCGTCGAGAAGGGCACCCCCGGGTTCACGGCGACGCCGATCCGCGGCAAGACCGCTCTGCGCGCCGTCGAGAACGCCGACATCACCCTGCAGGGCTGCCGCGTCCCGGACGCGAACCGCCTCGAGGGCGCGAGCAGCTTCCGGGACACCAACGAGGTGCTGCGGCGCACCCGCGGCGGCGTGGCCTGGGAGTCCGTCGGCGTGGCCCTCGGCGCCTACGAGCACGCGCTGGCCTACACCCGCGAGCGCGAGCAGTTCGGCCGCCCGCTGGCGTCCTTCCAGCTGGTCCAGGACCACCTCGTCCGGATGCTGTCGGACGTCACGGCCTCGCTGGGCATGGTCGTGCGCGTGTGCCAGCTCGAGGAGGCCGGCGAGCGCCGGGACGAGCACGCCGCCATGGCCAAGGCCTTCTGCACCTCCCGGATGCGCGACGTCGTCGCCCGCGCCCGGGAGGTCATGGGCGGCAACGGCGTCCTCGCCGGGCACCACGTCGCCCGCTTCGTCGCCGACGCCGAGGCGCTCTACTCCTACGAGGGCACCCGCGAGGTCAACACCCTCGTCGTCGGCCGGGCGGTGACGGGGTACGGCGCCTTCGTGTGAGGCGGCCCCACGACTCGCCGTGACCGGGTCGTGACCCACCGTGCCGCCGCGGCGGCGGTGGTGGGATCCTGGCGAGGATGACGATCGCAGCAGCGGTGCCGCAGTCCGCCGACGGCGCCCGCGAGCCGGGTACGCCCGAGCGCCCCGCACCCGACCTCGTCGCGGCGCTGGAGCCGCTGCGGGCGGCCGCCGCCGAGGGGGGCGCGGACCCCGACGCCCTGCTCGCCGCCTTCTCGGGGTGGACGGCCGGGCAGGACCTGTCGCTCTACCCCCACCAGGAGGAGGCGCTGCTCGAGCTCGTGACGGGCGCGAACGTCGTCCTGTCGACGCCCACCGGGTCGGGCAAGTCCCTCGTCGCCACCGGTGCGCAGGCCTTCGCGCTCGCCCAGGGACGCCGGTCCTTCTACACCGCTCCCATCAAGGCGCTCGTGTCGGAGAAGTTCTTCGCGCTGTGCGCGGTCTTCGGCGCCGAGCGCGTCGGCATGCTCACCGGCGACGCCAGCGTCAACGCCGGGGCGCCGATCATCTGCTGCACCGCCGAGGTCCTCGCCAACCTCGCCCTCCGGGAGGGCCCCGAGGCCGACATCGGCACGGTCGTCATGGACGAGTTCCACTACTACGGGGACCCCGACCGCGGGTGGGCCTGGCAGGTGCCGCTGCTGGAGCTGCCGCACGCCCAGTTCCTGCTGATGTCGGCGACGCTCGGCGACACCACGCCGATCCGCGAGGACCTGACCCGGCGCACCGACCGGGAGACGGCGCTCGTCGCCTCCGTCGAGCGCCCCGTGCCGCTGCACCACTACTACGCGACGACGCCGGTGCACGAGACGATCGCCGAGCTGCTGGAGACCCGGCAGGCGCCGGTCTACGTCGTCCACTTCACGCAGGCGGCGGCGCTGGAGCGGGCGCAGGCGCTGACGAGCGCCCAGGTGGCGACGCGCGCCGAGCGCGACGAGATCGCCGCCTTCCTCGGCGGCTTCCGCTTCACCACCGGCTTCGGGCAGACGCTCTCGCGCCTCGTGCGGCACGGCATCGGCGTCCACCACGCGGGGATGCTGCCGAAGTACCGCCGGCTGGTGGAGCAGCTCGCGCAGGCCGGGCTGCTCAAGGTCATCTGCGGCACCGACACCCTCGGCGTCGGCATCAACGTGCCGATCCGCACGGTGCTGCTGTCGGCGCTGTCCAAGTACGACGGGACCCGCACGCGGCTGCTCTCCGCCCGCGAGTTCCACCAGGTGGCCGGCCGGGCGGGACGAGCGGGCTACGACACGGCCGGCACCGTCGTCGTCCAGGCGCCCGAGCACGAGGTCGAGAACCTCAAGGCGCTCGCCAAGGCCGGTGACGACCCGAAGAAGCGGCGCAAGGTCACCCGGAGGCAGCCGCCCGAGGGTTTCGTGGCCTGGACCCGGGCGACGTTCGACCGGCTCGTCGCCGCCGACCCGGAGCCGCTGCGGCCGACCTTCGCCGTCTCGACGTCGATGGTGCTCAACGTCCTGGCGCGCCCCGGGGACCCGGCCGCGGCGATGCGCCACCTCCTGCTCGACAACCACGAGCCGCGGGCGCGCCAGCGGCGGCACGTGCGCGAGGTCGTCGGCATCACGAAGGCGCTGATCGCGGCCGACGTCGTCGAGCGGCTCGACGAGCCCGAGCCGGACGGACGCCGGTACCGCCTCACGGTCGACCTGCCCCGCGGCTTCGCCCTGGACCACCCGCTGTCGACCTTCGCCCTGGCGGCGGTCGAGCTCCTCGACCCGGCGTCACCCACCTTCGCCCTCGACGTGCTCTCCGTCGTCGAGGCGACCCTCGACGACCCCCGCGCGGTGCTGCAGGCCCAGCAGTTCAAGGCCCGCGGAGAGGCCGTCGCGCAGATGAAGGCCGAGGGGATCGAGTACGAGGAGCGGATGGAGCTCCTCGACGACGTCACGTGGCCCAAGCCGCTCGAGGAGCTGCTCGAGGCCGCCTTCGAGGCCTACGCGAAGGGCCACCCGTGGGCCTCCCGGGCCGTGCTCTCGCCGAAGTCCGTCGTCCGCGACCTCTACGAGCGCGGGATGACCTTCCGCGAGCTCGTCTCCTTCTACGGCCTCGTCCGGGCCGAGGGGGCGGTGCTGCGGTACCTCACCGACGCCTACCGCTCGCTGCGCTCCGGGGTGCCGGCCGAGGCCCGCACCGAGGACGTCGTCGACCTCGTCGAGTGGCTCGGCGAGCTCGTGCGGCAGGTCGACTCGAGCCTGCTCGACGAGTGGGAGCACCTCACGGACCCCGAGCGCGTGGACGCGGCGGTCACCGAGGTACGGGCACCGACGGCGCCCACGCGCCCCGTGACCGGCAACGAGCGCGCCTTCACCCGGATGGTGCGCAACGCGCTCTTCCGGCGGGTCGAGCTGGCCGCCCTGCGACGGACCGGGGACCTGGGCGAGCTGGACGCGGCCACGGGCTGGGACGCCGCCGCGTGGGCCGAGCAGCTCGAGGCCTACCACGCCGAGCACGAGGAGATCGGGACGGGCGCGGACGCCCGCGGCCCGCAGATGCTGCTGTGGCGCAAGGAGCCGGAGACCTGGCACGTGCGCCAGGTCTTCGCCGACCCCGCGGGTGACGGCGACTGGGGCTTCTCGGCGGAGGTCGACCTGCCGGCGAGCGACGAGGAGGGCGCCGCCGTCGTCCGGGTCGTGCAGGTGGGTCGGCTGTGAGCCGCGTCGCTCCAGCGCCGGGCCGCGGACGCCGAGGACGACAGGCGTGAGGGACGTGAGCGGGACCGGGGACGCGGCCGGCGGAGGGGCGTCCCCGTCCGTGGACGAGACACCTCCCGAGGGGCTGCCCGGGCTCGACCGGCCGGCGGTCGACGGCACGATCAGCGACTTCACCTCCGCCGCGCGGGCCGCCCTGCAGGACCTCCGGGAGCGGGTCGGGATGGACTCCTGGCTCGTGGCGCGCCGGCGCGGCGACGACTACGTCGTCCTGGCGACGGCGGAGGACGACGCCTTCGGCAACCGCACCGGCCTCGTCCGCCCGTGGGAGGAGACGTTCTGCGCCCGGATGGTCGACGGCTCCGCGCCGCAGGTGGCGCCCGTCGTCGACGACGCCCCCGGCTACGCGCGGATGCGCGACGCCACGGGGATCGAGGCGCGCTCGTACCTCAGCGTGCCGCTGCACGCGCCCGACGGCCGGCTGCTGGGCACCCTGTGCGCGGCGGGCGCGCAGGAGCGGGGCGCCGACCTCGAGGCCGCGATGCCGAGCGTCCGCGTGCAGGCCGGGCTGCTGGGGACCCTGCTGGACCACGAGCTGCAGCTGGCGCGCGAGGTGCGCCGCCGGGAGCGCGCCGAGTCCGCCGCGGCCACGGACGCGCTGACGGGCGTCGCCAACCGGCGGGCCTGGGACGCCGCGCTGGCCGCCGAGGAGGCGCGCGCCGGCCGCTACGCCTCCCAGGCCTGCGTCGTCGTGCTCGACCTGGACGCGCTCAAGCACGTCAACGACGCCGACGGCCACGCGGCGGGGGACGCCCTGCTGCGCCGCACGGCCGACCTGCTGCGCGAACGGGTGCGCGGCAGCGACCTGCTGGCCCGCCTCGGCGGCGACGAGTTCGGCCTGCTCCTCGTCGAGGCCTCCCCGGACGAGGGCCGCGAGGTCGCCCGCCAGGTCCGTGACCTGCTGGCCCGCTCAGGGATCGAGGCGTCCATCGGCGTCGGCGCCCGGAACGGCGACGACGACCTCCACGCGGCCTGGCGGGTGGCCGACGCCGCCATGTACGCCGACAAGGCGGCACGTGGGACCAGGCCGCGGGCGCGGCCGGGCGCCGCGGCCCGCGCCGCCGCGTCGCACCCCGTCGTGGACGGGACGCGGTTGTCGAGCGTCGACGCCCTGCTCGAGCTGGTCCGGGAGCAGCTCGACATGGACGCCACGTACGTGACGCGCCTCGAGGGCGACAGGCGGAGCTTCCGCAACATCGCCGCGCGTGCTCCGATGCCCGCCCGTCCGGGCGACCACGAGCCCCTCTCCGGCACCTACTGCGAGCTGCTGCTGGACGGCCGGCTCGAGAACGTCGTCCCCGACGCCGCGGCGCACCCGGTGACCTCCCCCCTGCCCGTCACCCGGGAGCGCCACGTGGGCGCCTACGTCGGCGTCCCGCTGCACCGCGCCGACGGGCGCCTGTACGGCACCCTGTGCGCCCACTCGCTGGAGGCGGACCACCGCCTGCGACCGCGCGACGCCGAGGTGCTGCGCAGCATCGGCGGGGTCGTGATGGACCTCGTCGAGGAGGAGGACCGCCGGGAGGACGGACGCCGGCGGCTGCTCACCGAGCTCGACGCCCTCGAGGCGGACGGCGGCCCGCGGACGGCGCTGCAGGTCGTCGTCGACCTCCGGGACGGCCGCCCCGTCGGGGCCGAGGCCCTCAGCCGGTTCCCGGCGCCGCACGAGGCGCCGAGCCGCTGGTTCGCCCGCGCAGCCGGCGGCGGTGCCGAGGGGCGCCTCGACCTGATGTGCCTGCAGGCCTCGCTGCGGCACGTCGGCCGGCGGCCCGGACGGCTGGCCGTCAACGCGTCCCCGGGCACGGTGCTGACCCCGGCCTTCACCCGGCTCCTCGGCGCCGGTCCGCTCGACCACCTCGTGCTCGAGCTCACCGAGCACGCGCCGGTCGAGGACTACACGTCCCTGCTCGCCGTCCTGCGCCCCCTGCGGGAGCGGGGCCTCCTGCTCGCCGTCGACGACGCCGGGGCCGGCTACGCGAGCATGCGGCACGTCGTCCAGCTCGCGCCCGACGTCGTCAAGCTGGACATCGGGGTGGTGCGGGGCGTCGAGCGCTCGCGCGCGGGGTCGGCGATGGCGGCCGCCCTGGTCGGCTTCGCCCGCAGCACGGACGCGCTGGTGCTCGCGGAGGGCGTCGAGACCGTCGCCGAGCGCGACCACCTCGTGCAGCTCGGCGTGCACCTCGGCCAGGGCCACCTCTTCGGGCGCCCGGAGCTGGTGGACCCGCCCGGCTGAGCCCCCGGTACGGCCGTGCGCCTCAGGGCATCGGTCGGTCGTCGTCCATCCGGACGCCCAGGTCGCCGAGCGCCCCCTCGAGGACCTCCATCACCTCGAGGGTGCTGGACAGCGGCCACAGCGGGCTCTCGGTGAGCCCCCGGGCCAGGCAGTCCTGGACGTGCTCGAGCATGTGGACGTAGCCGCGGCCGGTGCGACCGCGGCTGACCCGCAGCGGCTCGGCGTCCGGGCGGTGCACGACGTAGGCGTCCGGCGCGTGCAGCGCCCCCTCGGTCTCCACGCGCCCGTCCGTGCCGGACAGGACCGCCCGACGGGGTGGGCGCGCGGTGATGGTGCTCAGCGTCGTCGCCGTGGCGCCGGAGGCGTGCGTCAGCAGGAGGGCGGCCTCGGCGTCCACGCCCGTGCTCGTCAGGGTCCCGCGGGCGACGACGCGCGACGCCGGGCCGAGGACCATCCGGGCCATCGCCACCGGGTACACGCCCATGTCGAGCAGCGAGCCGCCGCCCTGCACGGGGTCGTAGAAGCGGCTGGTCGGGTCCCGCGGCACGGGGAACCCCAGGTCGCCGTGGACGTGGCGCACCTCGCCGACGACGCCGCCCTCGAGCGCCGCCAGCAGGTCCACGACCGTGGGCAGGAAGCGGGTCCACATCGCCTCCATCGCGAACAGGCCGCGGGAGCGAGCCAGGTCGACGAGCTCGTGGGCGCCGGCGAGCGTCGTCGTGAAGGACTTCTCGACGAGCACGTGCTTGCCTGCCTCGAGCGCCGCACGGGTGACCGCACGGTGCTGGCCGTGCGGGGTGGCCACGTAGACGACGTCGACGTCGGGGTCCGCCAGCAGGCCGGCGTAGGAGCCGTAGGACCGCTCGAACCCGTGCCGCTCGGCGAAGGCGGCGGCCCGGGCCGCGTCCCGCGAGGCGACGGCGAGGGCGCGGGCCCCGGGGACGAGGGGGAGGTCACCGGCGACGGTCGTCGCGATGCCCCCCGTGGCGAGGAACCCCCAGCGCGTCATGCCGCCACCCTAGGGAGTGGGCCCTTCACCCGTCTGCGTCCGGTCTGCGTCACGATCCGATCACTGATGGTGAGCAGGCGCCGGTGGAGGTCGACCATCCCGCGCCCCGCGGCTACCGTCGGGAACATCCCGGCGCACCTTTGCGCTGGCCCCCCGTCGCGGTGACGAGCGCGCGAGAGCCGCCCGAAGGGGCACGGCCCGCGCCTCCGCCGACAGCACGACTGCGCAGCGCCCCGTGGCGCCGGCGCACCGCTGCACGAAGACAGACGACCGACGGCCCGCCGCAGCGGGGCCGACGAGAGGACGCCGTGCCCGCAGTCTCCGCGAGAGGCCTGTACAAGGTCTTCGGTCCCCGGCCGCAGGACGCCGTCGAGCGCCTGCGGCGGGGTGAGCCCATCGCCGCCGTGCGCGCCGACGGGACCACCCCGGCCGTCGTCGACGTCGACCTCGACGTCGAGCCCGGCGAGATCTCCGTCGTCATGGGCCTGTCCGGCTCGGGGAAGTCGACGCTCATCCGGATGCTCAACGGGCTGCTCGAGCCGACCGCGGGCACCGTCCACGTGGGGGACACCGAGCTCACCGCCCTGGACGCCGACGCCCTCCGGCGCCTGCGGCAGGAGCGGCTCAGCATGGTCTTCCAGCACTTCGCGCTGCTGCCGCACCGGTCGGTGCTCGACAACGCCGCCTACGCGCTGGAGATCCGCGGGGTCGACCGGTCCGAGCGCCGCCGCAAGGCCGGTGACGCGCTCGACATGGTGGGTCTCGGCGACCGGGCGGGCAGCCGCCCAGGGCAGCTCTCGGGCGGGATGCAGCAGCGCGTGGGCCTCGCCCGGGCGCTGGCCTCCGGCACCGACATCATGCTCATGGACGAGGCGTTCAGCGCCCTCGACCCCCTCATCCGGCGCGAGATGCAGGACCAGCTGCTGGAACTGCAGGCCTCGATGGGGCAGACCATCGTCTTCATCACCCACGACCTCAACGAGGCCATGCGCCTCGGCAGCACCGTCGCCGTGATGCGCGAGGGGCGCGTCGTGCAGAGCGGGACGCCGCAGGACATCCTGCGGGCGCCGGCCGACGACTACGTCGCCAGCTTCCTCGCCGACGTCGACCGCGGGCGCGTCTTCGCGGCCGCCGACGTCATGGAGCCCCCCGCGCCGGTGGACGGCGAGCTCGAGCGGTTGCCGCGGGCGCTGCCCACGACACCGCTCGCCGACCTGCTGCAGCCCGCCGCGACCGGCGGCGGCTCCGTCGTCGTCGCCGAGGAGGACGGCCGTGTCGTCGGCGTCGTGACCTCCGCCGCGATGCTCGCGGCCCTGGGCGGCGGCTCCGGCACCTCCGGCACGACCACCGACACCCCGAGGGAGGCCGTCCATGGCTGAGGTCAACGAGATCGTGCCTCTTCCCCGCGTACCCGTCGGCGACGCGGTCGAGGCCGCCGTGGACTGGGTCGGGGACGTCGCAGGACCCGTCCTCGACGGCTTCGCCACCGCGACCTCGACCGTGGTCGAGGGCTTCACCAGCCTCCTGCTCCTGCCGCCGCCGGTGGTCCTGGCCCTCCTGCTCGGGCTGCTGGGTGTGGCGGTGCGCTCCGTCCGCTTCGGGGTCCTGTCCGCGGTGGCGCTGCTGCTGGTGGTCAGCATGGGCCTGTGGGTCAGCGCCATGGAGCTGCTCGCCCTGATCCTCATCGCGACCGTGGTGGCGACGGCCGTCCCCGTCCCCGTCGGGATCCTGGCGGCGCGCAGCGACCGCACCAGCGCCGTCGTGAAACCCGTGCTGGACTTCATGCAGACGATGCCGGCGTTCACCTACCTCATCCCGGCCGTCGCCTTCTTCAGCATCGGCGTCGTGCCGGGCTTCGTGACGACCGTCATCTTCGCCCTGCCGCCCGGCGTCCGGCTCACGGAGCTCGGCATCCGCCAGGTCGACGCCGAGGTCGTCGAGGCGGGGACCGCCTTCGGCGGCTCGCCCCGGCAGATCCTGCGCGGGATCCAGCTGCCGCTCGCCCTGCCGACGATCATGGCGGGGATCAACCAGGTGATCATGCTCGCCCTGTCCATGGCCGTCGTCGCCGGGTTCATCGGCGCCCCGGGCCTCGGGAGCGACGTCGTGCGCTCCATCGCCTCGCTCGACCTCGGGCTCGGCTTCGAGGCAGGGCTGTCCGTCGTCGTCCTGGCGATCTACCTGGACCGGCTCACGGCCTCCTTCGGGACCGCCGGGGCCGTCCGCGGCCGCCTCTCCAGGACCCCTTCGATGCTCGGCCGCGGCAGCACCGGCTCCGGCAGCACCGGCCCCGGGGGCAGCGGTGACGACGACGGGCTGACGTCCGAGGCGCGGGTCGAGGCGGAGCGGCAGCGCTCTCGCCGCCTCGGCGCCGGCGCCGGCGCCGGCGGGAGCTGACCCCCTTCCCCAGACCCCCCGCCGCTCCGCGACGGGCCGCACGACCGACCTGACGACGTGGACGACCGCGCCGCCCCGACCGGGGCCGTGCGGGTCCGCACGACGAGAGGAACCCCGTGCAGAAGCACACCACCCGCGCCGCCCGCCTGGCTGCCGGCCTGGCCGTCCTCGGCCTCGCCGTCGCCTCCTGCGGCAGCGACGACACCGACACCGCCGCCGGCGGCAGCACCGACGCGGCCGGCGGGGGCACCGTCACCCTCGGCTTCCTGCCGTCCTGGACCGACGGGCTGAGCACCGCCTACGTGTGGCAGCACGTGCTCGAGGACCAGGGCTACGACGTCGAGTTCCAGGAGATCAACGACGCCGCCCCCCTGTACGCCGGTCTCGCCGGCGGCGACTTCGACGTGTACCCCTCGGGATGGCCCGAGGTCACGCACGCGAAGTACATGGAGGAGTACGGCGACGACATCGAGGACCTCGGCGCCTGGTACGACGGCGCCGTCCTCACGATGGCCGTACCCGACTACGTCGAGGGCGTCGACTCGATCGCCGACCTCAAGGGCCAGGCGGACCGGTTCGGCGGCCGCATCGTCGGGATCGAGCCCGGCGCCGGCCTCACCGGGGTCGTCCAGGACGACGCCATCCCGACGTACGGGCTGGGGGACGAGTACACGCTCCAGACCTCGTCGACGGCGGCGATGCTCGCCGAGCTGCAGTCCTCCATCGACTCGGAGGAGGACGTCGTCGTCACCCTGTGGCGGCCGTTCTGGGCGAGCTCGGAGTTCCCGGTCCGCGACCTGGAGGACCCGGAGGGCGCCATGGGCGACCCCGAGGGCCTGCACGAGCTCGCGCGTGCCGGCTTCTCCGACGACATGCCCGAGGTCGCCGCGATGATGTCCAACTTCTCGCTGACCGACGAGCAGTACGGCGAGCTCGAGAACATGGTCGTCAACGAGTACGGCGAGGGCCAGTACGAGGAGGCCGTCGACGCGTGGTTCGAGCAGAACCCCGACGTCCTGGACCAGATCGAGGGCTGACGCCGAGCACCTCGCGCCGGGCGACGTCCGGTCGCCCGCAGGAGGGCCGCACCCACCGGGTGCG
>NZ_JBBIAA010000031.1:0-11888 GCF_037482545.1 Pseudokineococcus basanitobsidens | reverse complement strand
AGGGCCGCACCCACCGGGTGCTCCCCTCCTGCGTGTCCGGACGAGGCGCGGCCCGGGTCAGCCCTGGGCGGGTTCCTTCTTCGCCGCGGGCTTCCTCGCGGCCGGCTTCTTCGCGGCGGGCTTCCTGGCCGGGGCCTTGCGCGCCGGCTTCTTCGCCGGTCCACGGTCCCGCTTGTCCTGCAGCAGCTCTGCGGCGCGCTCCGGCGTGATCGACTCGGGTGCGTCGTCGGTCCGCAGGGTGGCGTTGGTCTCGCCGTCGGTGACGTAGGGGCCGAAGCGCCCGTCCTTGACGACGACCGGCCTGCCCGACACGGGGTCGTCCCCGAGCTCGCGCAGCGGCGGCTTCGCCGTCCGGCCGCGCCCGCGCTTGGGCTGGGCGTAGAGCGCCAGCGCCTGCTCGAGGGTCACGTCGAAGAGCTGGTCCTCGGACTCCAGCGAGCGGGAGTCGGTGCCCTTCTTGAGGTACGGCCCGTAGCGGCCGTTCTGGGCGGTGATCTCGGTGTCGTCGGCCGGGTCGACGCCGACCACGCGCGGCAGCGAGAGCAGCCGCAGCGCGTCGTCGAGCGTCACGGTCTCGACCTGCATGGTCGCGAAGAGCGACGCCGTCGGCGGCTTCGGCTTCGCCGGGGCCTTCTTGCGCCCCTTCGGCTTCTCCTCCGGCTCCGGCGGGTCCTCGACGACCTCGGTGACGTAGGGCCCGAAGCGACCCGACCGCGCGACGACGGAGCGCCCGCTGCCGGGGTTCACGCCGAGCACGCGATCGCCCTCGGACTGGGTGGCGAGCAGCTGCCGGGCCTTCTCGACCGTCAGCTCGTCGGGGGCGACGTCGTCGGGCACGGAGGCCCGCTGCGGCTCGCCGTCCTCGCCGGTCGCCTCGAGGTAGGGCCCGTAGCGCCCGACGCGCAGGGTGATGCCCTCGCCGATCGGCACCGAGTTGACCTCGCGGGCGTCGATGTCGCCGAGGTCGTCCACGAGCGGCTTGAGGCCCTCGGGGACGGCCTCGCCGGCGGCGCCGGCCGGGCTCGCTCCGCCGGGTCCCCCACCGGTGCCCGCGCCGGTCCCCGCGTCGTCACCGCCGGGACCGCCCTCGGCGCCGAGCGGTCCGTAGTAGAAGCGGGTGAGCCAGCTGCGGCGCTCCTCGGCGCCGGAGGCGATGCGGTCGAGCTCCTCCTCCATCGACGCCGTGAAGCGGTAGTCCACGAGCTGGCCGAAGTGCTCCTCCAGGAGCCGGGTGACGGCGAAGGCGAGCCACGTGGGCACGAGCGCCGAGCCACGGTGCTGCACGTAGCCGCGGTCGGCGATGACGGAGATCGTCGCCGCGTACGTCGAGGGCCGTCCGATGCCCAGCTGCTCCAGCGCCTTGACGAGGCTCGCCTCGGTGTAGCGGGGCGGGGGCGAGGTGCGGTGGTCGGCGGCGACGACGTCGGACAGGTCGACGCCCTGGCCCTCGGCGAGCTCCGGCAGGCGGCCGTCCGAGCCGTCCTGCGCGTCCTCGCCGGAGCCGTGCCGGTCCTCGTCGCGGCTCTCCTCGTAGGCGGCCATGAAGCCGCGGAAGGTGATGACAGTGCCGGACGCCGAGAGCTCGACGTCCTGGCCGGCGACGCGGGCCTCGGTCGTCAGCGGCGTCGCGGGGACGGTCGCCCCCAGGCGCACCGACGCGGTCGAGCCGCGGGCGTCGGCCATCTGGCTCGCGACGGTGCGCTTCCAGATCAGCTCGTAGAGACGGAACTCGTCGCCGCGCAGCTCGCCGGAGACCTGGGCGGGGGTGCGGAAGCTGTCCCCGGCCGGCCGGATCGCCTCGTGCGCCTCCTGCGCGTTCTTGGCCTTGGAGGCGTAGACGCGGGGGGAGGCCGGGACGAAGTCGGGCCCGTAGAGCTCGCTCGCCTGGCGGCGGGCGGCCCGGACGGCCTCGCCGGACAGCGCGACCGAGTCGGTGCGCATGTACGTGATGTAGCCGTTCTCGTACAGCGACTGGGCGGTCCGCATGGTCGCCCGCGCGTTCGAGCGCAGCTTGCGCGAGGCCTCCTGCTGCAGCGTCGAGGTCGTGAACGGCGCGGCCGGCCGCCGCGTGTACGGCTTGGTGTCGACCGAGGTGACCCGCGCCCCGAGGTCGCTGCCGGCCTCGCCGAGGGCCGAGGCCAGGGCACCGGCCACCGGCCCGTCGAGGACGACGGCGTCGCCGGTCAGGCGCCCCGCGTCGTCGAAGTCGCGGCCCGTGGCCGTGCGGCGCCCGTCCAGGCGGGTCAGGCGCGCCCGGAACGCCTGGCCGGCCGTCTCGTCGGCGGCGGCGACCTGCGCCGTGAGGTCCCAGTACTCGGCGGCGCGGAACGCCATCCGCTCGCGCTCGCGCTCGACGACGAGGCGGGTGGCCACGGACTGCACGCGGCCGGCGGACAGGCCGGCGCGGACCTTGCGCCACAGGACGGGCGAGACCTCGTAGCCGTAGAGGCGGTCCAGGATCCGACGGGTCTCCTGGGCGTCGACGAGGTCGGTGTCGATGTCCCGGGTGGACTCCAGCGCCCGCTGGATCGCCTCACGGGTGATCTCGTGGAAGACCATGCGCCGCACGGGGACCGACGGCTTGAGCGTCTGCAGCAAGTGCCAGGCGATGGCCTCGCCCTCGCGGTCGCCGTCCGTCGCGAGGAAGAGCTCGTCCGCGTCCTTGAGGAGCCGCTTGAGCTCGGTGACCTTCTTCTTCTTGTCCGCGTCGACGACGTAGTACGGCTCGAAGCCGTTCTCGACGTCGACGGCGAAGCGGCCGAAGGGGCCCTTCTTCATGTCGGCGGGCAGCTCGCTCGGCTGCGGGAGGTCGCGGATGTGACCGACGCTGGCCTCGACGTCGTAGCCGTCGCCGAGGTAGCCGGCGATCTTCCGGGCCTTCGCGGGCGACTCGACGATGACGAGCCGTCGCGTCCCGGTGCGCGTCGCGGTGGTGCCTGCCACGGTGCCCCGTCCTCCTCCGTCGTCCGTCGTCCGTCGGCAGCCGTGCTGCGCCGCGGTCGACCGGCGGGCCGTGCCCGCCCCGTCGGGAGACCGTACGCGTCCGGACCCCGTGGTCGCGCACCGCTTCCACCGCGCACGCACCGCAGCGCCGCCCCGGGCGCCGGGGGTCAGCCGGGCCGGTCGGCCCGGGCCGGGTCGGTGCCGGACGGGTCGGACGGGTCGGACGGGTCGGACCCGGGCAGGTCGACCAGGCGCCCGCGCATCTCGACGAAGACCTCGCCCGCCGGCCCGGGCGGCAGCGCCGCGAAGCGGTCCCGCGCGGTCAGCCCGAGCCGCGCGAGCACCCCCAGGGCCCGGGCGTCGGCCTCGCGCGCCACGGCGCGCAGCTCCTCGGGCGCCGACGGCCCCTCGCGCAGCGCGGTGACGAGCATCGTCAGCGCCCGGCCGCCGAGCCCGGCGCCGACGAGGTCCGGCCGGACCCCGAGGCCGACGTCGAGGACGTCGGGGCGCCCGCCCGTCGGGCCCGCGCCGACGTCCCGGCCCGGACGCCGGTCCTGTCGCCGGTCCTGTCGCCGGTGCGGCTGCCCGGGCACGGTGGCCTCCACCCCGAGGCACACGAGCGCCACCACCTCGCCGTCGCCGTCCAGGACCGGCTCGTACCCCTCGCGACCGCCGGGCGAGCGGCGGACGAGGCCCGCCGCGGCCTGCGCGGGCAGGTCGTGCCGGTCGTGCGGCGGCGGGTAGCGCCAGCCGACGACGGCGGCCGCCTCCCGGGCGCTCAGCGCCCGGCGCTCCAGCCGCAGCCCGCGTGGACCGGCGCCGCTCCCGCTCGACGGGCGGCGGCGGATCCGGGGCGAGCGCGGCGGCACCGGCGGGTCGGGCGTCCCCGCACGCGCCCGGTCGTCGACCACCTCGAGGAGCCGCGACGACCAGTCGAGCAGGCCGTCGACGTCGACGAGCGCCCCGCCGTCCGGGGACGGGTCCGAGGTCCCGGACGCCCAGGGGGCCACCCGTCCCCGTCCTCGGCGCAGGAGCACCCCGGCGCCACGGTCGTTGCCGCGCAGGTGGTGGGTGAGGCCGACGGCCAGCTGCGCCATCCCCTGCCACAGGTCGCGCTCGGCCGCCGGGGCCGACTTCCAGACCGCCTCGAGCACCTCGTGGGCGTGGAACGGCATGCCCGCGTCGAGCAGCCGCTGCGCCTCCACGAGCGCCTCGCGCGGCGGGAGGTCCAGGTCCTCCGGCACGCGGGGGACGCCCTCGGCGCCGCGCGGCAGCGGGCGCCCCAGGACGTCACGGGGCCGCGCGTTCTGGGCGCGCCCCCGCTCGTCGCGCTCCCGCGGGCCGCCGGCGGGCGGGGCGCTCACGCCCTCCCCCCGATCAGCAGGAGCCCGTCGGCGACGAGGTGCCGCACGACCGGGACGACCTCGGCCGCGACGTCCTCCGCCGGTCGGTCGAGGAGGGCGGCCACGGCGCCGACGAGGACGCCGAGCGGCAGCTGCCCGTCGCAGGCGCCCACGACGCCCGCCGTCGCCGTGCCGACGCGGACCACGCGGCCGAAGCCGCCCCCCTGGCGCAGCAGCACGACCTCGGGGTGCTCGGCCCCCGGGCGCGCGTGGCGCTCCTCCGTGACGTCGCCCGCGACCCGCAGCCTGCGCGTCGCGAGGGCGTCGTCGGGCAGGGACGCCAGCGCCTCCTCGGCGGCGAGGACGTCGGCGACGTGGCCGCCGAGCGGTCCCGCCACGGGGCCGGGCTGCTGCTCGAGCCGGCGCAGCCGTGGCCGGGCGTCGTCGAGGGGACGCCGCAGGACCACCAGGCCGAGGCCGACGGCCTCGACCCGCCGTGACGCGAGGTCGTCGAGCCAGGCACCGACGAGACCGTCGGCCTGCGGGCCCGGCGGCTGGCCGCCGTCCCGCACCCAGGTCTCGGCGTAGGCGGCCGGGTCGAGGAGGTCGCGCTCGACCACCCACCCGTCGAGGCCGCTCGCGTCGAGCCACGCCGCGACCCGCTCCGTCCACGGCTCGCCCCTGCGGTGCTCCCAGTTGCCGAGCATCTGCGCGGTGCCGCCCGGGGCGAGGACGGCGCCGACGCCCTCGACGAGCTGCTGGACGAGCGCGTCGCCCACGAGGCCGCCGTCCCGGTAGTCGTAGGCCGGGACGTCGGGACGGCGGGGCGTGATGACGAACGGCGGGTTGGAGACCACGAGGTCGAAGGACTCCCCCGCCACGGGCTCCAGCAGGCTCCCCCGGCGCAGCTCGACCGTCCCCTCCTCGGAGGGTCCGTCGAGCGCCAGCGTCAGGGCCGCGACCCGCAGCGCCCGGGCCGAGACGTCGGTGGCGACGACCTCGTGCGCGTGGCGGCGCAGGTGCAGGGCCTGGACGCCGCACCCGGTGCCGAGGTCCAGCGCCCGCCGCACGGGCGTGCGGACGGCGGCGCCGGCCAGCGTCGTCGAGGCGCCGCCGATGCCGAGCACGTGGTCGGTGCGCAGCGGGCCGGGCGCCGCCATCTCGCCGAGGTCCGAGGCCACCCACCAGTGCGCCGGGCCGACCGCGTCGACGGCCTCGTACGGCCGCAGCTCGAGCAGCGGGGACGCCGTCCCCTGCGGACCCCGGTGGAGCAGGCCGAGGGCGGCGGCGCCCTCGAGCCCGCACCGCGGCAGCGCCGCCGCGAGGACGTCGGCGGGCACCTCCAGCCCGAGGACGAAGGCACCGACCAGCGCGGCGAGCGGGTCCCGCCGATCCAGCCCCTCGGCGACGGCGCGGCGCGCGGGCAGGGAGTGCTCGCGGTGCAGGGCCGCGGCGGCGACCGGGCCCAGCAGCTCCTCGACCGCGTCGACCCGGTACCCGGTGCCCCCGACCTCGGCGAGGTCCAGCCGCAGCGACGCGGCCAGGGACGGGTCGACCACGGGCACGTCGACGTCGGGGGAGGCGGTCTGCACGTGGCCAGGCTAGGTGCGCCCGCCTGGGCCGACGGGCGTCAGGCGGGTGTCCGCCGCAGCAGCGCGAGGACGGCCCCCAGCAGCAGCGCCGAGCCGCCGGCGGAGACGAGGACGCCCCCGGCGTAGGACAGGAGCTGGACGCCGCGACCCGCGTCCTGCGCGGCGCTCGCGACGACCACGGTCCCGGCCGCGTCGATGGCGGCCGCCGCGGCGAGGAGGGCGGCGAGGCCGAGGACGGCGCCGGCGGCGCCGGCGGCGGCAAGGGCGGCGGCCCAGCCGCGCCCGACGCGCCCGGTCGCCGAGCCGCCGAGGACGCGCAGCCCGGCCACGACGAGCGCCGTCCAGCCCGCGGTGACGAGCAGGGCCGCGGCGACGTCGCTGGGCCGGTGCCAGCCGGCGACGAGCGTCGAGACCCCCGTCGCCGCGGTGTAGGCGGCGCCGAGCAGGGCGACCGGCCCCCGGACCGCGACGGGGACCACGAGGACGAGGGCGACGGCCAGCGTGGCGGCCACGGTGGTGTGCCCGCTCGGGAGGGAGTTCGCGCTCCCCAGTCCCAGGTCGGGGCGCTGGAGCACGACGTGCTTCAGCAGCTGGGTCGTGACGTTGGCGCCCCCGACGAGGGCGACGGCGGCGACGGCCAGGCGCAGGCGGCGGCGCAGCACCGCGAGGACGACGAGGACGACGACGCCCAGGACGAGGGTCCCCTCCGAGACCAGCGACAGGACGTCGGTCGCACGACCGTCGAGCAGGTCGCGACCGCGCACCGAGCCCGCGAACGCGACCTCGTCGACGACCTGGCCGGGGCCGGTGGTGACCAGCGCAGCCCACACCGCGAGGACGCCGACGGCGGCCAGCACGGCGACGAGGAGGGGGACCGCCGGGCCGCGGGCGTCACCACGACGCGCTCGCGCGGGCGCGGCGGTCGGTGCCGCGCTCAGTCCTCGGTGCTCGAGGAGGCGGTGACCGCCTCCTCGACGGTCTCGTGGATGGGGAAGACCTTGGTGAGGCCGGTGATCCGGAACACCTTGAGGATCTTCTCCTGCGTGCAGACGAGGTGCAGCGAGCCGTCGTGGGCGCGCACCCGCTTGAGGCCGCCGACGAGGACGCCGAGGCCGGTGGAGTCGAGGAACTCGACCCCCTGCATGTCGACGACCAGGTGGTACTGGCCGTCGGCGACCAGGTCGTTGAGCCGCTCGCGCAGCTGCGGAGCGGTGTAGACGTCGATCTCGCCGCCGACGGCGACGACGGTGCGACCGCCCTGCTCGTGGCTGGTGACGGACAGGTCCACGTGTGACTCCCAGGCGTCGGGCTGTGCGGCGGCCGTGGCGACGGGCCGCCCGGCGGTGGCCGGTTGCCGCATTAGACCATCCGACGCCCGGGCCGCGCGCGCCGTCACCCGCTGTCGCACCCGCCTGGCAGCGTGCCCCGGCATGGCCCCGGTCCCCGTCTCCCTCTCGGCCGTCGGTCGCGGCACCGGCGCGGGTCCGGCCCCGCACGCGGGCCCCAGCACCCGCGCCGACGTCCGGCGTGCCGACGTCCGGGCCGCCGACGTCCGGGGGGCGGCGCTCGCTGCGCTGCTGGACCCCCCGGGTCGCGCCGAGCGTCTCCTGCACGTGCACGAGCGGCCCCGCCGGGCCGGTCGCCGGGCCCCCTGGCCCGTGTGGGCGGACGCGGAGGTCGTCTCGGCGCTCCGCCGCACCGGCGTGCCGCAGCCGTGGGAGCACCAGGTGCGCGCGGCCGACCTGGTGCGGGCCGGACGTCCGGTGGTGCTGGCGACCGGGACGGCGTCGGGCAAGTCGCTCGGCTACTGGCTGCCCGCGCTGACGGCGGCCCGCGAGCGCGGCCCTGCCCGCGACGCGTGGCGCGGCGGCGCGACCCTGTACCTCTCCCCCACGAAGTCGCTCGCGGCGGACCAGCTCGCCTCGCTGGAGGCCCTCGCCGTCCCCGGCGTCGTGGCGGCGACCTGCGACGGGGACACGCCCCGCGAGGAGCGGGCGTGGGTCCGGTCGCACGCCGACGTCGTCCTCACCAACCCCGACATGCTCTCCCGCTCCCTGCTGCCCGACCACGCCCGGTGGGCGTCGCTGCTGCGGCGGCTCCGGCACGTCGTCGTGGACGAGGCGCACGCCTACCGGGGACTGCTGGGCTCGCACGTCGCCGCCGTGCTGCGGCGGCTGCTGCGGGTGGCGGGCCGCTACGGCGCCGCACCGGTGGTCGTGCTGGCGAGCGCGACGACCGCCCGGCCCGGGCGGACGGCGCGGCGGCTCACCGGGCTCGACGTCGAGGTCGTCGACGACGACTCCTCCGAGCGGGGCGCCCTGTCGCTGCTGATGTGGCGACCGCCGCCGATGCTCCGCAGGAGCGGTCCCGTCGGCGCCGGCGGGACGGCGCACGGCGAGCCGACGGCCCGCCGTGCCGCGCCCGCCGAGACGGCCGAGCTGCTGGCCGACCTCGTCGCGGCCGGCGCGCGGACGCTCGCCTTCACGCGGTCGAGGCGGGCTGCCGAGCAGGTGTCGCTCTCCGCGCGGGCGCTGCTGGCCGAGGTGGACCCGCGGCTGCCCGGGACGGTCGCCGCCTACCGGGGCGGCTACCTCCCCGAGGAGCGCAGGACGCTGGAGCGGGACCTGCGGTCCGGCGACCTGCGCGGTCTCGCGACGACGAGCGCCCTGGAGCTCGGCGTGGACGTCCAGGGCCTCGACGCCGTCCTGCTCGCCGGGTGGCCGGGCACGCGCGCGTCGCTGTGGCAGCAGGTGGGTCGTGCCGGCCGGCGCGGCACCGACGCGGTCGCCGTCCTCGTCGCGCGGGAGGACCCGATGGACACCTACCTCGTCACCCACCCGGAGGCCGTCGTCGGCGCCGGCGTCGAGGAGGTGGTGCTCGACCCGGAGAACCCCCACGTGCTCGCGCCGCACCTGGCGGCCGCAGCCGCCGAGGCCCCCCTGCGCCCCGAGGAGCTGGGCCGCTTCGGCGACCCGACGCTGGTACGTGCCCTCCTCGACGCGCTCGCGCGCCGGGGGCTCCTGCGCCGGCGCGGCGACGGCTGGTTCTGGGTCGGGGAGGGTCGCCCTGCCGACCACGTAGACCTCCGCGGGGCGGGGGGCGAGCCCTTCTCGGTCGTCGAGGTCGCGACCGGACGCGTGGTCGGGGACGTCGACGCCGCCTCGGCGCACACCACCGTCCACCCCGGCGCGGTGCACCTGCACCGGGGGCGCACCTACGTCGTCGACGAGCTCGACCTCGGGTCCTCGACGGCGCTCGTCCGGCGCGAGGACGTCGACGTCACCACGACGGCAAGGGACGTCTCCGACGTCCGCCTGCTGTCCGAGCGGCGACGGCGGACCTGGGGGGAGGCCGCCGTGGCCACGGGAGAGGTCGAGGTGACGAGCCAGGTCGTCTCCTTCCTCCGGCGTCGGGTCGGCGACGGGAAGGTGCTCGGCGAGCACCCGCTCGACCTCCCGCCGCGGGTGCTGCGCACGTCGGCCGTGTGGCTCACCGTCCCGGAGGCGCTGCTGGAGGGCGCCGGCGTGGGGGCGACCGCCGTCCCGGGCGCGGCGCACGCCGCCGAGCACGCCGCGATCGGCCTGCTGCCGCTCGTGGCGACGAGCGACCGCTGGGACGTGGGCGGCGTCTCCACGGCGCTGCACCCGGACACCGGCCTCCCGACCGTGGTCGTCCACGACGGCGCCCCCGGCGGGGCCGGCTTCGCCGCCCGCGGCTTCGACGCCGCCCGGACGTGGTTGACCGCCACCGCTGACGCCGTCGCCGCGTGCCCGTGCCGCGACGGCTGCCCGGCGTGCGTGCAGTCACCCAAGTGCGGCAACGGGAACGAGCCGCTGGACAAGGACGGCGCCGTCCGCCTCCTGCGCGCCGCCCTCGCGGAGGCCGACGAGGACAGCGCTCACCGGTAGGACCGGCGGACGTGGGCGTGCCCGGCGTGGTCGTCGGGCCGCGTCGCCGTCTCGCCCCGCAGGTCTCCCCGCCGCCCTCCGGACCCGCCGGGCGTCGCCCGTGGTCAGGGCGACCCGGCAGGACCTGCGCGGGCGGCCGCCGTCGCCGGTCCGACGGCCGTGAGGACCCCGTCGACGGGGACGACCACGTGCACGACGACCTCCTGCCCGCCCAGCGCGCACCCGACGAGGCGTGCTCCTCCTGCCGCTGCGGTGCGACCCGCCGCACCGCAGGCGTCTCCCGTGGCCCTCCCGAGCAGCACGTCCGCGGCGGCGAGAGCCGCGAGGTCGGCGGCCGCCGTCGCCCGGTGACGGGCGACGACGGCCTGGCCCAGCACGGCGGTCGCCGTCGCGAGGAGGAGCCCGACGAGCACCAGCCCGACCACGACGACCGTCCCCGCGCCCCGCTCGTCGCTCGACGACCGAGCGGACCGGCCGGCGGGCATCCCGTCACCGGCGGGTGGGACGTCCGCGGTCCGGTCCCCCTCCGCCGGGCCCCGGCCCTGGCCCCGGCGGTGGTGGCCCGGTGGCGCGGCACTCGTCACGGCCCTCCTCCCGTCGGTGGCTCCTCGAGCATCGCGGCCGCCCGCCCCTCCACCGGCAGCGCCGGGCTCAGCGGCAGCGCCAGCTCGACCTCCTGCCGCACGACCACCTGCACGGAGGAGCCCCGAGGGACGACGTGCACCTGTGCCCCGGGGCCGGCGAGGGCCGCCGCGGTCGCAGCCACCTCGGGCTCCGCCGCCCCCCTCGCCGCGGCACGGGCGCCCGCGGCCGCCGCGTCGGTGCACCGCACCTGGGCGACGACCGCCTGGCCGACCGCAAGCACGGCCGCCAGGACGACGGCGACCGCGGTGAGCCCCACCGCGAGCTCGGCCGTCACGGCACCCCCGTCGGCACGCTGACGGGGCCGGCGGCAGGGCCCACGGGGCGACGTCCCCGAGCCGCCGGCCCGACCTGTGGCCACCGGGGCCGGCGTGCAGACGACGGACCTCGGCGACCGGAGGTGCGTGCGGCGGCACCTCACCCGACGGTCAGGGCGCGCTGGACGATGCCGAGCAGAAGCCCCCGCACCTGGTCGCTCGCCAGGAGGGCGAGGAGCAGCCCGGCGAACCCGCACGCAGCGAGCGTCGCGATGGCGTACTCGGCGGTGGCCATGCCCGCGTCGCCGACGAGACGCCCACCGTCGCGGCGCCGCCCGTCGACGGAGGCGACCTCACGCACGGACGGGACGGCGACGACCACGGAGGAGCTCGCGGAGCCCTCACCACGGCCGGAGGGCGAGACTCCGTCCGGCTCCACCTCGGTGAGCGGAGCGGGTCCGGTGCGCAGCAGGTGCGGGGACAGCGGCCCGCCGACGCCTCGACAGCCGACCGCGCGCCGTGCGCGCGGAGGACGGGCGGTGCAGCGGGAGCTCCGGTCAGTCGTGCTCTGGGACATGGTGGCCCTCCTCGTCCGGGCCGCCCGGCGCGACCCGATCGCCGAAGGCTCGCGCCGGGCGCCGCACACGGGGCCGCGTCGTGGCACACCTGTGGATCGGGCTGTCGCCGGTGGCCCTGTGGACGCCGGTCGAGGCGTCGACCGCGACGGCTCCCGGCGCCTACGTGCCTGTCGACGTCGCGGTGCGGTCACCTCGTCGCCGGCACGACCGCCGTCTCCGGAGGGCACCTTCCTTCCGGCCCGCTCGAGATCGGTAGGTCGACAGGTCCACAGATCGGCACCGCGGCGCCCACAGGCGCCGCTGCCGAACGGCCGTCCACAGCTCTCGCGGGGTGCGGGGCGTTGTCGGACCCTCCCGCTACCGTTCTCCTCAGTCGAACACCTGTTCGACGTCGGTGGCGGGGTGGACGAGGTGGTGCGCGTGGCTCTCGACGACCGGCCGCCCGTGCCCGACGGCCACGACCCGGACGGGGGTCCGGACGCACGCCCCAGCCAGGCCCCGGACGAGGTTCCGGACGAGGTTGCGGACGAGCGCCCGGGCCAGGGCCGGGACCGCGATGGTGACGCCGGCGCTGCTGGCGACGCTGGCGACGGGGCCGGCGGGTCCGGCGGGTCCGGGTGGGCGT
>NZ_JBBIAA010000030.1:0-33301 GCF_037482545.1 Pseudokineococcus basanitobsidens | reverse complement strand
CGCCGACGCCCTTGCTGACGTAGGCGCGTGTCAGTTGAGGATCCCCCTATGGGTCGACGAGGGGGCCGTCATTGGGGTGGCTTCCGTGTAAGCGGTCGACCTACCTGCCCAACGTGGGCATACTCCGGCGCGTGCCGAAGGACATGACGGAGCCGGCGTTCTGGGTGCTGACCGCCTTGGCGGAGACCCCACGCCACGGGTACGCGGTGCTGGGCCGGGTCGAGGAGCTCACCGGCGGGCAGAGCCCGCTGCGGGTCACCACCCTGTACGCCACGCTCGAGCGCCTGGAGCGGGACGGGCGCGTGCGGGTGGTCTCCGAGGAGGTCGTCGCCGGGCGGGCCCGGCGCACCTACGACATCACGACGGACGGGCGCGAAGCCCTGTCCCTAGAGGCCGACCGGCTGGTGGCCCGGGCCAGCGCCGCCCAGGCCAGCCTCGACCGGGGCCGCCCGGCGCCCACGCGCACGACCGGGTGGGCCACGGCATGAGCCCTCGAGCAGGCCGCGACCCTCAGCGGCTGCTGCGGTGGTACCCGCGCGGCTGGCGGGCCCGGCACGGGCAGGTGCTCCTGGGCCTGCTGGACGAGCAGGTCCAGGACACCGGCCGCGAGCTGTCGTGGGCAGACGCGTGGTCGCTGCGGGCGCACGGGGCCGCGCAGCGGTTCTCGCCCGCCACCGGGGTCCTGCTCGCCCTCGCAGGTGCCGCCGCCGCCGTCGCCGGGCTCACCGTGCTGGCGGTCTCCCTCGCCGACCCGGCGGCCACGGTGGGCGCGGCCGAGGTGGTCTGGACGGTGCTGCTGACCGGTGTTGCGACATCACTGGCCTCGCTGGCTGCCGTCGCCTTGGTCCGCGATCTCATCCCGATCACCGCCCCGGGGGCGGTCCTCGCGGCTGCGGCCGCGACCGCCGCATGGGCGGCGGCGACCGCGGCGGCCCTGTCCTGGTCGGTGGGGTTCGACCAGGCCGACGCCGACGTCCCGCTCAGCGGCTTCGCCGCAGCGTTCCCCGCGCTGCTCGTCGCAGGCGTCGGGCTCGGGACGGTGGCGCTGACGCCGGTCACGGCCGTGCTCCTGCGCGGCATCTCCAGCACGCCCGGCCGATGGCTGCTCGCGGTCGCCGGCGCGCTGCTCGGATCCGTCGTCCTCGGTGCGGCTGCTCTCGCGCCCGGTGCTTGCCTGCTGGCCGCCGTCGGCGTACTCGTCGGGTGCGCGCTCCGCCGCTCCCCACACCGACGGGCGCCCACCACTGCTTCACGAGGCCCCGCCTCGCGGAAAGCGACCGCGGAGGCCTCCCAGTAGCCGATCGGTTGGCGGGCACGGATCCGCCGCTNCACCACTGCTTCACGAGGCCCCGCCTCGCGGAAAGCGACCGCGGAGGCCTCCCAGTAGCCGATCGGTTGGCGGGCACGGATCCGCCGCTCCGGGGTGGGGCCGTTCGGGGGTCGGTGCTCTGGAGCCGTGCGGAACCGTCGGGTGGCGAGCATGCTGCCGTCGTGGCGCGGTGGGGCGACCTGTGGAGAAGGCACTCGCTTCTTCACGACTTCCTGCACGACGGTCAAGATCGCCCGGGTGACCACGGGTGGCCCTTCGTGCTGGGCGACCCCTACGTGGCGGGCTGGCTGCCGATCTCCGTCCTCGTGTCGGCCGTCCTGGGCACCGGATGGCTGTGGTCCCAGCACCCGCAGCTCCACGTGCCGATCCTCGTGGTCGCACCCCCCGTCGTGCTGTGCGCCTTGCTGTGGTTCGCGATCAACACTGCGTACCTGACGTGGCAGGTGGTCCGGGACCTCGGGGCATCAGCGTCTCGGCTGAGACGGCGCGAGAAGTAATCGCTCGATATCGATGAGGGACTCGTCGCCGGGTACGGGGACGCCCTGGGACAACCGGCGAGATAAGGCTTCGAGCTCGTCCGCTCCCAGTTGAGGATCGAATGTGGGACAGCCGCGGGGGAGCGGGTGGGCGCCGGCGTCGGGGACCGTAGCTGCGCCAACAGGCGGTCGTCTACTGGGCCGCGACCGTTTGCGCCGCTCAGGCTCGGATGTCGACGGGCACCCGAGCAGTGGCTGTCCCCAGTTCCCTGTCACGCGCGAAGGCGAGAGCCTTGTCGAGGATCTTCGGGTCGACCCAGTTCTCGGCGCCGTTGCTCACTCGCTCCATGAGCTTTGTGACGTAGTCGCTGCTGATATCGCCCACCAGGGCACCGGTGCGCCGATCGGTCTCCATCTGCGACGCCAGCCGCACCGCCGCCTGATTCATCTCCGGGTCGCCCGGCGGCTCCCAGCGCAGTTGCCCTTCGCTGTCGACCCACGAGCCGGTCGCTGCGAACAGGACCTCACGGTCGGCCGAGGTCAAGCGGTCGTACGAGCGGTCGCCGGCCTTCCAGCCTCGCTCCACCTCGCCGGCCTTCTCCAGCTCGGTCAGCGAGGTTGCACGACCGACCTCCGACGCGGGCCGCGTCGCCCACAGCGCCGCTGCACTTCCAGAGTCACTGATCTGCATCTAGCTCCCCCTCAGCCAGGGCAGGGCGACACCGCCCCGCTGTCTCTGTCGTCGGCCCAGCAGGACTTCGGCTTGAGGCAGCGCAGGCGCGGGCCAGCGATCGTCAGCGGGACGCTGACCGGACGACGATCGGATGTGGGACGGCTCCTCGCCGGGGCCGACGACGTTGTCAAGGGCCGGCCGGCGCGCCGCCCTGTGGCCGTGTCCTGGACGTCGCGCGTCCGGTGACGATGGGGGCATGGTGGGGTGGGCATCCAAGGAGGTGCGTCGCCAGGTGCGGCAGTTGATGCGTCCGGCGATGCGGGCCCGCGGCTTCAAGCAGCAGGGTGAGTTCGGGTGGGTGCGCTTCGACGGTGATGTCGAGACGCTGGTGGGGTACTTCGTCGAGCGTGACGAGGCTGACCTTCTCGACACCCTCGCCGTGAGCGTGCAGACCTTCGTTCACGACGACTCGGCGCCCGACGGTCTCTCGGCGGCCGACCTCGTGCGCCTCGAGGACCTCCTCGCGGCCGACGACCACGCGGCGATCCAGCGCTACCTGACCACCTACGCCGATGGCATGGTCCCCGCCGACCCCAGGAGCTGCGTGCCGATCGTCCCGGGTCACGAGACCGAAGCCGTCGACGTCGTGATGGCACCGCTGCTGCGGCATCTCGATCGGGTCGTCGGTGCGCCCGGGCAGCCGCTTTGAGCCACTCTCCTCGGGCGAACCCATCCCGCTGATAATTTATGTTATGACGTAACCGCTGGTCAGAGAGGGTGTGTGCCTCGTCCCCCAACT
Organism: Pseudokineococcus basanitobsidens; assembly: GCF_037482545.1. Classification (NCBI taxonomy): domain Bacteria; kingdom Bacillati; phylum Actinomycetota; class Actinomycetes; order Kineosporiales; family Kineosporiaceae; genus Pseudokineococcus; species Pseudokineococcus basanitobsidens. The sequence goes on along the minus strand of NZ_JBBIAA010000030.1, from coordinate 30,023 downwards.
GTCCTGGGTCGGTGCTGGGCGGCACGACGTCGCGCTCGTCGACGAGGTGTTCGCGCAGCGTCTTGATGCGCTCGAGGACGGCGCGGCGTCGCAGGCCCGTCGGGGTGCTCACCTGGTCAGTCTCCGGGACGACGCCGTGGTCGGGTGCTAGAAAGCCGGGTGTGGGCGGTCGTGAGGAGGAGCAGCTGCCGGCCGGGATGCCGTGGTGGTGCCGGGTGCTGAGTGTGGTGCCGGTCGCGGCCGCCGGTCTGGCGCTGCTCGGCAGCGACGGGCGAGACCCCTTCACCGTGCTGATCTGGGCAGCGGTGACGTATTGGGTGACCGGAGCGCTGTCCCGGTGGGTTCTGGTGCGTCGAGGGCACAGCCAGGAGGTCGCCCGCGGCTGGGTCGAGGCAGGTCTGCAGGCGAGCTGGTGCTCTGGCTGATGGGGGCCTTCGCGGTCTGGGTGACCGTCGACGCCGTGCGGACGGCCGCGGGCCCGGCCGGTGACTGGTGGGACCGAGTCGTGGTGGCCGTCCTGGGCGTCTTCTACTTCTTCGGCCTCGCGGTGGCTGTCGGGGCCCTAGCCGACTGGCGGCGTCGCCGCGCGTCTGCGTAGGCCGCTGCTCCGCCCCCGTCCGCTCCTGGTAGATGCCTGCTCGTCGGTGCTGGTGGTGGGGTCAAGGGCGGCCCGCAGAGTCATCGCGCAGCGACGCGTAGCGCCCTTGACGGGCTCTTCGCAGACGAGAGTGCAGCGGTGGGCTGAGCGCGGCCGCGCGTGGCGGTCCTCGTCGTGGTGGCCTGCGTCCTGGCCGGCGTGGCGCTCGTCGTGCTCGCGCTGCGGGCCACCCGCCCCGTGCTCGCCGGGGTGCTCGCGGCGCCCGAGCGGGCCTGATCCCGCAAGCCCCCCGGACGGGCCGGCTCCGATCAGGTGTGGGCGTCCACGTACGCCTGCGCGCCGCGGTCGCTCGAGTCGATGCCGTGGCCGTCCGCGTGCCGGGCCTCGTAGATCGCGAAGCGGACGCCGATGTCGTGCCGCTCCTGCGGCGTGGAGTTGTGACGGAAGTCGGGGAGCGCCTCGCGCTCCTCCTCGCCCATGTGGTCGTCGTTGGCCTCGCGCGCCGCGAGGACGGCGTCCCACCACTCCTTCGAGCCGACGTCGTGCGCCGACGCGGCGCGGACGCCCTTGCGGATGTCGTCGTGGTCGCCCACGGCGTCGAGCGTCTCGTCGACGGGGCCGTCCGTGCCCCCCTCGCCCTTGCCCTCCTTGAGGAGCCGGGGGTAGAAGAGCTCCTCCTCCGCCTGGGCGTGCACCTCGAGGAGGTTCGCGAGCCGGCCCCAGACGACGCCGAGGGCGTCGGTGTCGTCGCGCGGGACCTCGTCCAGGATCGCGAACAGGCGCCGCTGCTCGTCGTGGTCGTGAAGGATGTAGTCGCAGATGTCCATGGCCCGAGCCTCGCACCGCGACGCCGCGGCCGCCCGGCCGGAGGCGGTCCCCCGGCGGACGACGCCCGGTAGGTTCACGGGCCGTGGACCGCGGACGCGAGGCCGGCACGCCCACCAGGTCGCGCCCGTGAGCGCGCCGTCCGACGACGGGGCGCCCTGGGCCGTCGAGGCGACCGGGGACGCGCTCGAGGTCCGGCTCGAGCCCGGCGAGCGGTGGTGGGGCGGGGCGGTCGCGGACGGCCGGCTCATGCCCTTCGGGGGCGAGACGCACTCGCGGGACCTCGGGGCGTCCGCGGGGACCGGCCCGCAGGGCCGGGCAGGGGCGAACCAGTGCGCGCCGCTGCTCCTGTCGACGAGCGGCCGCGTGGTCTGGTCGGAGCGGCCGTTCGCCTTCACCGTCGACGAGGGACGCCTCACCCTCCGGGGGAGCGAGATCGTCCTGGGGCGTTCCGGCGGGACGCTGCGCGAGGCCTTCCTCGCCGCCTCCTCCCGCTTCTTCCCGCCGTCGGGCCGGTCGCCGGCTCCCGAGCTCTTCACGGGCCCGCAGTACAACTCGTGGATCCAGATGCCCTGGGCGCCGACGCAGGAGGGCGTGCTGGCGTACGTCCGCGAGCTCCTCGACGACGGGATGCCACCGGGGGTCGTCATGGTCGACGACTGCTGGTCGCCCGGCTACGGCACCTGGGTCTTCGACCAGGGACGCTTCCCCGACCCCGCGGCCATGGTGGCGCAGCTGCACGCCTGGGGGTGCTCGCTCATGCTCTGGGTCGTCCCCTTCGTCAGCCCCGACTCGGCGGTGTTCCGCGACCTGGACGCACGGGGCCTGCTGCTGCGCGACCGGCACGGGCGGACGGCGCTGCGGAGCTGGTGGAACGGCTGGAGCGCCACGCTCGACGTCAGCGACCCCGACGCCGTGGGGTGGCTGTGCGAGCAGCTCGACGCCCTGGTCGAGCAGACCGGGGTCGACGGGTTCAAGCTCGACGCCGGCGACGTCGTCGACTACCGCGCGGACGACCTCACCGCCGGCCGCGCCGAGCCGGTGGACATGTGCGAGGCGTGGGCACGGATCGGCCTGCGGTACCCCTTCAACGAGTACCGGGCGTGCTGGCGGATGGGCGGGCAGCCGCTCGCCCAGCGCCTGCACGACAAGCCGCCGTCGTGGGGGGCGGACGGCATCGGCTCGCTCGTGCCCGAGCTCGTGGCCCAGGGCCTGCTCGGCCACGCCTTCACGTGCCCGGACATGGTCGGCGGCGGCGAGATCGGGGCCGTGGAGGACGCCGGCGCGGTGGACCAGGAGTTCTTCGTCCGCTCCGCGCAGGTCGCCGCCCTGGCCCCGATGATGCAGTTCTCGCTCTCCCCGTCCCGGGTGCTCGACGAGCAGCACCGCGCCGCCGTCGCCGACGCCGTCCGGGTGCGGCAGGAGCACGTGCCGCTGCTCGAGGACCTGGTGGCCCACGCCGCCCGGACCGGCGAGCCCGTCGTCCGGGCCATGGCCTACCACCACCCGGGGCTCGAGGACGTCGTCGACCAGTTCATGCTCGGCCGCTCGCTCGTGGTCGCGCCCGTGGTCGAGGCCGGGAGCCGGCACCGCCGCGTCCACCTCCCGCCCGGCGGGTGGCAGGGCGACGACGGCACCCGGTACCAGGGGCCGGACGTCGTCACCGTCGCGGCGCCGCTGGACCGGCTCCCCCGCTTCCGGCTCCTCGAGGAGCCCCCGGCGTCGTGAGCCGGGCCGCTACTTCAGCCCCGAGCTCGCGAGCCCGTCGATGACCCGGCGCTGGAGGACGACGAAGAGCACCAGGACGGGCGCCATCGCCAGCAGGCTCGCCGCCATGACGACGGGGTAGTCCGTCGTGCGGTCGCTGATGAGGGTGGCCAGGCCCGCCGACAGCGGCATGCTCTCGCTGTAGGAGCTGACCACGAGGGGCCAGAGCAGCTCGTTCCAGCTCCAGAGCACCGAGGTGATGGCGAGGACGCTGATCGTCGGGCGGGCGAGGGGGAACATCACCCGCCAGAAGATCTGCCACGGGTTGGCCCCGTCCAGACGGGCCGCCTCCTCCAGCTCGCCCGGCATGGCCGCGAACGCCGTGCGCATGAGGAACGTGCCGAACGCGCTGAACAGGCCCGGGAGGACGAGGCCGCCGATCGAGTTGAGCAGCCCCAAGCCCTGGACGATCTGGTACTGGGAGAGCAGGTACGCCTGGGACGGCACCATGAGGATCGACAGGACGAGCGCCAGCAGCAGGCCCCGCCCGCGGAACCGCATCCGGGCGAAGGCGTAGCCGGCGAGGGTGCAGAAGAGGATCTGCGCCACCGTCCGGATCACCGTGATGGACACGGAGTTGCGCAGCTGGTCCAGGAAGGGCAGCCGCTGGAAGACGGCGGCGTAGTTCTCCCACTGCAGCTGCGCGGGCCAGAAGGTCGGGGTGACGCTCTGCACCTCGGTGTTGGTCGACAGCGACATGATGATCTGCCACAGGAACGGGAAGGCCATGACGAGGCCGCCCGTCGCCAGCACCACGTGCGCGAGCACGTGCGAGCCGTTCCGCCCCCCGCGCCGCCCGCGCCGCCCCGGCCGCGGGGGCGCGGCCGGCATCCGGCGCTCGCCCCGCGACGCGGCCCGCTCCCGGTCGACCGTGAGCGGCTCGACGACCGCCCCGCCCGCCGCCCTGCTGGTGCTGCGCGTGTCAGCCACCCTGCGCCCACCGCCTCTGGAGCCGGAACTGCACCGCCGTCATCACGCCGATGACGGCGAAGATGACCATGGCGATGGCGGCCGCGTAGCCCTTGTCGTTGCTGACGAAACCCTCCTGGTAGAAGAAGTAGACGAGCGACATGCTCTCCGACAGCGCGGGGTTCGCCGTCCCGAGGATGGCGTACAGGAGGTCGAAGAGCTGGAAGCTCGCGATGGTGGTGACCACGAGCAGGAAGAAGATGCTCGGCGCCAGCAGCGGCACGGTGATGGAGCGGAACTGCCGGAAGCGGGAGGCGCCGTCGAGCTGGGAGGCCTCGTAGTACTCGGTGGGGATGTTCTTCAGGCCGGCAGCGATGACGATCATCGAGAACCCGAGCGAGGACCACAGGCCCACGACCGAGACCGCCACGATCGCCGCCCCCGGCGTGCTGATCCAGTAGGGCCCGTCCACCCCGACGAGCCCGAGGACGAAGTTGAGGACCCCGAAGTCGCCGTTGTAGATGACGCGCCAGACCATGGCCACGGCGGTGGGCATCGCCACGTAGGGCAGGAAGTACAGCACCCGGTAGAACGCGGCGAACCGCAGGCCCGGCAGGTTCAGCAGGTTGGCCAGGTAGAGCGCGATCGGGATGCCGAGCAGCACCACGCCGGTGTAGATCAGCGTGTTGAGCAGGCTCCGGTACAGCAGCGGGTCCGCGAACAGCTGCCGGTAGTTGTCGAGGCCGGAGAAGGTCGTGCCGCCGAAGACGCCGAAGGTCGTCAGGGAGAACCACGCCGTCTGCACGACCGGCCACAGGTAGAACACGGCGATCCCGGCGACGAGCGGTCCCGCGAAGAGCAGCGGCCACGCGCCGTCGCGACGCAGGGGGCGCCGGCGGGACCCGGCCGGGTCGGAGCCGTCGGGCGGCGTCGTGCTGCGGCGTGCGGAGCTGCCGGTCAGGCTGGCCACGTCGTCACGACCCCGACAGGACGGCGTCCATCTGGTCCGCCAGCTCGGTCGTCACCTGGTCGACCGGCTCGGCGCCGGAGAAGGCCTGCGGGAGCAGCTCCGTCTCCAGCGCGTTCCACTCGGCGGTGTTCTCGCTGACCGGCAGGGGCTGCGCGTAGTCCACCGCGTCCAGGAAGACCTGGAGCCGCGCGTCGGGGAGCGAGTCGACGAAGGCCTGCTGCGTCCCGTCGTAGGCGGGGATGACGGTGCCCTGCTCGCCCTGCTGGAGCTGCGCGTCCTCGCCCGCGAGGTAGACCTGCAGCGCCTGGGCGGCCTGCTGCTGGTCGGAGGACGCGGCGACGACGTTGGAGACGCCGTGGATCACGGTCGCCTGCTCCTCGCCGGTCGGCAGCGGGAGCACCACGACGTCCTCGGCGAGGTCGGAGCCCTCCAGCGCGGAGCGGAACCAGCTGCCGCCCCAGTACATCCCCAGCCGGCCGGAGAGGAACCACTGGTCACCGGTGGTGTCGGTCAGCTGCGCCATCGTCGGGGAGGCACCGCTGGCGATGAGCCCCCGCCAGAAGTCGATGCCCTCCTGGGCCTGCGGGGTGTCGTACCCCGACTCGCCGTCCTCGATGACCGAGCCACCCGCCTGGAAGATCGTGTCGTAGTAGGTGGTCTGGCCGTCCATGCCGCCGCCGGCGCCGTAGATCCCCTGGTCGGCCAGCGCCGTGGAGATCTGCTCGGCCGTGGACCGGAACTCGTCCCAGGTCCAGTCGCCGTCGGGCACCGGCACCCCCGCCTGCTCGAAGACGGAGCGGTTGGCCCAGATGGCGATGGTGTCGAAGTCCTTCGGCACGCCGTACTCGACGTCGTCGTAGGTGTAGAGGTCGACGAGCGACTCCGGGTAGTTCCCGGGGTCGATGTCGCCGGCGTCCACGGCGCCCGTGATCGGGGTGATCTGGTCGTTCGCGGCGTACAGCTGGAAGTTCGGCCCGTTCATCCAGAACAGGTCCGGCAGCGTGCCGCTCGACGCCTGCGTCTGCAGCTTGGTCCAGTACTCCGCGTAGGGCGTGACGTCGACCTTCACGTCGACGTCCGGGTACTCCTCCTGGAACCCGGCGATGTTCTCCTCGATGCCGGCGACCTGGTTCTGGTCCCAGACGCTGTACGTGAGGCTCGCCTGCAGGTCGCCGTCCGGGGTGCTGTAGTCCTCCGGGGCGGCGGCGCCGCCGTCGGAGCCGCCGCAGGCGGTCACGGCGAGCAGCGCACCGAGCGAGGCGGCGGCGCACAGCCGGCGGCGGGGGCGGGGGGAGGGGCTCATCGGGGGGTCCTCTCGGGAGTGGCGCGCGCGGTGCGGGTGAAGTGGTCGACGACGGCCCGGGGCAGCGGCGGGACGTCCAGGGGTCGGGAGCCGTCGCGGAGCGAGGCGGCCGCGAGGGCGCCCGCGGCCACGGCCGCGCGGGCCGCCAGGGGTGTGGTGGCGAGCGGGGCGCCGTCCACGACGTGGTCGAGGAACTCGGTCATCGTCAGGACGTCGGCGTCCTCGTGGCCGCTGGCCACGCCCTCGACCGGGTACTCGCGGTCGCCGTCCACCGACCACTCGCGCCGGCGGTCCCAGACCTTCACGACGCCGCCCGCGGTGTCCCCGACGTTCTCCAGCCGCCCGTGGGTGCCGATGACCGTGTAGCTGCGCCAGTAGTCGGGGGTGAAGTGGCACTGCTGGTAGCTGGCCAGCACGCCGTTGGACAGCCGCATCATCATCATGGAGACGTCCTCGACGTCGACGACCGGGTTGAGGCCCGTCTGCGCCTGCGGCGGCCAGTTGTCGAGCGAGAACCAGTCCGGCATCGTCTCGCCGACCCGCTCGCGACGGTCCTGGACGTCGCCGTAGACCATGAGGTCGCCCATCCCGACGACCCGCTGCGTCGCGGCGCCCGCGAGGTGGTGCACGACGTCGATGTCGTGGCTGGCCTTCTGCAGCAGCAGGGTGCCCGTTCGCCGGCGGTCGGCGTGCCAGTCCTTGAAGTAGTAGTCGCCCCCGTTGCCGACGAAGTGCCGGACCCAGACGGTCCGCACCTCGCCGATCTCCCCCCGGTCGACGACCGCCTTCATGGCCCTCACCACGCCGGCGTGCCGGAAGTTGTGCCCGACGTACAGCGGCGTCCCGGTCTCGGCCGCGACCTCGAGGACGCGGTCGGCGTCCTCGAGGCGCGTGGCGAGCGGCTTCTCCAGGTACACGGCGACGCCGGCCCGCAGGAGGTCGACCGCGATGTCGGCGTGCGTGTCGTCCGGCGTGGTGACGACCGCCGCGTCGACGCCGCCGGCCTCCAGCAGCGCGCGGTGGTCGTGGTGCACCGCCACGTCGCCGAACATCGCCCGGGCCCGTCCGCGCCCGGCCTCGTCGGTGTCCGCCGCCGCCACCACGCGGGCCCCCGGACGGATCTCGCCGACGTGCCGCGCGATGGCGCTGCGGGCGCCCGTCCCCACGACCGCGACCGCGAGCTCGTCCCCTGCCCCGACCACCATGTCGACCTCCCGACCGGCGCGCACGCCGCTTGATCGATGTCTGCCTGATCGATGTTGACGCTTCAGCGCGTCAACCGAGCACAACCGAAAACTAGCCCTCGCGTCCACCGCTGCCAAGGGGTGCACCGGCGGACCGGGCACCCCGTCGGCGGGGTCGGTGACGCCGGCTCAGCGCGCCACGGGCGTGACCTGCGTGCCGCAGCTGTCGCTGCCGGTCACCACGACGTCCTGGTGCAGGTCGTTCCAGCCGGTCGCGGGCTCCCAGGTGCCCTCCGAGGCCAGGCGCACGGAGTAGTCGGGGTTCCCCGCCGTGCCGGCGTCGGCGGCGGGCAGGTCGAGGTGGGCGGAGTAGCGGCCGGTGGGCACCCCGCACAGGTCCACCGCGACGGTGCTCGTCGTCCCCGGCGCCCACGTGCGCGCGTCGACCCCCGTGCCGAGCGCGAAGGTCCCCCGCGGGCCGTCGAGGACGACCCGGACCGGCCGTGGGTTGTACGGCGACGCCCACCCGTCGTTGCGCACGTCGACCTCGAGCCGGCGCACGACGCCGCCGTCCTCGCGCAGGCGACGCACCCGGCTCTCCTCCGGCACGAAGCGGTAGCCGAGGCGGTCGGTCACCTCGGCGAGGCCCTCGTCGCCCCAGGTGGCGAGGACGTCCCGGTTGTAGTCGGCGTTGAGGTAGGAGAAGTGGTAGCGCGCCATGTCGGCGGAGGCCGACGGGTACTCCGAGCGCGGCGGGTTCACGGCGCAGGTCTCCCCGCCCATCGGCACGGCACGGGTCTCCTGCGCCAGGTACTCCTGGTCCAGTGCGAGGGGGTCGGACAGGAAGGTGCCGTAGTCGTCCGGGCTCGCGAGGAAGCAGTCGTTGTGGTGCCCCACGCGGGCCAGGTCCGTGCCGCTGAAGGCCTGCTCCGACGTCAGCGCCCCGGCCTCGCCCGTGGGGACGTCGAAGATCTCCTGCTTCATCTTCATCGTCCGCACCTGGACCATCCGCTCGTCCGGCACGGCGTCGAGCAGTGCCCGCAGGACCTGCCCCCGCGCGTCCCAGTCCGCCGCGGTGAGGACACCCGGGTCCGCGGGGTCGGCGGCGAAGTGGTCGGTGTAGTACCCCTCCCCCCACAGGCCGATCAGCCCCTGCTGGACGACCGTGATGACGTCGGCGTCCCGGTGCAGCAGCGGGGCGAGCTGGTCGACGTGGGCGAGGACGACGTCGAGCGGTGCGTCGCCGTAGGGCGGGGTGTACGGCCACGCACCGCCCTGCACGTAGGCGAAGCGCGCGATGACGCTGACGCCGGCCTCGCGCGCCGCGTCCATGTCCGCCTGCACGAGGTCGAGCCACTCCTGGTCCAGCTGCGGCGAGTCGACGAACTTCTCGAGGTAGAAGACCCGCAGCACCTGGGTCGTGCCCTCGGCGCGCAGGGCGCGGAGCTCGTCGACGTCCAGCGGGACGTAGCCGGAGCCGTCCGCGCGGTAGTGGGTCTCGGTGTGGTGGTACCAGCCGCGCTGCGGGTTGGCGAGCACGGCGTCGGTCTCCGCGTACGACACCGTGCGCACCCTCCCCCGGTCGGCGGCCGCGGCCGGCTCGGCGGAGGCCGACGGGAGCGCGGCGAGACCGACCAGCGCCGGCGCGCAGGCGAGCGCGAGCAGCCCCCCGGCGGCACGGGCGCTGCGCCGGCCGCGGGGGCGCGGCGCGGTCGGGTCCGGGCTCGTCGTCCTGCGGGACGTCGGCATGGCTGCTCCTCGTCGTCCTCGGCGACACCCCTGCCGGGTGCGCTCCGTGCCGGGAGCGTGGACCCGCAGGCACCGGCTGTCACCGGTCGACGCCGACCTGCGCACGACCGTTGCGCAGATGCGCAGGAACGGTGCGCATCTCCACCGCCGGGCTTACCGTCACGGGCGTGGAGGCGGCGAGGGCGACGGAGCACGGGCGGGCCGCGGGTCCGGGGGAGCCCGCCGGCCGGGCGCACCGCCTCGGCCTCCTGCTGGAGGTCGTGCGGGGCTCCGGGCGCAGGACGACGTCGACCGGCGAGCTCGCGGCGACGCTCGGGGTCTCCGCCGCCACGGTCCGCCGTGACCTCGCCGTCCTGGAGGACCAGCGGCTCCTGCGACGGGTCCACGGCGGCGCGGCCCCCCTCGACGACGCCCCCCTGCCCGTGCGCTACCGCGGCGGCGAGCAGCGCGCCGCGAAGCTGGCCATCGCCGAGGAGGCGGCCCGCCGCATCCCCCGGGGGGCGCACGCGCTGGGGCTCACGGGCGGGAGCACGACGGGGGAGGTCGCCCGGGCCCTGACGGACCGGCGCGGGCTCACCGTCATCACGAACGCCATCGACGTCGCCCTCGACCTCGTCCTGCGACCCCACGTCAAGGTCGTCATGACGGGGGGCGTCGCCCGGTCGCAGTCCTACGAGCTCGTGGGGCCGTGGGCCGAGCAGACGCTCCAGGCGGTCAACCTCGGGACGGCGGTGGTCGGCGTGGACGGCATCAGCACCGAGGGGCTGACCACGCACGACGAGGTCGAGGCCGGGGTCGACGCCGCCATGCTCCGCCGCGCCCAGCGCGTCCTCGTGGTGGCCGACGGCACCAAGCTCGGCCGGGTCCACCTGGCGCGCATCTGCCCGCTCGCCGACGTCGACGAGCTCATCACCGACGCCGGGGCCCCGCCCGAGGAGGTCGCGGCGCTGCGTCGGGCCGGGCTCGCCGTCACGGTCGTGGAGCCCTGACCCGCCGCAGCCGGCCACCCCTCCTCCGTCTCCCTCCTCCGTCTCCCTCCTCCGTCTCCTTGGGGGCGGGAGGGCCGGGCTACGCGGGGGCGACGACCACCTCGACGCCGGCCGCGGCCAGCTCCGCCGCGGTCTGCTCGTCCGCGGGGCGGTCGGTGACGAGCACGTCGACGTCGGCGAGCGGGCAGATGCGCGCGAAGGTGGACCGGCCGAGCTTCGTCGAGTCCGCCGCGACGACGACCCGGCGGGCGACCGCCGCCATCTGCCGGCTCGCCTCGGCCTCGCCCTCGTGGACCGTCGTCGCGCCGAAGCGACCGCTCAGGCCGTCCACCCCCAGCACCGCGAGGTCGACGCTGAGGTCCCGCAGGGCCGCCCCGACGAGGGGCCCGACCAGCTCGTAGGACTGCCGGCGCGGCACGCCGCCCGTCACGACGATCTTCACGTGCTCGCGGACCGAGAGCTCGAAGGCGATGTTGAGGGCGTTGGTGAGGATCGTGACCCCGGGCCCGTCCCCCGCCCCCAGGGCCTCGCTGGCCCCGAGCACGCGCGCCACCTCGCTCGTCGTCGTCCCGCCGTTGAGGGCGACCGACGCGCCGGGCCCCACGAGCCCCGCGACCGCGCGGGCGATGGCGGTCTTGGCCTCCGACTGCCGCGCGATCCGGTACTGCAGCGGCAGCTCGTAGCCCGAGCCGAGGGCCGAGGCGCCCCCGTGCGTGCGCGTGAGCAGGCGCCGCTCGGCCAGCACGTTGAGGTCCCGGCGCACCGTGGCCGTCGAGACGCCGAGGGCGTCGCCGACCTCGGAGATCGAGACGCTGCCCCGCTCGCTCACGAGCTCCAGCACGAGGTTGAGGCGGCGCTGCTGCGTCATGCCGGCACACTCGCGGCCGCCCCGAGCCCGGCGCAACCGCCGGTGCACCTGCTCCTCGACCCGAGGCGACCGCGCGGACCGTTGACGCCGTGAGCGAGGCTGCTCATGATGAGCCCCGACCGCTCACGATCGCTCCCGTGCCGCGCCATCCACCGCTGAGGACAAGGACACCCATGGCCCCCACCTTCGTCGACGCCGAGATCGCGTCCCAGCCCGGCGTGTGGCGCGAGGCCGCCGCCCTGGCGGGCACCGTCCACGGGCTGCCCCGCACCGGCGAGCGCGTGGCCCTGGTCGGCTGCGGCACCAGCTGGTTCGTCGCCATGAGCGCGGCCGTGGTCCGCGAGCAGGCCGGGCACGGGACCACCGACGCGTTCGCCGGCTCGGAGTTCCCGCGCGGACGTCGGTACGACCGGGTCGTCGCCATCTCCCGCTCCGGGACGACGACCGAGGTGGTCGAGCTGCTCGGGGCCCTCGAGGGCACCCCCACCACGCTCGTGACGGCGGTCCCGGACTCGCCGGCCGCAGCCCTCGCCGACGACGTCGTCGCGCTGCCCTTCGCGGACGAGCGCTCCGTGGTGCAGACGCGCTTCGCGACGAGCACGCTCAGCCTGCTGCGCGCCGCGGCGGGCCACGACGTCGAGGCGGTCGCCGCGGACGGCGAGAAGGCCCTCGCCGTCGACCTCGACGGCCTCCCCGCGGCGGACCAGTGCACCTTCCTCGGACGTGGCTGGTGCGTCGGGCTGGCGCAGGAGGCCGCGCTCAAGACCCGCGAGGCGGGGCAGTTCTGGGCCGAGGCGTACCCGGCGATGGACTACCGGCACGGGCCCGTCGCCATCGCCCAGCCGGGGCGACTCGTGTGGAGCCTCGGGCCGGCCCCCGAGGGCCTCGCCGGGGAGGTCGAGCGGACCGGGGCGACGTTCGTCCAGCACGACCTCGACCCGCAGGCGGGTCTCGTGGTCGCCCAGCGGTTCGCCGTCGCCGTCGCCGTCGCCCGCGGTCTCGACCCGGACCACCCGCGCTCCCTCACCCGCTCGGTGATCCTCGCGTGAGCGGTCGCCCCGGGTCCGGCCGCACCGGGTCCGGCCGCACCGGGGTGGACGTCGGGGGGACGAGCACCAAGGGGCTGCGGCTGGGCGAGGACGGCGAGGTCCTCGCCGAGCACCGGCGGCCCACGCCGTCGCCCGACCCGCACGGACGGGGCGTCGCCGCCGGGGTCGCCGAGGTGCTGCGGGCGCTCGGCACCCCCGACGACGAACCCGTCGGCGTGGCCCTGCCGGGGGTCGTGGACGAGCTCGCGGGCACCGCCGTCGCCTCGGCGAACCTGGGCTGGCGGGACCTGCCCGTGCTCGACCTGCTGGAGACCGCGGCGGGTCGCGACGTCCTGCTGTGCCACGACGTCCGCGCCGGGGCCGTGGCCGAGGCCGCCGCGCGCCACCGCGCGGGCGACCCCGGTCCCGCGGACGAGGAGGTGACGGTCTTCCTGCCGGTCGGGACCGGTGTCGCCGCGGCGGTCCTCCTCGACGGGCGCCCCCTCGTGGCGGGGGGGTGGGCCGGCGAGGTCGGCCAGCTGCTGCTCGCCGAGGGACCGCACGCCGGGCTGCGCATCGAGGAGGTCGCCTCGGCGGCGGCCACCGCCCGGCGCGCCGGCGCCCCCGACGCCCGGGCCGTCGCCGAGCGCGTGCGCTCCGGGGACCCGGTCGCCGCGCGCGTGTGGCGGGAGACGGTCGAGGTCCTCGCCGGCGCCCTCGCCGGGCTCGTCGCCGCCGTCGCGCCGAGCCTGGTCGTCGTCGGCGGCGGGCTCTCGCAGGCGGGGGACCTCCTGCTGGACCCGCTCGCGGCCGAGCTCGCCCGCCGCACGCCGGGCCTGCGCGTCCCCGAGCTCGTGCCCGCCCGGCACGGCGACACCGCCGCGGCCCGTGGCGCCGCGCTGCTGGCCGCCGCCGCCCGACGCCCGACCGCCGGCGCGCACCGGTGACGGCCGCCGGCAGCGCACCGGCCGGGCGGACGGGTGCGGCGGGCCGTGGGGAGGGGCCGGCGCCGCGCGTCGTCGTCGTGACGCCGAACCCGGCCGTCGACGTCACCTACCGGGTGGCGCGGCAGGTGGTCGGGGAGACCGTGCGCGTCCAGGAGGTCCGGCGTCGGGCGGGCGGCAAGGGCGTCAACGTCGCCCGCGTGCTGCGCCTGCTCGCGGAGGACGTCGTCGCGGTGCACCCGCTGGGTGGCGCGGCCGGCGCCTGGGTCGCGGCGCAGCTCGCCCAGGACGGGCTCCCGGCGGAGTCCGTGGACGTCGCCGGCGAGACGCGGACGACGGTCGCCGTCGCCGACGGGGCGAGCCACCCGACCCTCTACGCCGAGCCCGGGCCCGTCCTGGGCGAGGACGACTGGGAGCGTCTCGTCGACGCGGCGGCCCGCAGCTGCGCACCGGACGCCGTCCTCGTCGTCGCCGGGTCGACGCCCCCGGGGGTGGCGCCCGACGCGGTGGCCGACCTCGTCCGGGCCGGACGGCGGGCCGGGGCCCTCGTGGTCGTCGACACGAGCGGACCGGGGCTCGTCGCCGCCGCGCGGGCGGGCGCCGACGTCCTGCGGCCCAACGCGGCCGAGGCCGTCGCCGCCGTCGGGGCCGACGACCTCCGGGGCGCCCTCGACGCCCTGCTGGGGCTGGGGGCCGGGCGACTGGTCGTCTCCCGGGGCTCGGAGGGGCTGGTGGCCGTCGACCGTGCCGGCGGCCGGTGGCAGCAGGCGGCCGTGCCCGACGTCGAGGGCGACCCCACGGGAGCCGGGGACGCGGCGACCGCCGGGTACGTCGCCGCCCTCGCCGCCGGGGCCGGCACCCCGGAGGCCCTGCTCCGGGCGGCGCTGTGCGGCGCGGCCGCCGTGCTGCAGCCCGTCGCCGGGGCCCTCGACCTCGACGACCTCCCGGTCCTCGAGCGGCGGCTCCGGGCCGCCGCGGCGCCCGGCGGGGAGGCCGCCCGTCCACCCTCCGCAGACCGATCCCCCCAGGAGCGCCCGACATGACGACCCCCCCGGCGGGCCCGTCCCGCCCCGACCCCGTCCGGCTCCTGCGGGAGGCGCGATCCTCCGGCCGCGGCGTCGGCGCGTTCAACGTCGTCCTGCTCGAGCACGCCGAGGCCGTCGTGGCCGGCGCCGAGGCCGCCGACCTGCCCGTCGTGCTGCAGGTGAGCCAGAACTGCCTGCGCTACCACGGCTCCGCCGCCCCGCTGCTCCGCGCGGTGAGGGAGCTCGCCGAGGCGTCGAGCACTCCCGCGGTCGTGCACCTCGACCACGCGGAGGACGTCGCCCTCGTCCACGAGGCCGTCGACCTCGGCGTCGGCAGCGTCATGTTCGACGGGTCGGCGCTGCCGTACGAGGAGAACGTCACGACCACCCGGGCCGTCACCGACCACTGCCACGCGCGCGGCGTCGCGGTGGAGGCCGAGCTCGGCGAGGTCGGCGGCAAGGACGGCGTGCACGCCCCGGGCGCCCGCACCGACCCGGCCGAGGCCGCCGCCTTCGTCGCCGCCACGGGCGTCGACGCGCTCGCCGTCGCCGTCGGCACGTCGCACGCGATGGTCGAGCGCACCGCCGCCGTCGACACGGCCCTCGTCGCCGAGCTCGCGGCCGCCGTGGACGTCCCGCTCGTCCTGCACGGGTCCTCCGGGGTCGACGACGACGGCCTGGTGGCCGCCGTCCGGGCGGGCATGGTCAAGGTCAACATCTCGACCCACCTCAACGCGCTGTTCACCGCCGCCGTCCGGCGCCGGCTGGCGGACGACCCGGACCTCGTCGACCCCCGCCGCTACGTGCGGGAGGGGCGCGACGCGGTCGCCGCCGAGGTCGAGCGGCTGCTGCGCCTGCTCGCCGGATGAGCCCTCCGGCGGGCACCACGACGACGCCCTCCGAGGCGTGGTCGCTGCTGGGGATGGCAGGTCGGCCCGAGACCCTCCGTCCGGCCGCACCCGCGGTCGTGGCGACCCTGCGGGAGGCGCTGGAGGCCGAGGGGCCGCCGGCGCCCGGGCTCCTGGACCACCTGGGCACCGCGGCCGTGCTGCCCGCCCTGGGCGCCCTCGTGCCCGAGGCGCGGTCCCGGGGGCGTCGTCTCGGCGTCCCGGACCCCGTGGTCGTCGCCACGCTGGCGGACGTCGGCCGGAAGGTGGCCCACTACGGCGACCTCGTCGAGCCGGGGTGGTTCGTGGGCCTGCTCCGGCTGGACGTCGTCGCCGTCGGCCGGCTGCAGGTCGAGCGCGTGCCCGGCGCCGCGGGCCGCGCCGTGCACGTCCCCGAGGGCGCGCCGCTGACCACGGAGGCGGTCGTGGACGCGGTGCGGCACGCGGACGCCCTGCTGGGCCCCGGGCCGCTCGTGTGCACGTCCTGGCTCCTGGACCCCTGGGTGGGGCGTGCGCTCGGGCCCGCCAGCCGGATCGCCCGCTTCGCCGCGCTGTTCGCCCCGGACGGCGACGACGTCGCCGCGGAGCCGGAGGTCGACGCCGACGGCTGGACGAGCGGTGACCACGCCGTGGCGCGGTTCGTCTTCCGCCGCCCGGTCGGCGACGTCCTCGCCGGGGCCGGCACGACGGGCGGCGAGCGCGGAGGGACGCGGCTGCAGCGGCTGGCCCTGGAGCGCTGGCGCCACGGGCACCACGTCACCGAGCCCCGCGGGCGGTGGAGGGGCCCCGTCACCTGAGGCGTGGCCGCCCTGGGCTCGGGAGCCCACGCCACGCCGACCGACCTGGTGCACGGTCGGTAGCGTCGTGCCATGAGAGCCACCGTCGACGCCCTCGGTCGCGTCGTCGTCCCCGAGCCGCTGCGCGACGCCCTCGGCCTCGTGCCGGTCTCGACCGTCGACGTGTCCCGCTACGGCGCGGGCCTGCAGCTCGTGCCGGCCGGCCGCACGGCCGTCCTCGAGGAAGAGGAGGGGCGGCTCGTCGCGAGCGGGACCACCGTGGTCGACGACGACGTCGTCGTCGGGCTCCTCGACGCCGGGCGCCGGTGACGTCGGCCGTGCCGACCGGGGAGGTCGTCGCGCTCGACACGAGCGCCGCCGTCCCGCTGCTGCTGAGGACCCACCCGTCCCACGACGCCGTGGTCCGGTAGGTGCGCGGACGTCGCCTCGTCGTGGACTGATCGGCGCCCGCCGGCCGACCCGGCGCCGCGTCAGCCCGTGCGCACCCACCCGTCGGCGGTGAGCGCGGCCGGGTCGGCCTCCGCGTCGAGCAGGACCTCGCCGCGCGCCTGCACGCGCACGTCGTCGACGACGACGCCGCGGCCCTGGTACAGGGAGTCCGTCGTGTACCGCCACCGCACGAGCAGGTCGCCGTCCCTGTCGTCGGCCGGGCCGGCGGGCAGGCGGCCCGTGACGTCCCACCACGTGCGGTGCCCGTGCGCGGCGAGGACGCCGTCCGGCGCGCTCGTCACGACGCCGGCGACGCCCTGGCCGGGCGCCGTGCGGGCGCGCAGCGGGACCGGCCGCCAGGTCGTGCCGCCGTCCGCGGAGGACTCGACGACGAGCGGGTCCGTGCTCTCGACGTCGACGAGCGCGGCGAAGGACAGCTCGGCGCCGCGGGCGGGGGCGTCGACGGCGGCCTGCAGCACCTGCGTGGAGGCGTCGACGGGCCGCGTCGACCAGGCGTCCTCGCCGACCCGCGGCGGCACCCGCAGCGCCTGGGCGAGCCCGCGGGCGAGCGCCCGCCGGGCCGGGTTGGGCGAGCCGCCGTCGCGGCTCGGGTGCACGCGGTTGGTCAGCAGCAGCGCGAAGGAGCCCGACGGGTAGTCGAGCACCAGGGACGTCCCGGTGTACCCGGTGTGCCCGGCCGTCCGCAGGCTGGACAGCCCGTCCATGTACCAGCGCTGGTCCAGCTCGAACCCGAGGCCGTGGTCGTCGCCGGGGAACTCGGCGTTCTCGTCGGCGAGCATGGCCCGCACCGACCGCTCGGTGAGGATGCGCGTGCCGTCCCCGGCCACGCCGCCGGACAGCAGGGTCTGGGCCAGGACCGCCATGTCGCCGGCCGTCGAGAAGACCCCCGCGTGGCCGGCGACCCCGCCGAGGCTCCAGGCGTTCTCGTCGTGGACCTCGCCCCGCACGACCCCTCGCGGCGGCTCAACCTGCAGCTCGGTCGCCGCCGCGCCCTCGACGGGCGACCCGGGGGTGGCGTACCCGGTCTCGTCCATCCCGAGCGGCTCGGTGATGCCCTCGCGGACGAGGTCGTCGAGACCCTCCCCGGTGACGCGCTCCACGAGCGCGCCGAGCGTGATCATGGAGAGGTCGCTGTAGACGTACGCCGTGCCGGGCGGGTTCTGCAGCGGGGTCGCCAGCGCCCCGCGCAGCCGCGAGGCCGGGTCCGGGTAGTCGCGCCACAGCGGCACGAACGGCGGGAAGCCGGCCGTGTGCGTGAGCAGCTGGCGCACCGTGATGTCGGACTTTCCGGGGCCGCCGACGGCCAGCTCGGGCAGGTAGGTGACGGCGGTCTCGTCGAGGTCGACGCGGCCGGCCTCGACCTGCTGCATCACGACCGTCGACGTGAAGAGCTTCGAGACCGACGCCAGGTCGAAGACCGTGCCCTCGGTCGTCGGCACCTGCTCGTCCGCGGGCAGCTCGGTCGCCTCCGTGGCGCCCGGCGCCCCGGCGTACTGGACGGCGAGGCCACGGGCCTCCTCCGCGACGACGACCCCGCGGTGCCCGACGAGCGCCACGGAGCCCGGGTAGAGGCGCTCGTCCGCCGGCCCGTCCGCCGAGTGCGCGGCCACCTCCTCGAGGGCGGCGTCCAGCGGGGCCGGGTCGAGCCCGACGTCCTGCGGCGACCCCGCACGCAGGGTCGTGGGCGGCGAGAACCCCGTCAGGGGCACGTCGAAGCGTCCCGGCGGCGGCGGGTCGGGCGGCGCGGCCGCGGACGCGGGGCCGGCGAGCGGCCCCACGAGGAGCGCCGCCACGACCGTCGCGAGCAGCCCGACGCCCCGCCGCCCCGGCCCGGGGCCCCTCACGAGAGCCCCCGCGGGTAGCGCAGGTACGGCTGCCGCTGCTCGTCGAAGGCGGCGAGCTCGCCCGCCCACGCGTCGGTGATCTGCCCGACGGACGCGCCGGCGTCGACCATCTCCCGCAGCCGCGTCGAGCCCGACAGCTTGTCGACCCAGAACGGCCGCTGCGGGTCGTAGGCGTCCTCGCGCCAGGCGAAGCCCTCGACGAGCCGCCGCGCCTCGACGAGCATCGCCGTCGCCGTGGTGATCGCGTCGACGCCACCCACCGGGTCGGTCACGTGCAGCTGCAGGCCGCCGCAGACCTCGCCGGCGTGCTTGGAGAAGGTGGGCGTGAAGAAGCAGTCCCGGACCGCCAGGCCGCCCGGGTCGTACCCGGCGACGGCCTGCGCCCACCGCCAGTCGGCGCCCGGCGAGCCGACGGTCTGGAACGGCGTCGTCGTCCCGCGGCCCTCGGACATCAGCGTGCCTTCGAACCAGCAGGTGCCCGTGTACGCGAGCGCGACGTCGGTCGTCGGCACGTTAGGGCTGGGCGGCACCCACGGCAGGCCGGTGTCGTCGTACGGCAGCGTCCCCCGCCACCCGCGCATCGCCACGACCTCGAGGCGGTCCCCGAGCCGGGCGCCACCGGTCTCCTCCGTGATGAGCTCGCCGTCGAGGAAGGCCGCGAGCTCCCCGACCGTCATGCCGTGCTGCTGCACGATCCGCTGGTTGCCGACGAAGGTGCGGAACTCGTCGGTCATCATCGGGCCGCGCGCCTCGCCGCCCACGGGGTTGGGCCGGTCGAGGACGACGAAGCGTCGGCCCGACGTCGCCGCCGCGACCATGGCGTCGTACATCGTCCAGACGTACGTGTAGAAGCGGGCACCGACGTCCTGGATGTCGAAGACGACCGTCTCGACGTCGGCCTCGTCGTACAGCCGGGCGAAGTCGGCGGCGTCCGCGCCGTAGGCGTCGTAGACCGTGACGCCCGTGCGCTCGTCCACGTAGGTGCCCTCCGACGCGCCGGCCTGCGCCGCCCCGCGGAACCCGTGTTCGGGGCCGAGGACGGCGCGCAGGTCGACGGCGCCGCTCGCGGCCATGACGTCGACCTCGTGGCGGAGGTCGGCGAGCACACCCGTCGGGTTCGTGATCACGCCGACCCGCTGGCCCGCGAGCGCGGCGAAGTCGTCGGCGGCCAGCCGCTCGACGCCCGTCTGCACGCGCGGTCGTCGCCGGTCGGTACCGGTGCGCGGGGGCCGCCCCGCCGCGGTCGCCGGCAGGGCTCCGCCCAGCGCCGCCGCCGGGACGGCCGCCGCGCCGGCGCCGAGCGCCCCGAGGAACCCGCGGCGGCTGGCCCCGCCCGTGGCCCGGCCGGTCACCACGTCAGGCCCCAGCCGAGGGGGAGCAGCGTGCTGCCCGGGTCGCCGGCGACGGGCACATCGACGGGCAGCAGGCCCTGCGGCCCGACGTCGCCGTGCACGACGCGGGCGACCGAGGTCAGCGCCACCGGGGTGGACGAGTAGGTCGCCAGCGACGTGGTCACGTCCGGGAGGGCCGCCACGTCGTAGGGGTCGCGCACCGCGACGTGGACGACGGGGACGCCGGTGGCGACGAGGGCCGCGACCAGCCGCTGCTGGGCCGCGCCCGCCACGGGGTCCCACGCGCCCGACGTCGTCACGACGACGAGGTCGGAGCCCCGCGCGGCCCCCGCCGCCGCGGCCACGGCGGCGTCGTCCGGCTGGGTGCCGGTCTGCCGCACGGCGACGCGGTCGCCGTAGGAGGCCATCGCCTCGCCCAGCGCGGCCGTCGTCGACACGCCCCAGCCGGTGACGAGGACGTCGCGCGGCGCGTCGGAGGCCGCCAGCGGCAGCAGGCCGTCGTCGTCACGCAGCACCGTCGTCGTGCGGTCGGTGATCTCCTGCGCCGCGGCGCGGTGCTCCGGGGTGCCGAGCGCGCCCGCGACGGCGGCCGGGTCGACCGTCGGCTCGGCGACGACGCCGCGGCGCCACTTCAGGTGCAGGACCCGCTCGACGCTCTCGTCGAGGCGGTCCTCCGTGAGCCGCCCGGAGGCGACGGCGTCGAGGAGCGCGTCGACGGCCACGCGCGGCTGCGCCGGCATGAGCAGGACGTCGGCGCCCGCCTCGACCGCGCGGACCGCGACCTCGCCGTCGCCGTACCTCGTCCGCACCCCCTCCATCTCGAGGGAGTCGGTGGAGATCACGCCGTCGTAGCCGAGCTCCTCGCGCAGCAGCCCGGTCATGATCGGCTTCGACAGCGTCGCCGGGTCGCCCGAGGGGTCCAGCGACGGGACGACGATGTGCGCCGTCATGACGACGTCGACGCCGGCCTCGACGGCCGCCCGGAAGGGCGGCGCGTCGACCTCCTCCCACTCCTGCCGCGTGTGGTCGATGACGGGCAGCCCGACGTGGCTGTCCACCGCCGTGTCGCCGTGGCCGGGGAAGTGCTTGGCCGCGGCGGCCACCCCGGCGTCCTCCTGGTAACCCTTCACCTGCGCGGCGACCATCTCGCTCGCGAGCGCCGGGTCGGAGCTGAACGACCGCACCCCGATGACGGGGTTGAGCGGGTTGACGTTGACGTCGGCCACCGGCGCGAAGTCCTGCGTGATGCCGACGGCCCGCAGCTCCTGGCCCGTGATCGCCGCCGCCGTGCGGGCGTCCTGCGCGCTGCGGCCGGCGCCGAGCGCCATGTTCCCCGGGAACGCCGTGGCCGGCGGCCCGAGCCGCGTGACGACGCCCTGCTCCTGGTCGGTCGAGATCATCAGCGGGACGCGACGGCCGCTGGTCAGGGCGGCCTCCTGCAGGCCGTTGTCGAGCCGGGCGAGCTGCTCCGGGCCCTGGCTGAAGCTGTCGGTCCACGCGAAGTGGATGACCCCGCCGAGACCGAAGGTCTGCACGACCTCGGCCGGGGTGGCGACCCCGTAGAGCGCGGTGTTGCGGGGGTCCGGCGTCTGCGCCTCGGAGCCGTAGACGTAGCCGGTCATCATCTGGCCGACCTTCTGCTCGAGCGTCATCCGGTGCATCGTCGAGCGGACCCAGAGGTCCTCGCGGCCGCTGCTGGACGACCCGCCGGTCGACGCGCTGCGGGTCGACACGGAGGCGGTCGACACGGTGCCGGTCGACGCGGAGGCGGGGACCGCGGACGCGAGCGAGACGGCAAGCACGAGGGCGAGCGGGAGGCTCGCGGCGGCGAGGAGCCCGCCCCGGCGGCCTCGTCGGGGGGCACGCGGCGCCGAGACGCGCGACGAGCTGGGCTGGTGGGTCATGAGCGCTCCCTGGGAGGTCCGGCGGGGTGACCGTGCCTGCGTCGGCAGCGCGTCGGTGCGCTGCCCGCTAGACCAAAGGACTATGCAACGGTCCGGCACTCCGGTCAAGACCCCCACAACGGACCCGTCGCTCCGGGCCGGAGCCCACCTCCGGCCCGCCGGGCCGGCGACCACGGCGCGGCTGCTGCGGCGAGGCGACCTGCAGAAGTCCGTCCCGCGGGGCGTCCTCCCAGGTCAGGGAGCCGCCTCGAGGTCGGTACCGGACATCTGCAGGTCGCCTCGCGGGCCGGGCGGCGCCACTGAGCCCTGCCGGGCGTCTCAGCGCGCGAAGCAGGAGGTGCGACCGATGCGCTCGGTCGGCGCGAAGCCGGCGGCCCGCAGCTGCAACGCCCGGTCCACCACGCGGTCGAGCAGGTACCGGGGCTCGCCGACGTCGGGGAAGAGCAGGCAGGCCTGGTCGACGTCGAGCGCGTCGAGGGCCGCGAGCTCCTCGTCGTCGGTGGCGTACGTCGGCTCGTTGTTCGCGAACCGCACGAGGGTCAGCCGCTGCTCGTACCGGAAGCCCGGGACGTCCTGCAGCTGGTCGAGGAAGTAGTCGCGCGGCGCCACCGTCTTCACGCGGGTCGTGAGGACGGCGGTCGTGATGGCGTCCTGCTCGGGCAGCAGGACCGTGTCGCCCGGCTCGGCGCGGGCGATGACGTCGCGGGCGACGAGCACCGACCCGGGGCCACGCTTGTACTCCGGGGGCCACGTGGTGCTGACGTCGTTGGCCTCCGTCCAGATGGGCACGCCGGCCACCACGAGCGCGCCCGCGAGGCCGACGGGCACGACGACGCGCCGCCAGCGCCGGCCCCCCGCGGCGAGCCGGGCCCCGAGGACGCCCACGAGGGCGGCCACCGTCGCGACCCAGCTGACGCGCCAGAGGGTCGGGCCGAGGCCGACGAGGTCGTAGCCGAGCTGCGTCACCCCGGGGACGAAGGTCACCCCCACGGCGACCGCGAGCGCGCCCGTCGACACCCGCGCGGCGCGCGAGCGCACGAGCAGCGCCCCCAGCAGCACGGCGGAGACCCCGACGACCGCGACGACGCCGTCCCGGAAGATCTGGTGCCCGAACCACTCGGGGTCGAAGCGGAAGAGCCGCCGGTCGCCGAAGTCGTCCGCCGACCGCCCCCCGACCGCCACCGTCACCGCCCCCGCGGCGAGCGGGTAGGCGCACGTCGCCACCAGGCCCGCCGCGGCCGCCCGCCAGCGCCGCGCCACGAGCAGCGGGAAGACGCCGCCGACGGCGAGGACCGGCACGAGGAACATCCCCGTCGTCGACAGCCCGACCGCGGCGGTGCCCCCGGCGGCCAGGGCCACGAGGTGCCGCCCGGACGAGCGGCCCGCCGCGAGCACGTGCTCGGCGTGCCGGAGCAGCGCGACGAGCAGGAGCGGGACGAGCAGGCAGAGCAGCAGCACCTTGCCCTGCCACAGCCGGATGAGGAACAGGTTGCCCGGGGCGGCGTAGCCCTCCCCGCCGTCGGCGAGCAGGAAGACGAGCGCGAGGCTCAGGGCGAGGCCCACCAGCGGCGTCCGCCACGCCCGCAGCAGCCGCCACAGCGCGAGCACCGACAGGGCCGTCGCCAGCGGCGGCACGACGAGGTAGACGACGGAGGCCGCCGGGACGGACGCGAGGTGGGCGAGCGTCCCCAGCAGGCCGTCGTAGGACGCGACGGGCGGGTAGCTCGTCATGGGGAAGACCTGGTCGGAGAAGATCGTGTCCCGCAGCGGGAAGGTGCCGCGCTCGGCGGTCCACTGGGAGAGGTTCACGTAGTAGAGGTCGTCCGGGTTGGGCCACCGGCTGGCCGCCGCGAGCACCGCCAGGACGGCCGCCCACGCGAGCGCCAGGACGACGCCGGACCGGGGCGCCCGGGCGTCCGCCGTGCCCCCGGCGGGACCGGCGACCGGGGTCGTGGCGGGGGCGCGCAGCCGGACCGACGCCCGCAGCGTCCCGGCGGCCGCGGCCACGAGCCAGGCCGTCGCCACGCTCGGCCACGGCGCCCGCACGGCCAGCAGCACCGCCGTGGTGAGCGCGGCCACGACGGCGAGGACGAGGGCGAGGGCAAGGGCGACACGGCCCCGACGGGGGCGACGGGCGGGCTGGTCCGTGACCACCTCGGTCGGCGCGACGGGCCGCGTCGCGCGCGACCCCCAGCTCGCCCTCCCGCGGCGCCGCACGAGCAGGAGGCCCACGAGCACGAGCGCGGCGACCTCCAGCGGTACCGCGACGCCGACGCCCCAGCCGAGCACGAGGCACAGGTGGTAGACGGGCGTCCACGTCGCGAGCAGCACGACCACCGCGTCGAGCACCCGCTCGACGAGACGCTCGAGCCGCTGCGCCCCCGGGGCCCGGGGCCCACGCCCGGGCGCACGCCCGGACCCACGTCCGGACCCACGTCCGTGCCCACGTCCGTGCCCACGTCCGGGCCCCCCGCCCGGGGGACCGGTCCCCGCGACGGGGCGCGCGAGGGACACCACGGCTCCACGCTAGGTGACGTCGCGCGAGCGAGCGCCCGCTGCCGGGCCACCCACGGCCGCGCCCGGGGCCGGCCGGGGCCGGGGCACCGCTCCGGCCGTCCCCCCGAGGCTCTCCCGCCTACCCTCGCCCCATGTCCTCCCGCCGCGCCGCCGACGTCGGCGCGCCCGGGAGGTCCGGGCCGCGGCCGGGCGTGCTGGCCCGGCACACGGGTCGGATGCTGCGGTACGCCGGCGGCTCCGGCGTCGCGACGGTCTGCAGCGCCGTCGGGTTCTGGCTCGTCTACGCCGTCCTCGACGGCTCCACGACCACGGCCACCGTCCTCGGGTGGCTGGCCGGGGCCGTGCCGAACTACGTCATCAACCGCACCTGGGTGTGGCGCGTGCGCGGCCGGCCGAGCGCCCGCCGCGAGCTGCTGCCCTACGTCGCGGTCGTGCTGCTGACGCTGGCGCTGGCCACCGGGGCGACCGCGCTGACCGAGCGCGTGCTCGAGGCCCTCGGGGCGACCGACGCCGTCCGGGTCCTCGGCGTCAACGCGGCCTTCCTCGGCGTCTACGCGCTCATGGCCCTGGTCCGCTACGTCGTCCTGCACCAGCTGTTCCGCCGCCTGCCCGGAACCCGCACCCCCACCGGGCCCACCGCTGGCCCCACCACCACGCCCACCACCACGCCCACCACCGGGCCCCGACCCGAGGACGCCGCATGAGCGAGCCCAGCACGAGCGAGCCCGGCACGAGCGGCCGCGACGCCGCGCAGGACGGCCCCGGGGACGAGGGTGCCGGCGCCTTCGCGCAGGCGACCGGGCGCAGCCTCGAGGAGGGCTCGGGTGCCGCCCAGCCGAACTACAAGGCGTACCAGCTGGAGCTCATGCGACCGCACGTCGGACGCTCGCTGCTCGAGGTCGGGGCGGGCCTCGGCGAGCTCGCCGCCACCTTCGCCGCGGGCATGGACCTGGAGCGGCACGTCGTCACCGACGTCGACCCGGGCGCCGTCGCGCAGATCGCCCGGCGGTTCGCGGACCGCCCCGAGGTGGAGGCGCGGCGCCTGGACCTCGACGGCGACCTGCCCGACATCGGGACGCCGGTCGCGACGGTGCTGGCCTCGAACGTCCTCGAGCACCTCGAGGACGACGCGGGGGCGCTGCGGCGGCTGTCGGGACTCGTCGAGCCCGGCGGGACGGTCGTCATGTTCGTGCCCGGCTACATGCAGCTCTACGGCGACTTCGACCGGCGGGTGGGCCACGTCCGGCGCTACACGCCCGCGACGCTGCGCGCCGCCTTCGACGGCGCCGGCCTCACGACCCGGCTCGTCACGCCCGTCAACATGCTCGGCGGGATCGCCTGGTGGGCCGCCGTGCGCCGCGGCGGGGTGGGGACGCCGAGGCCGGGCCTCGTGACGGTCTACGACCGCGTCGTCGTCCCGGTCACCCGGGTGCTGGAGAAGGTCGTCACGCCACCGTTCGGCCAGTCCGTGCTCGGCGTCGCCGAGGTACCTGCACGCCGGTAGCCGCACGCCGAGGACCCGCACGCCGGGAGCCGGGGCGGGGCGGGCTCAGGTCGGCGGCCCCGCGCCGCGACGGCGCAGGGCCGACAGGCCCAGGACGCCGGCGGCGGGCAGCAGCAGGACGCCGGGCAGCTGGTAGCGCCAGATGAACTCCGTGGTGATCGCCGGCAGCAGCGACAGCCCGAGGCCGACGAGCACGAGCAGCAGGACGTACGGGCGCGCCGCACCGCTGCGCCGGGACGCGGCGCCCACGACGCCGAGGAGGAGCCCGAGCAGGACGAGCGGCCCGGGCGTGTAGCCGACCCGCTGGTAGTCGACGAGGAGGTCCGCCCACGGCTGCACGGGCGCGGGCGGTGCGCCGCCGTAGCGGGCCCAGCCCATCCGGGTCCAGGGGGACGACGCCGGGTCGAGGTAGTTCGCGAAGCGCCACTTGAAGGTGGTGTTGTACTCGTAGCGGTCGACGCGCACGGGGTCGAAACCCAGGACCGAGTCACGCAGCACGACGCCGGCGTAGTCCAGCGGCTGGGCGGCCAGCGCCTGCCGGGCGAAGTCGCGCAGCACCTCCTCCCGGTCCACGCCGGGGGGGACGGCGAGGGACTGCGCGCCCTCGCCGATCTGGTACCAGCCGTAGTCGGTGGGGTCCCGACGCTCGCCGACCGGCTCGCGCGGGCAGAGCACCCGCGCGTACGGCTCGAGGTCGAGCCGGTCGCACTCCACGAACGTCGTCGTCCGCATGTAGGCGGACGTCCCGCCGATCCCGGAGAGCGCGTACGTCCCGTACGTGCCGTGGTACCAGGAGGCGTAGGCGCCGACGGGCACGAGGAAGCCGACGACGAGCAGCAGCGCCGGCACGACCCGCCGCCACCGGCCGGCCGCGGCGAGCAGGCAGAAGAGCGCGCCCGCGAGCACGAGGGGGGTGCCGACCTGCCGGACGACCGTGGCGAGCCCCATCACCAGCCCGGCGGCCAGCGCGACCCCGGGCGAGGGCCGCGCGCGCCACCCGAGGAGGACGACGGCGAGCACGACGAGGTCGAGGAAGAGCGCGTCGCTCAGCGTCGTGTGCTCGAGCAGCAGCACCATCGCGTCGAGCAGGAGCGGCAGCGCGGCGACGGCGGCCCACCACCGGCCCACCCCCCAGCGCCGCAGGACGGCGTAGAGGGCGGTGGCGACGGCGAGCCCCAGCACGTGCTGCACCGTGGTGAACAGCGCGAGGGAGTCGGCCACCCGCGACAGCGGCCAGAGCAGGAGCAGCCCGTAGCCGTCCGGTCGCTCGACGCTCGGCGAGACGTCGTCGAGGAAGGTGAGGTAGCCGGGCGCGTCGCTCACCATGACGGCGCCGGGGAAGGCCACCGCGACGACGACGCGCAGGCCCACGCCCAGCAGCAGCGCGACGAGGAAGGGCGCGTGGTCGGCGAGCCGGCGCCGGCGCCGGGGGAGGTCGACGGGCGACGCCCCGGGCACCCCGGGCGCTCGGCGCACGCCGGTCGTCGTCACCGCACCAGGGTGCGGCATGCGACGGGTCACGTCACGCGTCGGTCTCGGACGGGGGACGGGCGTCACCCGCGCCGCAGCGCCGGCGCGACGTCGTCGGCCGGGCTCAGCAGGCCCTCGCGCCACCACGTGCCGAGGACGACGCGGGCGTAGCGGGAGCCGTAGACGAGGTTCTTCCCCTTCTTGCTGGCGCCGGCCGACCGCACGCGCATGGTCGCCGGCACCTCCCGGACGCGGTAGCCGTGGGAGAGGACGCCGAGCATGAGCTCGGAGGACTGGTACTGCGGCTGCCGCAGCGTCACGACGCCCGTGAGGTCGGCGCGCATGGCGCGCAGCCCGAAGGACGTGTCCGTCACCCAGGTGCCCGACACCGCGCTGACGACCCACGCGAAGACGTGCACGCCCGTGCGCCGGACCCGGTCGCGCGTGTGCTGGCGCCCCAGGCGGCGGGACCCGCTGACGAAGTCGGCCTCCCCGGCGAGCACGGGGGCCAGGACGGCGGGCACGTCGGCGACGTCGTACTGGCCGTCCGCGTCGGTCGTGACGACGTAGCGCGCGCCGTGCTCACGGGCGACGCGGTACCCGAGCCGCAGCGCGGCGCCCTGCCCGCGGTTGACGGGGCAGGCGACCGCGAGCGCGCGGCCGGAGGCGGCGACCGCCTCGGCGGTGCCGTCGGTGCTGCCGTCGTCGACGACGACGACCGCGGTCCGCAGCCCGCACACCTCCTCGGGCAGGCCCGCGAGCACGGCGCCGATGCCGGGCGCCTCGTCGTAGGCCGCGATGACGACGGCCACGGGCGGCAGGCCGGTGGTGAGGAGCTCGGGGTGGCGGGCGTGCAGGTCCGCCAGGGCCGCGCGGTCGACGTCGTCCGCGGGCACGGGCCCCGAGCGCCGGCCCCGGCGCCCCCGCAGGAGCGCCGTCAGCCCGAGCGCCCCCGCCACCGGCAGGAGGGCCGGCGCCGGCAGGGCCGCGGCCGGCGTCACCCCGTCGACGAGCAGACCGGCGGCGACGAGCGCCGGCACGACGACGAGCGCGCCGGCGACCCGGCGCGACGCCGAGGGTCGCGCCCGTCCGAGGCCCAGCACCGCCGCGAGCGCGAGCAGCGCGCCGACCGCCGCGACGACCGTCTCGGTCGTGACGGGAGGGGTCGCGGCGGCGCCGACGAGCGCGCCGACGTCGTCGACCCGGGGCCCGGCGAAGGGCTGCAGCAGCGCGAGCGGTCCCCGGTCGCCCCCCGGGGACAGGGCCAGCAGCAGCACCGAGGCGGCGAGGGCCGCGGCCAGGGCGCCGACCGACGCCAGCAGGCCGGAACGAGCCGTCCACAGGGCCGCGGCGGGCACCGCGGCGGCGCACAGGACCAGCGCCGGCTCGAGCACCCCGCGCCCGGCGGCGTCGACCTGCGCCGGACCGACCGCGAGCGGCAGCACCGCCGCCGCCGACAGCCACCGCCAGGTGCCCCAGCGCTGGGCGAGGACCGCCAGCACCAGCGCGGCGGCGAGGCCGAGGGCGTGGGCGGCGACGAGCTCGACGCCGGAGGCGACCGTGGGCGCCGTCGTCGCGCGCACCGCGGCGCCGAGGGCGAGCACGACCACGAGCGGCGCCTGCGGGAGCACCCACGAGCCGGGCGTGCCCGCGACGGCCCGCGCCGGCCCCGTCCCGGTGGCGTCGCCCCGGGAGGCGCGGGAGGCGCGGCGGCGACCCGGCCCCCGCCGACCGCGGCGGGCGCCGTCCGTCGTCGTCACCTCCTGCGTCGCGACCACCTCAGGCGGTGCCGCCGACGGCGACGGGCCGGAGGTCGGGCCGGAAGTCGGGCCAGACGCCGGCCATGCCGTCGGCGAGCGCCGTCGTCGGCGCGTAGCCGAGGGAGCGGGCGCGGGTCACGTCGACGACGACGGCGGGCATCTCGCCGGGCCGCGCGGGCTGGTGCTCGACGGGGATCTCGGCGCCCGTGGCCTCACGGGCCGCCGCGACCATCTCGTTGACCGTGTACGAGCGGGCGCCGCCGACGATCGTCGGGCCGCTGGGCCAGCCGAGCGCGGCCTGCGCGAGGGCGCCCGCGGCGTCGGCGACGTGCACGAGGTCGCGCCGCTGCTCGCCGTCGCCGTAGACGACGACGCCGTCCCCCTGCGCGGCCGCCCGCATGAGCCGGGGCACGAAGGAGTCCTTGGCCCGCATCCCCGGCCCGTAGACGTTGGTGAGGCGGACGGCGGGCGCGCGCAGGCCGAAGGCGCCCGCGTAGCCGGACAGCAGCATCTCGCCGGCCGCCTTGGTGGCGCCGTACGGCGTCAGCGGGCGCAGCGGCAGGTCCTCGGTGATGACGCCCGCGCCCACGTCCCCGACCACGGCGTTCGTCGAGGCGAGGGCGAAGGCCCCCACGTCGCGGGTGCGGCAGAGCTCGAGCAGGCCCGCGGTGGCGGCGACGTTGAGGTCGAGCGTCTCGGCGGGCCTCTCCACGGAGCCGAGGACCGACGTCACCGCCGCCAGGTGCACGACCGCGTCGAGGCCCGGCCGGACGGCGCGCTCGCGCACCGCCGGGTCGCAGAGGTCCCCGACGACGGTCGGCACGTCCGGGTGCGGCGTGCGGTCGACGGCGCAGACCTCGGCCCCCGCCGCCCGCAGCGCCTCGACGACGTGGCGGCCGACGAAGCCCGAGGCCCCCGTCACGAGGACCCGGGCGCTCACGACCCGGACAGCCGCAGCGCCGGCGCCTGGTTGGCCGCGCGCCGCCAGTCGACGACCGGCTTCATGGCCTCGCGGTCCACGCGCCCGGCGTTCTCCTCGATGACCTTGAACATCGAGGTCAGCAGCGTGTCGGAGAGCTTGTGCGGCTGCAGGCCGAGGGACTCCAGCGCCGTGTGCACGAAGCCGTAGTAGTGGTCCTCGATCTCCACCCGCGGGTTGTCGACGTTGACGACCTCGGCGACGCCCGGGTAGGCGTCCGAGACCGTCCTCGCCATCTCGGCGAGCGAGAAGGACTCCGTCGCCTGGTTGAAGACGCGGAACTCGCCGCGGTCGGCCGGGTTCTCGCAGGCGAGGCGGACGCACTCCACGGTGTCGCGGATGTCGATGGTCGCCCGCGTCTGCGAGCCGCCGCCGTAGACGGTGAGCGGCTCGCCGAGGA
>NZ_JBBIAA010000029.1:25963-34663 GCF_037482545.1 Pseudokineococcus basanitobsidens | reverse complement strand
GTGCGCCTCGAAGACGGCGCAGGGTTGCTGACCTGCGGTGACGTGGACGGGACGCGACGTCTGCAGGTCGCCTCGCGCTCGGTTGTGCCCGCGGCGCGGACGCACGGGGGACGGGAGGCCGACGAGCGGGTCGGGGGGGCGGGCAGGGGCGGCCCACCACCGGCGCGGGGCACCCGGTCGGGTCGTGCGCGGTGCTCCGCCTGCCGGCCCGTGGGCACGCCACCTACCCTGCCGGGACGCGGGTCGCGACGGCGCGGCCCCCGAGCTCGGGAGCGCATGCCATGCAGGGCTTCGCCACGCTGTCCGTCGCCACGATCCTGGCCGAGTCGGCGGTGCGGCACGCCGACCGCACCGCGGTCGTCGTGGGGGACGAGCGGATCACCTACGCCGAGCTCTGGGACCAGACCCGCGCCTACGCCGGGGCGCTGCGCGAGCGGGGTGTCGGACCCGGCACGCGAGTGGCGCTGCTGCTGCCGAACGTGGCCGACTTCCCGCGGGCCTACTTCGCGGTGCTCGCGCTCGGGGGCGTCGTCGTCCCCGTGCACGCGCTGCTGCAGGGCCCGGAGATCCAGTACGTCCTGGAGGACAGCGAGGCGACCCTGCTCGTGTGCGCCGCGCCGCTGCTGGCCCAGGGCGCCCGCGGTGCCCGCGCCGCCGGCGTCGACGTCCTCACCGTGCTGGCGCCCGAGGACCTCGCCCGCGAGCAGGGCCTCGTCCGGCTGGAGGACCTCGCCGCGGCGGCGGAGCCCGTCACCGCCGTGGAGCCGCGGCAGCCGGACGACACCGCGACGATCCTCTACACGAGCGGCACGACCGGGCGGCCCAAGGGCGCCGAGGGGTGCCACCTGGCGCTGGTGTCGCAGGTGGAGACGTCGCTGCTGGACACCTTCCGGATGTCGCCGGAGGACGTCGTCCTCGGCTGCCTGCCCCTGTTCCACACCTTCGGCCAGACGTGCGCCATGAACACCACCTTCCGGGCCGGCGCCACGATGGTCCTCGTGCCGAAGTTCGACGGCGCGACGGCGCTCTCGCTCATGGTCGAGCACGGCTGCACCGTCGTCATGGGCGTCCCGACGATGTACATGGCCTTCCTCGAGGCCGCCGCGAAGGACGAGCGGCGACCGCCGCTGAAGTACGGCGTCTCGGGCGGGGCGGCCATCCCCGTGGCGGTCATCGACCGCTTCCGCGACGTCTTCGGCGTCGAGATCCACGAGGGCTACGGCCTCACCGAGACCTCGCCGGTGGCGAGCTTCAACCCGGTCGGGCGCCCGCCGCGGCCGGGGACCGTCGGCGTCCCGATCTGGGGCGTCGAGGTCGAGGTCGCGCGCCACGACGTCCTCGACCGCGTCGAGCTCCTGCCGCGCGGCGAGATGGGGGAGCTCGTCGTCCGCGGCCACAACCTCATGAAGGGCTACCTCGGTCGACCGGACGACACCGCGGCCGCCGTCGTCGACGGCTGGTTCCGGACCGGCGACCTCGGGACCAAGGACGAGGACGACTACCTGACGATCGTCGACCGCACCAAGGACATGATCCTGCGCAACGGCTACAACGTGTACCCGCGCGAGGTCGAGGAGGTCCTCGCGGCGCACCCGGACGTCGCCCGCGTGGCCGTCTTCGGCGTCGCCCACGAGCGGCACGGCGAGGAGGTCGCCGCGGCCGTCGTCCTCGTCGAGGGCGCGACGACGTCCGCCGACGAGCTGCGGGCCTACGCCGCCGACCGGATCGCGGCGTACAAGTACCCGCGCCGCGTCGAGGTCGTCGACGACCTGCCGCTCGGCCCCAGCGGCAAGGTCCTCAAGCGCGAGCTCGTCGCCCGCTTCGGGACCCCCGCCGGCCCCGAGCCGACCCGCGAGGCCGAGCCCGCCACCTGAGCCGCGCCCAGGCCCCGCCCGACGCGTGCCCGTTCGAGAGCACTTCGACGACTTCCCGCTCGACGTAAGCCCTCGTGGCGGCATTTCGACGACTTCTCGCGCGCTGCGAGCCCGTTCGACAGCACTTCGACGACTTCTCGCGCGCTGCGACAGCACCTCGACGACCTCTTGCTCGTCGTGGGCCTCGGCGGCGGCACGTCGACGACGTCTCGCTCCGGGGAGCGCCGGGACGCGGCACGTCCACGACGTCGTGCCGGTGGAGCGGCGCCGATGCCCGGGGGACGTCCTCGAGGTCGGGGAATGCGGGGGCGTGCGGCACACTTGCTGGTGTACGGAGGAGCGGGCGCCCGAGCGCCCGGACGGGCGCGACGCAGGTCGAGCAGCCAGGTGGGTCCGCGCAGCGGGCACGTGAGCACGAGGACCTCAGGGTCACGGGCGTCTCAGGCGGCGATCGATCTCCACAGGGTCCACGGCCGACAGGTCCCCTCCGCCGCAGCCGCTCGCAGGCTGCGACCTGCCGCCGGTGCGTCGACGCACCACCCTCCCGAGGAGACCCTTGAGCACCAGCGCCCCTGCCCTCGACCGCCCCGACCTCGAGCACGGCCCCGCCGACGAGGCCGACGACCGCACCCCCGACCAGGCCGGCGGCGTCGACGAGCCGACCTCCGACCAGCAGGTCCCCGACGAGCGCGCCGGCGTCCCGGCCCAGGGCCGCCGCGACTCCACGGACGAGCGCACGGAGGGCTCCTCCGCCGCCGACGGCCTGCAGCCGGCCGCGTCGGACGGGGGCGACTCCGCCGACGAGACCACCGACGACGACGCCCCCGAGGCCGACCGGGGCCCGACCTTCGCCGACCTGGGCATCCGTCGCGAGGTGCTGCGCGCCCTCGACGGGCTGGGGTACGAGGAGCCGACGCCGATCCAGGCGGAGTCCATCCGTCCGCTGATGGCCGGCCACGACCTGCTCGGCCAGGCCGCCACCGGCACCGGCAAGACGGCGGCCTTCGCGCTGCCGCTGCTGGAGAAGGTGCCCGCGGGCGGCGGCCGCAGCCCGGTCGGGCTGGTCCTCGTGCCGACCCGCGAGCTCGCGATCCAGGTCTCCGAGGCCATCGCCACCTACGGCAAGCAGCTGGGCGCGCGCGTCCTCGCCGTCTACGGCGGGACGCCGATCGGCCGGCAGCTGCGCGAGCTGCAGCGGGGCGTCGACGTCGTCGTCGCGACGCCGGGCCGCGCGATCGACCACATCGGCCGCGGGACCCTGCCGCTGGGCGGGGTCCAGACCGTCGTGCTCGACGAGGCCGACGAGATGCTCGACATGGGCTTCGCCGAGGACATCGAGGAGATCCTCTCCGCGGCCCCGGCACAGCGGCAGACGGTGCTCTTCTCGGCCACGATGCCGCCCCGCATCGACCGGATCGCCCGCCAGCACCTGACCGAGCCCGTCCGGATCCGGATCGCCAAGGAGCGGACGGCCGAGGGCGAGGCGCCCCGCGTGCGCCAGACGGCGTACGTCGTCGGCCGCCAGCACAAGGTGGCTGCGCTGGGTCGCATCCTCGACCTCGAGCAGCCGAACGCCGCGCTCGTCTTCTGCCGCACGCGCGAGGAGGTCGACACGATCACCGAGCGCCTCGGCGCCCGCGGCTACCGGGCCGAGGCGCTGCACGGCGGGATGAGCCAGGAGCAGCGCGACAAGGTCGTCTCCCGCCTGCGCGCCGGGGCGGCCCAGCTGCTCATCGCCACCGACGTCGCCGCCCGTGGGCTCGACGTCGAGCAGCTCAGCCACGTCGTGAACTTCGACGTCCCGTCCGCGCCCGAGTCCTACGTCCACCGGATCGGTCGTGTCGGCCGCGCCGGTCGCGAAGGCGTCGCCCTCACGCTCGCCGAGCCCCGCGAGCGACGTCAGCTCTCGGTCATCGAGCGGGTCGCCGGTGCGCCGATCACGATCGCGCCGCTGCCCACGGTCGCGGACCTGCGCGCCCACCGGCTCGGCGAGACGCAGGCGGCCGTCGCAGCCGTCCTGGCCGGCGACCGCTCCGAGCTCGACGAGGTGCGGGGCGTCCTCGACGCGCTGCTCGCCGAGCACGGCGCCGAGGAGGTCGCGCTCGCCGCCCTGCGGATGGCGCACGCCGCCCAGGGCGCCGTCGACGACGTGGAGATCCCCGCGCCCGACAGCCGACCCGCCCGCGACGTCGGCCCCCGCGGTGCCGGCAGCCGTGACCGGGGCGACAGCCGCGGTCCGGCCTCCCGCGGCGGCCGCACGGGTCCCCGCAGCGGCCCCGCCGCCGGCAACGCGCGCCTCTTCGTGGGCGTCGGCCGCCGCGCCGGCGTCCGTCCGGCCGACCTCGTCGGCGCCATCGCCAACGAGTCGCCGGTCAAGGGCAAGGACATCGGCGCCATCGAGATCACCGAGCGCTTCTCGCTCGTCGAGGTGCCGGAGCGCGCCGCGGACGACGTCGTCGCCGCCCTGCGCGGCAGCACCATCAAGGGCCGCCGCGCCCAGGTCCGCCTGGACCGGGACGCCGCGCGCTGACCCGCGCGCCGTCCTCGTGACGGCCGTGACCGAGAGCCCCGCCGACGTCGTCGGCGGGGCTCTCGTGCGTGCGGGCCGCGCGACCCGGTCGTCACCCGGGCCCCACCTCACCCGAAGTCGTCGCCGACGTCGGGGGTGGGGTGGTCCTGGGTCGGAGTCGTCGCCGACGTCGGGGGGTGGGGGGACGGCGCTACTGCGCGTCGCCGCGGGCGCCGGAGCGGACGGCGTCGGAGCCCCGGGCGGGAGCCGGCACGTCCTCCAGGAGGCCGCGGCGCTGGGCCCAGACCTCGAAGACGACCGTGCCGACGGGCGGGAGGGCGGCGACGAGGGCCAGCAGGCCGACACGCCACGACCACTGCTGGACGCCCCAGGTGGCCAGCGTGGAGACGCCGTACAGGAGGAACGCCGTGCCGTGGAGGGCGCCGAAGACCTCGATGCCGTGGCGGCTGCCGTCGAGCAGGTAGTGCCAGCCCATCGACAGCAGGAGCCCCGCCCACGTCACCGCCTCGACGACGGCGAGGACGCGGAAGGTGGTGCGCAGGCGCGCACGGGTGCGCGGCGACGTCGGCGGCACGGGGAGGGCGGGCACGCCCCAGTGTCTCAGCGCGTCCCGGCGTCGACCGCGACGGGTGAGGGCCGGACGCGGTCGCCCCGGTCACGCCCCCCGCCCCGGTTGGTGCCGCACGGATGGCACGGCGAGGCTGGTCGCGTGATGCCCGGTCGCCGCCCCCGCGCCCCCGGCGGCGCACCCGCCGTCCCGCCCGACGAGGGCGCTGCCGTGCCTGGTCGGGTCTTCCTGCCCGGCGCGTCCGTGCCCGCGGGGGACGACGTCGTCGCCCGGACGCCGTCGGGCGCCGTCCGGGGGCTGCGCCGCAGCACCGCCTTCGGCGAGGCCGACTCCTGGCGCGGCGTCCCGTACGCGCGGCCCCCGGTCGGCGAGCACCGCTTCGCCGCACCGGCGCCGCCCGCGCCGTGGGGTGGCGTGCTCGACGCGACGGGCCCAGGGCCTGCCTGCGCGCAGACGGTGCCGGTCCTGCCCCGGTCCCTCGGGCTCGTGCTCGGCGCCACGGGACGGCGCACCGAGGACTGCCTCACCGTCGACGTCCACGCCCCCGCCGGCGCGGCGACGGACGGACGACGCCGTCCGGTGCTCGTCTGGGTCCACGGCGGCGCGTTCGTCACCGGCAGCCCGGGGGAGTACGACGGCGCCGTGCTCGCCGCGCGGGGCGACGTGGTCGTGGTCTGCGTCGGCTACCGGCTCGGCGCCTTCGGCTTCGTCGACCTCGCCGACGCCGTCGGTCGTCCCGGCCCCGGACGCCGTGGGGTCGACCCCGAGCGGGTGCCGAGCAACGCGGGCCTGCGTGACCAGGTACGGGCGCTGGAGTGGGTCCGCGACGCGGTCGAGGCCTTCGGCGGGGACCCGGCGCGCGTCACGCTGGCGGGGGAGTCCGCGGGCTCGGCGTCCGTCGCCCTGCTCATGAGCAGCCCCGCCGCGAGGGGGCTCTTCTCTGCGGCCATCTGCCAGAGCGGCGCCCTGTCCATCGCCACCGACCGGGAGGACGCGGCGCGGCTGGCCCGCGAGCTGTGCTCGCAGCTCGGCGTGAGCCGCGAGGAGCCCGAGGGCCTCTGGCAGGCCTCGACCCGCGACCTGCTCCGGGCCGTGGCCGCCGTCTCCGCGACCCGCCCGGAGGGTCTGGTGACCCGTCCGTGGTTCGACGACGACCTGCTCCCGGCGTCGCTCGCGGCGGCGCACGCGACCCGCACCCCGCCGGTGCCGCTGCTCGCGGGCACGAACCGCGACGAGCACACGCTCTTCCGCCGCTTCGTGCGCGACGTCCTGCCCGAGACCCGCCCGCGCCTGGCGGCGGCGCTCGACGCGGCGGCGCCGGCGGAGGACGTCGACCGCATCCTCGGGGCCTACCCCGACGACGAGCGGGGCCTCACCGACCTGGGGTCGCACCTGATCTTCACCATGCCGAGCATCCACCACAGCGACGCGCACGCCGCGCACAGCCCGACCTGGCGCTACCGGGTCGACTGGGGGCCGAGCACCTTCGGCCTGGGCGCCACGCACGGCGTCGAGCTGTACCTGCTGTGGCCGTACGCGCCGCTGCGGCGCTCGCTGCAGCGCCTGGACCGCGACGGGCGTGTCGCCGCGCTCGCCGACCGCGTGCAGCGGCACTGGCTGCACTTCGTCCGGCACGGCACGCCGGACCCGGGGGTCGGCCGCTGGCCGGCCTACGACCCGGACCAGCGGACCACCCTCGTGCTCGACCTCGAGGACCGCGTCGTCCTCGACCCCGAGGGCGCGCGGCGGGAGGCCTGGCGGGGCCGCGACGTCCTCGTGCACTGAACGGGTCCCACGCCCCCGCGCGTCCCGGCCCGTGGCCGGTGCGCCCCGCGCCCCGCCGCTCCCCGTACGGTGGAGCACCCGTGCCCGGCACGAGCGGTGCGGGTGGTGAGCCGGGAAGCCTGGTCGGCGCCCGACGTCGTCGACCCCGCGAGGTGCCCCATGAGCCAGAGCCGCCCCGGCGCGAGCGCCCCCCAGAGCCCCACCGACGTCGGGCCGCACGAGGTCGACGAGCACCGCAGAGGACTCGCCGCCCTGCTGTCCGGCGAGCGGCTCGGCGGCGCGCTGCTGCTGCTGGGGGCCCTCGTCGCCCTGGTCTGGGCCAACTCCCCGTGGCGGGAGACCTACCAGGGCCTCGCCGAGACGGTGGTGGGCCCCGCGTCGCTGCACCTGGACCTGTCCCTGTCCACGTGGGCGGCCGACGGCCTGCTGGCGATCTTCTTCTTCGTCGTCGGCCTCGAGCTCAAGCACGAGATCGTCGCCGGCAGCCTGCGGAACCCCCGTACGGCGGCGGTGCCGGCGGTCGCGGCCCTCGGCGGGATGGCGCTGCCGGCGCTCGTCTACGCCGTCGTCCTGCTCGTCGCGGGCGCCGACGGCCTCCAGGGCTGGGCCGTGCCGACCGCCACGGACATCGCCTTCGCCGTCGCCGTCCTCGCCGTCGTCGGCACGGGGCTGCCCGTCGGGCTGCGCACCTTCCTGCTGACGCTCGCCGTCGTCGACGACCTGCTGGCCATCACGATCATCGCGGTCTTCTACACGGACGACCTCTCCGTCCTGTGGCTCCTGGCGGCGCTGCCGCTCGTGGTCGTCTTCGCGCTCGTCTCGCGCGTCCGCCGCCCCGGCAGCACGGGCGCGCGCACCGGCCTCGTCGTGCTCCTGGTCGCGGTCGCCGCGGTCACGTGGGTCCTCGTCCACGAGTCCGGGGTGCACGCGACGGTCGCCGGCGTCGTCCTGGGCTTCGCGGTGCCGGCGGTCGCCCGCAGCGGGGAGGGCGTGTCCGTGGCGGAGCGCTACGAGCACGCCGTCCGGCCCCTGTCCGCCGCGCTGGCCCTGCCCGTCTTCGCCTTCTTCGCCGCCGGGGTCTCGGTCGTCGACGCCGGGGGGCTCGGGAGCGTGCTGACGCAGCCCGTGACGATCGCCGTCGTCCTCGGCCTCGTCCTCGGCAAGGTGCTCGGCGTCCTGGGCGTGACGGCGCTCGTGGCGCGCCTGACGCCGCTCGAGCTCCCCGACGGGCTGCGGACGCTGGACCTGCTCGGCGTCGCCTTCCTCGCCGGGATCGGGTTCACCGTGTCGCTGCTCATCACCGAGCTCGCGTTCGACGCCGGCGCGGTGCAGGACGGCGCCCGGGTCGCCGTCCTCGTGGGCTCGCTGCTGTCCGCGCTCGCGGCCTCGCTCGTGCTGACCCTGCAGAAGCGCGCGGTGCGGCGCAGCGGCGCCCGGACGCCGTCGGAGGCCGCGGCGTCCTGAGCCCCGCCGCCGGCCCCGCTCAGCCGTAGTGGCGCGCGGTGGACCGGCGCTGGCTGTCCTCGAGCGCGGCGAACCGCTCCTCCGCGTAGGGCGGCAGCACGCGGCGCTCGCGCACGACCCACGGCAGCCCGGCGAGGGCGAGGGCGAGGCCCGCGGCACTCGTGCGGTCGCGCGGGAGGGCCCGGACGACGTCCCGGGTCCGGCGCGCCGCGGCCGCGGGCGGCCGCCGCAGCCACGTGAACCACAGGGTGTTGCGCACCCCGTCCCGGCGGCGGCGCAGCCGCTCGCGCGCCGGCGAGGGCTGGTGGTGCAGCACGAGCTCGGGCACGTGGCACAGCTCCCAGCCCGCGGCGGCGAGGTCGGCGGCCATGAGCTCTTCCTCCCCGCCGAGCCACAGGCGCCGGGAGAAGCCGCCGACCTCGCGGAAGGCGCTGCGGCGCAGGACCGACGCGCCGGCGAGGAACGACCCGAGGGCCGGG
>NZ_JBBIAA010000029.1:0-25837 GCF_037482545.1 Pseudokineococcus basanitobsidens | reverse complement strand
CACCCCTCCCCCCCCCGGGACGGGGGAGTCGCGCAGCTCGGCGTTGATCGCGTCGTCGCGCCCCCCCGGCTCGACGAGGATGGTCGCCGTCACGCACGCCAGCGCCGGGTGCTCGGTCAGCAGGTCCGCCGCGCGGGCCAGCGAGCCCGGCTCCCACCACGTGTCGTCGTCGCAGAAGGCGACGAGCTCCGGCGGGGGGTCGAGCGCCCGCTCCAGCGCGGCGACGCCGACGTCCCGCCCGAGCGCGCCGAGGTTCTCCGGGCTCGCGACGAGCAGGGCCCAGGGGTGCTCCGCGGCGACGGCCTCCGCCGTCCCGTCGTCCGAGCCGTTGTCGACGACGGCGACGGCCGGCCGCTCGGGGAGGTCGCGGAGCCGCTCCAGCGCCGTGAGCACCTCGGCGCGGCGCCGGTGGGTGATGACGACGACCGCCAGCCGCGGGTCGCCCGAGCTCCGTGGGCCCGTCACGGCCGACGGTCCCGGGGAGGCGTCCGTGCTCGCGCTGGCCACGGCGGCAGACCCTAGCCAGGGCCTCCCGGGGCCCGTCCGGGCGCCGCCCGCGACCCGTCCGGGTCGTCCGGCTGCGGGCGACCTGCGGGGGACGCGCGGGGTTTGCTTCCGCGGGCGCTCGCCGTCAGTGTGGAGGGCCGGCCGGGCGCCGCTGACGTCGCCGCTCCGCTCGCTCTCCCCGGAGGTCCCTCCCTCGTGCTCCACCCCCTGCTCGCCTCGTCCTCCGCACCCGGGTCGGACGACGGCGCCGTGACCCAGGCGCTGCCCGAGGACGTCGGCTACGCCCCGGCGACCACCGTGCTGCTGTACCTGGCCATCGGCGTCGCCGCGGCCTTCGTCCTGGGCCTGCTCGTGACGGCCGTGCTCCGCCGGATCGGGCGGCGCTCCAAGGTCGTCGGCGACGTCGAGGCCCGTGGCCGCCGGCCGTTCCGCGTCCTGCTCGTCCTCGTCGCCGCGCGCGTCGTCCTCGAGGCGGCCACGCTGCAGTCCTCGTGGGCCGAGCCCGCCGCCTACGTGATCAACCTCGCGATCATCGCGATGCTCGCGTGGCTGGTCTGCGTCGTCGCCTTCGTGCTCGAGGACGTGACCCTCGACCGGTACCGGCTGGACGGCGAGGACAACCGCCGCGCGCGCCGCGTCCGCACGCAGGTGTCCCTCCTGCGCCGGCTCACCGTGGCGGTCGTCGTCGTCATCGCCGTCGGCGCCATGCTGCTGACCATCCCGGCGGCGCGCGAGTACGGCGCCACGGTCTTCGCCTCGGCCGGCGTCGTCGGCGTCGTCGCGGGCCTCGCCGCGCAGACGTCGCTGGCCAACCTCTTCGCCGGGCTGCAGATCACCTTCACCGACGCGATCCGCGTGGACGACGTCGTCGTCATCGAGGGCGAGTTCGGCCGCATCGAGGAGATCACCCTCACCTACGTCGTCCTGCACATCTGGGACGACCGACGCCTCGTGCTCCCCTCGACCTACTTCACGACGACGCCGATCGAGAACTGGACGCGCAAGGACTCCGAGGTCCTCGGCGCCGTCATGCTCGACGTCGACTGGGAGGTCCCCGTCGACGGGCTCCGCGGGGAGATGCACCGCTACCTCGAGTCGACCCCGAACTGGGACGGCCGCGTCGCCAACCTCGTCGTCGTCGAGGCGGTCGGCGGCGTCGTCACGCTCCGGGCGGTCGTCAGCGCGAAGGACGGCGCGACGCTCTGGGACCTGCGGACCGGGCTCCGCGAGGCGCTCGTCGTGTGGCTGCAGCGCCACGCGCCCGACGCCCTGCCGCGCACGCGGGTGGTCACGTCCGCCGAGGCGGTCGGCGGGACCCGCCCGGTCGCCCCGTCGGGCGGCGGGCAGGACGGCCGGGGCCGCCGCGGCGACGTCGTCGAGGAGACGCCCGCCCGGCGGTACGAGACGGGCCTGTTCACCGGCAGCGTCGAGGCGGTCGCCCGCGCTCAGCGGTTCTCCGGCCCCAGCGAGGAGGAGCTGGAGGACCGGCGGCGTGCGGACGAGGCACGCTCCGGCGAGGTGGACCAGGTCGGGGCGGACCGGGCCGAGGGGGGCAGGGCCGAGGCGGACAGGGCCGAGGCAGACAGGGCCGAGGTGGACAGGGCCGAGGCAGGCGGGGCCGGGCGGCCCGCGGGGGAGGCACCGCGCAGCTGGCGCGACGAGCTGACCACCGGGGCGGACGCCTCCCGCCGCTGACCCGGGCCTGCGCGCCGGGCCCGGTCAGCGCAGCAGCGAGGGGCCGAGCACGACGGTCTGGATGGCGGTGGCGGCGGCCCCGCGCGCCCACTCGGCGAAGCCGACGGCCTGGACGTCGACGTCGACCCCGCCGGCCCGGGGGTCCCGGTCGGCCGCGAGCGCCCGGTCCAGCGCGGCGCGGCCGACCTCGGCGAGGGCGACGCCGTCGCCCGAGAGCACGACCTTCTGCGGCATGGTCGTGTTCGCGACCAGGGCCACGAGTCGGCCCAGCGCCCGCGCCGACTCCTCGACGACGCGCGCCGCGGCCGGGTCCTCCGCGGCGGCGAGCCGCAGCACCTCGCCGTAGTCCACCGGGCGGCGCAGCGCCACGGAGGCACGCGCCTCGACGGCGGCCACGGTGAGCAGCGCGTCGGCGCAGCCGACGTGGCCCTGCGGGCAGAGCGGTCCCGTGGCCGCCAGCGGCGTGTGCCCGAGCAGCCCGATGCCGGCGTCCGGCCCGGCGACGACCCGGTCGTGGACGACGAGCGCGTACCCGATGCCGGCACCGACGGTGATGACGGCGAAGTGGTCGCAGTCGCGTGCGGCGCCGAACCACTGCTCGGCGCGGGCCAGGGAGAGCACGTCGTTGTCGACGACGACGGGAAGCCCGGTGCGCTCGGCCAGCAGGGGCCCGAGGTCGACGTCCTCCCAGCGCAGGTACCGCGCGGAGCGCACGCGGCCCAGGCCCTCGACGAGGCCTCCCACCCCGACGCCGACCGCGGCGACGGGCGCACCGGGGGCGTCGCGCAGCCGGTCGACGAGCCCGGCCACCGCCTCCACGACCTGCTCGGGCGACGTCCCGGCCAGGGGGGCCTCCGCGACGTCGAGCGTGCGCGCCCGCAGGTCGGTGACGACGGCGTGGACGGCGTCCGCCGTCACCTTGACGCCCACGAAGCGCTGCTGGTCGACCGCGACGTCGAGCGGTCGGCTGCCGGCGGTCCTCTCGTCGGAGGCGCCCCCCGCGCCGCCGCCGTCGGTCTCGTGGAGGAGCCCGCTCTCGAGCAGCGGACGCGCCAGGCGCGTGAGGCTCGCCCGGGACAGGTCGAGGCGCCGCGCGAGCTCGCTGCGGGACAGCGGCCCGCGCCGCAGGACCTCCAGGGCGACGTCGAGGGACGAGCCCGCCAGGGGGCTCCACTGCGGCGGGCTCACGACACCTCCCGCGGGTCGACGACGGCGACCGCGTCCGCTGCTGATGCTGCCACGACCACGACGGTTCAGGCGTGGAACGGCAAAGCGTGACCTATGCGTGACGAAGGTCACGTCACGCCTCTTGACGAGCCCTCGTGTTTCGTCGTAGAACACCTCTCACCGACGACGACGTCCAGACGCACCCCTCGGCACCGATGCCGCCCGCGATCTCGCCGCCACCTCCTGCTCCCCGGCGGGGAGCGTGACGGGGAGCCCGCCGAACCCGCACCCCGCCAGGCCCGCACCCCGCAGACCCGCACCCCGCAGACCCGCACCCCGCCCGCCCCGCACCCCGCTCACCGGTCGAGCCCCGTCCTGGAGGACCCGCATGACGACCCTCGCCTCCGCCGCCCCGGGCGGCACCCGTCCCGGTGCCGACCTGCGCGGCGCGCCACCGCTGCGCACCGCGGACGGGCTGGTGCACCTGCGCGCCGGCGGCGTCAGCGTCGTCCTGTCCACGCAGGACGGGCGGATGCCCTCGGTCCTGCACTGGGGGGCCGACCTCGGCGACGTGACCGCCGACGACCTCTCGGCGCTCCGTCGTGCAGCCGTGCCCGGCGTGGTGAACAACGACGTCGACGTCCCGCTGCCCGTGGGGCTGCTGCCGGAGATGGCCACCGGTTGGCGCGGGCGCCCCGGCGTGGCGGGCCAGCGGGACGGTGCCGGGTGGTCCCCCTCCGCGCGGCTCGTCGGGCACGACGTCGAGCCCGGCCGGGACGGGACCGGCGGCCGGGCCGTCTTCCGCGGCGAGGACGACGACGCCGGCCTCGCCGTCCGCGTCGAGGTCGAGCTCCTCGCCGCCGGGCTGGTGCGCACCCGCGCCGCGGTGCGCAACCTCGCTGCCGGCCCCTACGTCGTCGACGCGGTGGTCCCGGCGCTGCCGGTCCCCGAGAGCGCCACCGAGGTGCTCGACCTCGCGGGCCGCTGGGGGCGCGAGCGCGCCCCGCAGCGGGTCCCCTTCGCGGTCGGCGCGCACAGCCGCGAGAACCGCCGCGGGCGGACGGGTCCCGACGCGCCCCTGGTGCTGGCCGCCGGGGCGGAGGGCTTCGGCTTCCGCTCCGGGGAGGTCTGGGCCGTGCACACGGCGTGGAGCGGGAACCACGTCACCGCCGCGGAGCGCGTCGCCGAGGGCCAGCGGCTGCTGTCCGGCGGCGAGCTGCTGCTGCCCGGCGAGGTGCGCCTCGCCGAGGGCGAGGAGTACGTCGGCCCGTGGCTGTACGGCGCCCACGCGGGCGACGGCCTGGACGGCGTCGCCGCCCGCTTCCACGACCACCTCCGCTCGCGGCCCTCCCACCCGCAGCGGCCCCGCCCGGTCGTCATGAACGTCTGGGAGGCCGTCTACTTCGACCACGACCTCGACCGTCTCGTCGAGCTGGCCCGGCTCGGTGCGGAGATCGGCGCCGAGCGGTTCGTGCTCGACGACGGCTGGTTCCGCCACCGCCGCGACGACAGCGCCGGCCTCGGCGACTGGTACGTCGACGAGCAGGTGTGGCCGCAGGGCCTCACCCCGCTCGTCGACGCCGTCCACGCCTGCGGGATGGAGTTCGGCCTCTGGTTCGAGCCGGAGATGGTCAACCCCGACTC
The DNA here is from genome assembly GCF_037482545.1 of Pseudokineococcus basanitobsidens. Taxonomy (NCBI): domain Bacteria; kingdom Bacillati; phylum Actinomycetota; class Actinomycetes; order Kineosporiales; family Kineosporiaceae; genus Pseudokineococcus; species Pseudokineococcus basanitobsidens. The sequence goes on along the minus strand of NZ_JBBIAA010000029.1, from coordinate 20,824 downwards.
CGACCTCGCCCGGGACCACCCGGAGTGGGTGCTGCGCACGGGCGGACGGGACCCGCTGCTCTCCCGTGGCCAGCAGGTGGTCGACCTCGGCAACCCGGAGGCCTACGCCTACGTCCTCGAGCGGCTGGACAGCCTGCTCACCGAGTACGACATCAGCTACGTGAAGTGGGACCACAACCGCGACGTCCTCGACGCCGGCTCCGGGCCGGTGCGCGCCGCGGGGGTGCACGCCCAGACCCTCGCCGTCTACGCCCTGCTCGACGAGCTGCGCCGGCGGCACCCGGACGTCGAGGTGGAGTCCTGCAGCTCGGGCGGGCTGCGCGTCGACCTGGGCATCCTCGAGCGGACCGACCGGGTCTGGGGCAGCGACGTCATCGACCCGCTCGAGCGCCAGCAGATCCAGCGGTGGACGACGCAGCTGCTGCCCCCCGAGCTCGTCGGCAGCCACGTCGGCGCGCCGCGCTCGCACACCACCGGCCGCACGCACGACCTGTCCTTCCGCGCCGGCACGGCGCTGTTCTGCTCCTTCGGCGTCGAGTGGGACGTCAGCAGCGCGAGCCCGGCGGAGCGCGAGGAGCTGGGCCGGTGGGTCTCGCTCTACAAGGAGGTCCGCGGGCTGCTGCGCACGGGCGCCGTCGTGCGGGCCGACGCCGACGACCCGGCCGCCGCCCTCCACGGCGTGGTCGCGGCGGACGGCTCGCAGGCCCTCTACGCGCTGGTCCAGCTGACCACGCCGCTCACCTCGGTCCCCGGCCGCCTGCGCCTGCCGGGTCTGCGGCCGGACGCGCGGTACCGCGTCACCGCGCAGGCCCCGGGCGACGTCCCCCGCTTCCGCGGCGCCCCGGTGCCGTGGCTCGCCGACGGCGTCGAGCTCCCGGGCTCGGTGCTCTCGACCGCCGGCGTCCGCGCGCCGGCGCTCGACCCGGAGCAGCTCCTGCTGCTGCGGGTGCAGGAGGTCCCGACCTCCGACGGCCCGACCCTCGACGACGAGAAGGAGATCGGCTCATGAGCTCCATGGCCCCGAGCGGCCCGGCCCTGCCGGAGTCGCCGGCGGGGGAGGCCCCGGCACCCGTCCCGGCCGCACCGGTGCACGACCGGCCGGGCGCCCGCGGACGGCGCCGCCGCGAGAACACCGTCGCCCTCGCCTTCATCGCCCCGTCGCTGCTCGGCTTCGTCGTCTTCTACTTCTGGCCGACGCTGCGCGGGCTGTACTACAGCCTCACCGACTTCGACTTCTTCTCGACGCCCGCCTTCGTCGGGCTCGGGAACTACCAGCGGCTGGCCGGCGACCCGACCTTCTGGAACGCCATGGTGGTGACGCTCGAGTACGTCGCCATCAACATCGGCGTCCAGACGGTCCTGGCCCTCGCGATCGCGGTGCTCATGCACCGGCTCACCCAGTCGACCTTCGTCCGCAGCGTCGTCGTCATGCCGTACCTGGTGGCCAACGTCGTCGTCGCGCTCGTCTTCTTCTGGATGCTGGACGCGCAGATCGGCATCGTCAACCAGGCGCTCACCGGTCTCGGGCTGGACCCGGTCGCCTTCTTCGGCGACGAGACGTGGGCGATCCCCACGATCGCGCTCGTCAACGTGTGGCGGCACATGGGGTACACCGCGCTGCTCATCTTCGCCGGCCTCCAGATGATCCCGGGCCACCTCTACGAGGCGGCGCGCACCGACGGCGCCTCGGAGTGGCGGATGTTCTGGTCCATCACGCTGCCGCTGCTGCGCCCCGTGCTCGCCGTCGTCCTCGTCATCACGATGATCGGCTCGTTCCAGGTCTTCGACACCGTCGCCGTCACCACGGCCGGCGGGCCGGCGGACGCCTCGCGCGTCCTGCAGTACTACATCTTCGACCTGGCCTTCCAGCGGCTCGACTACGGCTACGCCTCGGCGGTCTCGGTCGTCCTGCTCCTCATCCTCATGGCCGTCGCCGTCGTCCAGCTCCGGCTGACGCGGGCGAACGAGTCGGACCTGGGCTAGGAGGCCCCCCCATGGCAGTCACGACGCAGACGTCGCCCCCGGCGACGAGCGAGGGCGACCCCACCACCTCGGCGACGGGGGGCGGCAGCGGCTCCGGAGCCGTGCGGCCCTCGCGGCAGCGGCCCCGCCCGACGCTGGGCCGGGTGCTCGCCTGGGCCGTGCTCGTCGGCATCATCGCCATCACGCTCTTCCCCTTCTACTGGATGCTGCGGACCGCGTTCTCGAACGGCGCCGTCCTCGGCAGCGACCCGTCGTCGCTGACCCCGGTGGACCCGACGACGGGCGCGTTCGAGCGCGTCTTCGGCCTCGCCACGACCGAGGAGGCGCAGGCCCAGGGCGGGTCCGGTGCGGCGATCGCCTTCCCGCGCTACCTGCTGAACTCGGTCCTGGTGGCGACGGTGATCACCGCCGGCCAGGTGGTGTTCGGGGCGATGGCCGCCTACGCGTTCGCGCGGATGCGCTGGCCCGGGCGCGACGCGGTCTTCTTCCTGTTCCTCACCGCGCTGATGGTGCCGCCGATCTTCACGCAGCTGCCGAACTTCCTGCTGATGCGCGACCTCGGCCTGCTCAACACCTACCCGGCCATCATCCTGCCGTTCTTCTTCATGACGCCCTTCGCCATCTTCTTCCTCCGGCAGTTCTTCCTCGGCATCTCCGGGGAGGTCGAGGAGGCGGCTCGGCTCGACGGCGCGGGGCACGTCAAGACGTTCGTCCGGATCATCGTGCCGATGAGCTGGGGGCCGATCACGACCCTGGCCCTGCTCCAGTACGTCCTCGCGTGGAACGAGTACTTCTGGCCGCTGCTCGTCGGCAGCGCCCAGGACGTGCGCGTGCTCACCGTCGCCCTGGGGGTCTTCCGCAGCCAGACGCCGCAGGGGACACCCGACTGGGCGGGTCTCATGGCCGCCACCCTCGTCGCCGCGCTGCCGGTCCTGGTCCTCTTCGCGGTGTTCAGCAAGAAGATCGTCAACTCGATCGGGTTCTCCGGCATCAAGTGACGCAGTCGTCACCCGGCGGGGACGTCCGAGGGGCCCCCCGCCCCCGAACACCTCACGAGCCGCGCCACGAGGTGGCGCGGCGCCGACCACGACCGGGTCCTGCCCGGGGAGGAGGTCCTCGCCGATGAGGACGAGGAGAGCACGAGCAGCACGGACGCTGGCGGTCGCGGCGGCCCTGGGCCTGGCGGCCACGGGCTGCGGCGCGACGAGCGAGGTCGCGAGCGGCGGCTGGGACGAGACCGGCACGGTCACGTACTGGATGTGGGACTCGGCGCAGCTGCCGGGGTACCAGCTGTGCGCCGAGCAGTTCGAGGCCGAGAACCCCGACATCGACGTCGTCATCGAGCAGTTCGGCTGGGACGACTACTGGAACAAGGTCTTCACGGCCTTCGTCTCCAACTCCGCCCCGGACGTGTTCGTCGACCACACCTCCCGCTACGCCGACTTCGCCTCCCGGGGGCTCATCCAGCCCCTCGACGAGCTCGTCGAGCGTGACGGCGTGGACCTGGACGCCTACGTCGACGGCACGACCGAGCTCTGGGTGGGCCCCGACGGCCAGCGGTACGGGCTGCCCAAGGACTTCGACACCGTCGGCGTCTTCTACGACGCCGAGAAGGTCGAGGCAGCCGGCTACACCCCCGAGGACCTGCAGGACCTGGCGTGGAACCCCGAGGACGGCGGCTCCTACGAGGAGCTCATCGCCCGCCTCAGCGTCGACACCGACGGCGTCCGCGGGGACGAGCCGGGCTTCGACCCGACGTCCGTCGAGACCTACGGGCTCGGGCTCGCGTCCTCGGGCGGGGGCTTCGGCCAGACCGAGTGGTCGATGTACGCCGGTTCCACGGGGTGGACCCACACCGACCAGCCGCTGTGGGGCACCCACTACAACTACGACGACCCCCGCTTCCAAGGGGCCATCGGGTGGTGGACCGGGCTCATCGACAAGGGCTTCATGCCCCCGCTCGCCCAGACCGTCGGCGGCTCGCCGGACCAGCAGCTCCAGGCCGGCCGGTACGCCCTGGTGACCGACGGCTCCTGGAACATCCGGAACTTCGCCGGGCTGAGCGGCCTGGAGCTCGGCACCTTCCCCACGCCGGTCGGCCCGAGCGGGGAGCGCGCGGCCATGTTCAACAGCCTGGCCGACTCCATCTCCACGGCCTCGCCGCGCAAGGGGGCGGCGTGGAAGTGGGTCCAGCACCTGGCCTCGGTGGAGTGCCAGCAGCTCGTCGCCGAGCAGGGGGTGGTCTTCCCGGCCCTGGAGGAGGTCGTCCCCACGGCGGAGGAGGCGCTGTCCGCCTACGGCGTCGACGTCGAGGCCTTCACCGTGCACGTCGAGGAGGGCACGACGATCCCCGTGCCCATCACCGAGAACGCCGCCGAGGTGGACGCGATCATGCAACCGGCCATGGACCGGGTCGTGGGGGGGACCGCGCCGGTGGACTCCCTCACGGAGGCGAACACCCGCGTCAACGAGCTCTTCGGGACCGCCGACCAGTAGGCGGGACCGCTGCGGCGGCGCCGTCCCCGGTCCCCGGGGGCGGCGCCGCCCGCGTGCTCAGCCGGGGCGGTGGGCGTGGTCGGCCGTCCAGGCGAGCAGGTCCTCGACGGGCCAGGTGTTNCCCCCCCCCCCTGCCCCCCCCCCCGCCCGCGTGCTCAGCCGGGGCGGTGGGCGTGGTCGGCCGTCCAGGCGAGCAGGTCCTCGACGGGCCAGGTGTTCACCACCCGCTCGGCGGGCACCTCGCAGCGGGCCGCCCGCGCGCAGCCGCGCTCCTGCCAGTCCAGCTGGCCGGGGGCGTGGGCGTCGGTGTCGACGGCGAAGAGGCACCCGGCCTCGACCGCGAGGCGCAGCAGCCGCAGCGGCGGGTCCAGCCGCTCCGGGCGGCTGTTGACCTCGACGGCGACGCCGGCCTCCGCGCAGGCGGCGAAGACCGCCCCGGCGTCGAACTCGCTCTCCGGGCGCTCCTTGCCGACCCCGGCACGGGGCTGCACGTACCTCCCCGTGCAGTGCCCGAGGACGTCGGTCCGCGGGTCCCGCACCGCCCGCACCATGCGCCGGGTCATGGCGCCGCGCTCCATCCGCAGGTCGGAGTGCACCGACGCGACGACGACGTCCAGCTCGTCGAGCAGCTCCGGCTCCTGGTCGAGCGACCCGTCGGCGAGGACGTCCACCTCGATGCCCGACAGCAGCCGGAAGGGGGCGAGCGGGGCGGCGAGCTGCTCCAGCAGCGCCAGCTGACGCCGCAGCCGGCCCGGCGTGAGGCCGTTCGCGACGCGCAGCCGGGGGGAGTGGTCGGTGAGCGCCGCGTAGGAGTGGCCCAGCTCGACGGCGGTCACGGCCATGTCCTCGACGGGGCTGCCGCCGTCGCTCCAGTCGGAGTGCAGGTGCAGGTCCCCCCGCAGGACGGCCCGGAGCGCGGCTCCGCCCTCCGCGCCCTCGGACCCGGGCTCGACGAGGGGACCGGCGCGCTCCTCGAGCTCCAGCAGGTACGCCGGCGTCCGACCCGCGGCGACGTCGGCGACGAGGGCGGCCGTGGTCCGTCCCACCCCCGGCAGCGCCTGCAGGTCGCCGCCGGCCGCGCGCCGCGCCAGCTCGTCGGCGGGGGTGCGGGTCACGGTGGTCGCCGCCGTGCGGAACGCCTTGACGCGGTGCGTGCTGGCGAGCTCGCGCTCCAGGAGGAAGGCCGTGCGTCGCAGCGCGGCCAGGGCGGCGGCGTGCAGGTCCTCGGCGCCGGTCGGCGGCGTGGCCGGCACGTCGCGCCCTCCCTCGGACGGGGTCCTCACGCACCCGACCGTAGGTCGTCCGCCGGGGACGGGCGCGGCGACGTCGGCCGCGGCGTAGCGTGCGCACGGCGACGGCGTGTCGTCCGGGCCCGGTGCCCGGGCCGGCGCGCCGCGCCCGGCGGAGCGGGGACCGCCGGACCCTGGGCCCCGCTGCACGTCCACACGTGCGCGGGGCCACGCGGCACGGGGGAGAGCAGGAGCACACGTGGACGACCGCCCTCCAGTCCCCCGGGTCCCCCCGGTCCCCCCGGCTGCCCCGGTCCCCCCGGCTGCCTCGGGCCCCCCGGTGCAGCAGGTGCGACGAGCCGGCGGCACGTCGGGCGTCGCCGTGCCCACCGGCCCGGTGCCCACCCGCCCCCTCGGGGACGACGACCTCGCCGACGAGATCGAGCTCTACGGCGCGGTCGTCGTCGCGGCGTCGGCCAAGGAGGGCGAGCTGAGCCCGCAGGAGATCGACGACGCGCTCGGCGTCCCCGGGGCCCGCCCGGAGGCCCGCGCCCCCGCGCGGCAGCGGCGCGACGAGGGCGCCGGCGGGGCCTCGCGGGTGCCCTAGCCTGGCGCCCGCGCGGGAGGGGGCCCGTCGCCGTCGAGCCGAAGCGCCCGTGAGGGCGGAGCGGGCGCGCGGTCCCCGCGGCGCCGGCCGGACCCGGGAGGGAGCGCCTGTGCGACTGCGCCTGACGCCGAGCGAGCCCTCCTTCACGGCGCTCTTCGTCGACGTGGCCGAGCACGTGCACGCCGGCAGCCTCCTGCTCGGCGAGGTGCTCGCGTCCTCGGGCGCCGAGCGCGACCGTGCCGTGGCACGGCTCCTGGACGTCGAGCGGGCCGCGGACGACCGCGTCCACCTCGTCGTCCGGCGCCTCACGTCGACCTTCTCCCCGCCCTTCGCGCGGCGGGACGTGCACGCCCTCGCGCAGGCGCTGGACAGCTGCCTCGACGAGCTGCTCGCCACCGCGGTCGCCGTCACGGAACACCGCCTGACGGGCCTGCCGCCGGCGTTCCTCGACGTCGTGCAGCTGCTGCAGCGACTGGCCGAGATCACGCGGACGGCGATGGCGTCGGTCGACGCCGCCGACGGGCTCGCGGAGTACTGGGTCGAGGTCAACCGGCTGCACAACCGGGCCGGCGCCCTGCTCGCCCCGCTGCGCGCCGAGCTGCTCGCGGACGCCGACCTGCGCCGGGCGCTGCGCCTGCGCGACGTGCTCGACCGGCTGGCGGCCTCGGCGCGGGCCTTCGAGGAGCTCGCCCACCGCGTCGAGGTCATCGCCCTCGTGGAGCCCTGACCGTGCCGGACGGCCTGGTCGTGCCCGAGGTCCTCGGGGCCGCCGTCGTCGTCCTGGCCCTGGTGCTCGCGGTCACCGAGGGCCTCCACGGAGCGGCCGGGATCATCGCCACGTCGGTCGCCACCCGGGCGCTGCTGCCGCGTGCGGCCGTCCTGCTGGCCGGGGCGGTGGTGCTCCTCGGCGGGCTGCTGGGAGGCCTCTTCGTCGCCGTCCGGGTCCCCGACGTGGTCTCCGTGCCCTCGGGGGAGGCCGGGCTGCTCCTCCTGGGAGCAGCCCTGCTGGGCGCGCTCGCCTGGAACCTGCTGACGTGGTGGCGCGGGCTGCCGACCTCGACGACGCACGCCCTCCTCGGCGGGCTGGCCGGGGCCGCCCTCGCCGCACCGGCCGCGCAGGTCCGCTGGGCCGTGCTGCTCGACGGCGTCCTGCTGCCGGCCCTGCTCGTCGTCGCGGTGGCGGCGGTGCTCGGCGGCGCGGTCGTCGTCGCCCTGCTGTGGCTGCTGCGGGGCGCCATGCCCGCCCGCGCGCACCGCAGGCTGCGCACGGCCCAGGTCGTCGCCGCGGCGGTGACCGCCGTCGGGCACGGCGCCGTGGACGCCCAGCGGACGGCCGCCGTCGTCGTCATGGGTCTCGTGGTGGCCGGGGGCGGTGCCGAGCCCGTCGCACCGCCGACCTGGACGGTCGTGGTCGCGGCCGCGGCGCTGGCGGCCGGCACCGCGTCGGGCGGCTGGCGCATCGTGCGGACCGTCGGCGAGCGGCTGGCTCCGCTCGACGTCCCCCACGCCTTCGCCGCCCAGTCGGCCACCGCGGTGGTGCTCCACGCGGCCGCCGTCGTCACGGGGACCCCGGTCTCGACGTCCCTCGCGGTGTGCTCGGCCGTCGTCGGGGCGTCCGGGGTGCCCGACGCGCGGCGCGTGCGCTGGCGGGTCGTACGTCGCGTCGCGCTCGCGTGGCTCGTGACGCCGGTCGCCACCGCCCTGCTCGCGGCGGGGGCCCACGCCCTGCTGTCCCCGCTCGTCTGAGCGGCGCCCGGTCCCGCTCAGCCGAAGCGGCCGCTGACGTAGTCCTCGGTGGCCTTGACGGACGGGTTGGAGAAGATCGTGTCCGTCGCGTCCATCTCGACGAGCTTGCCCGGCTTGCCGGTGCCCTCGATGTTGAAGAAGCCGGTGCGGTCGGAGACGCGCGAGGCCTGCTGCATGTTGTGCGTGACGATGACGATCGTGTACTCCTCCTTGAGCTTGCCCATGAGGTCCTCGATCGCGAGCGTCGAGATCGGGTCGAGGGCGGAGCACGGCTCGTCCATGAGCAGCACCTGCGGCTGCACGGCGATGGCCCGGGCGATGCACAGGCGCTGCTGCTGGCCGCCCGACAGGCCCGCCCCGGGACGGTCCAGGCGGTCCTGGACCTCCTTCCAGAGGTTGGCCCCGCGCAGCGACTGCTCGACGACGTCGTCCGCCTCGGACCGCCGCATGCGCTTGTTGTTGAGCCTCATGCCGGCGAGGACGTTGTCGTAGATCGACATCGTCGGGAACGGGTTCGGGTTCTGGAAGACCATGCCGACCGAGCGCCGGACGGCCACGGGGTCGACGCCGGGGCCGTAGAGGTCCTGGCCGTCGAGGACGACCTTGCCCTCGACCCGGGCGCCGGGGATGACCTCGTGCATGCGGTTGAGCGAGCGCAGGAACGTGGACTTGCCGCAGCCGGACGGGCCGATGAGCGCCGTGATGCTCCGCGGCCGGATCTCCATCGTCACCTTCTCCACGGCCAGGAAGGAGCCGTAGTAGATGTCGAGGTCCGAGACGTCGATCTGGCGGCTCATGACGGCTCCTGCGGATCGGGCCCGGTGCGGGTCCGGGCGGTCGGCGCGGTGGGGCGCGCGGCGGGGGGAGAGCAGGTGCGTGCTCATGCTGCCTCTCAGCGGGTCTTGGGCGCCAGGGCGCGGGCGAGGACGCGGGCGCCCACGTTGAGCGCCATGACGAAGAGGATGAGGACGAGCGCCGCGGTCCACGCCCGGTCGATGAAGGCGCCCGGCGGGATGCCGGGCGTCTTGATCTGGTAGTAGGCGAAGACCGGGAGCACGGGCATCCGGCCCTCGAGGGGGTTGAAGTTCGTGGCGCTCGTGAGCCCGACCGTGACGAGCAGCGGCGCCGTCTCGCCCATGACGCGGGCCACGGCGAGGACGACGCCGCTGGCGATGCCCGAGGCGGCCGTCGGCAGCACGACCTTGACGATGGTCCGCCACTTCGGCACGCCGAGCGCGTAACTGGACTCGCGCAGCCGGGCCGGGACGATGCGGAGCATCTCCTCGACGGCCCGCACGACGATCGGGATCATCAGCACGCACAGGGCGATCGAGCCCATGACGCCGATGCGCAGGCCCGGGCCGAACAGCAGCGTGAAGAGCGCGAGGGAGAACAGGCCCGCGACGATGGACGGGATGCCCGTCATGACGTCGACGAGGAAGGTGACCACCCGGGAGAGCCGGTTGTCGCCGCCGTACTCGACGAGGTAGATCGCCGTCATCGTGCCGATCGGCACCGAGATCACGGTGGCGATGCCCGTGACGATGAGCGTGCCCATGATCGCGTGGTAGGCGCCGCCGCCCTCGCCGATGATCCCGGACATCGACTGGGTCCAGTAGGCGACGTCGAAGCGCGCGAGACCCCTGGACACGGTGGTCCAGACGACCGACACGAGGGGCAGCAGCGCCACGACGAAGGCGACGGTCACGAGCGCGGTCACGAAGCGGTCCGTCGCCGCGCGAGCACCCTCGACGGCGCGCGCGGCGACCACGAAGGCGGCGATGCCGACGACGGCGCCGACGACGACCGCGAGCGCGACGTGGACGTCGGCGACGGCGAGCAGGGCCGCGGCCACGAGCGCCCCGAGGGCGGCGGCCGCGGCCCCCGACCAGCGGGGCAGCGAGGCGTGCACGGACGCCGCCAGCGACGGGGGCTGGTAGCGGGTCAGGGTCGTCGTGCCGGCGCCCCGGTCGTCGTCCGGCCCGGAGGGGTCCTCGAGCTGCGACCCGCCGCGCGGGGAGGGGGAGCTCATCAGGTGGAACCGCCCTTCTGACGGGTGACCAGGGCTCGCGCCGCGAAGTTGACGGCGAAGGTCAGCACGAACAGCAGGAGGCCGGCCGCGATGAGCGTCGACAGCCGCAGGCCGGTGGCCTCCGGGAAGTTCAGCGCGATGTCCGCGGCGATCGTCGCCGGGTTGCCGGTGTTGATGAGGTTGAAGCTGACCCCGCCCGAGACGGACAGGACGAGCGTCACCGCCATCGTCTCGCCGAGGGCGCGGCCCAGCCCGAGCATCGACGCGCTGATGACGCCGGAGCGGCCGTAGGGGATGACGGCGTACTTGATCATCTCCCAGCGCGTGGCGCCCAGCGCCATCGCGGCCTCCTCGTGCAGGCGCGGCGTCTGCAGGAAGACCTCGCGGGACAGCGCCGAGATGATCGGCAGGATCATCACGGCCAGGACGAGCGAGGCGGTGAGGATGGTCCGGCCGGTCGTCGACGCCGGTCCGGCGAAGAGGGGTACCCAGCCGAGGTTCTCGGCCAGCCACTGGTAGAGCGGCACGAGGGCGAGGGCGAAGACCTGCACGCCCCAGAAGCCGTAGACGATGCTGGGGATGGCCGCCAGCAGGTCGACGACGTAGCCGAGCGCCTGGGAGAGCCGCCGGGGCGCGTAGTGCGAGATGAACAGGGCGATGCCCACGGCCACCGGCACCGCCAGCACCATCGCGATGACCGAGGTGAGGACGGTGCCGAAGAGGATCGGCCAGAGGTAGAGGACGAGCCCCCGCCCCCCGGAGATCTCGTCCGCCGGGGCCACGATCGCCGGGTACGCCTCGGCGAGGAGGAACAGCCCGACCCCGGCCAGGATGAGCAGGATGAGGACGGCGCTCGCCGTCGCCGTCCCGGAGAAGATCTTGTCCCCGGGACGGCGACGCCGGCCGCCCGACAGCGCGGGCGTGGTGGTGGTCACTCCGGCGGTGCTCCTCAGCTGCTGGTGACGAGCTCGAGCGAGGTCATGATGTCCGAGCGGAGGTCCTCGGAGATCGGGGCGCTGCCCGCCTGCTCGGCGGCGGCCTGCTGGCCCTCCTCCGACGTGGTGTACCCGATGAGGGCGGCCACGGTCTCGCCGACCTGCGGGTCGTCGTAGCCCTTGCAGGCGATCTGGTAGCTGACCAGGACGATCGGGTAGGTGCCCGACTCCTCGGTCGTGCGGTCGAGGTCGATGGCGATGTCGCCCTCGGGGCGGCCCTCGACGCGCGTCGAGTTGTCGAGGATGGCGGCGGCGGCCTCCGGCGTCGGGCCGACGTACTCCTCGCCCACCTGGATCGTGGCGGCGGGCAGGTCGCCGAGCTGGCTGGCGTCGGCGTAGCCGATGGTGCCGCTGCCGTTCGTGATCGCCTGGACGACGCCCGAGGTGCCCTGCGCGGCCTCGCCGCCCGCGACCGGCCAGGTCTCGACGACGCCGTAGGTCCACGCGTCGGGCGCGGTCGCGTCGAGGTACTCGGTGAAGTTCTCGGTCGTCCCGGAGTCGTCGGACCGGTTGACGGGCGTGATCGGCGTGCTCGGGAGCTCGGCGTCGGGGTTGAGCTCGGCGATGGCCGGGTCGTCCCAGGTCGTGATGGCCTGGGCCATGATCCCGGCGAGCACGGCGGGGGAGAGCTGCAGGTCGTCGACGCCCTCGAGGTTGTAGGCGATGGCGATGGGGGAGACGTAGACGGGCAGGTCGATCGCCCCGTCCGTGCAGCGCTCGTCGGCCTGCGCCAGCTCCTCGTCCGTCAGGTAGGCGTCCGAGCCGGCGAAGTCGACGCCGCCGGAGAGGAACTGCTCGCGTCCGGAGCCGGAGCCGACGGGGTCGTAGTTGACCGTGGTGCCGTACGCGTCCTGGAAGTTGACCGCCCACGCCTGGAAGGCGGCCTGCTGCGTGCTGGCGCCCGCGCCGTTGATCGTGCCCGCCAGGTCCGCGTCGGAGCCCGCCGCCGTGCTGCCGCCGTCGGACCCCCCGGCGCCGCCGCCGTCGGTCTCGTTGCTCGGGCTGCAGGCGGCGAGGGCGAGGGCGAGGGCCGCGGCGGAGGTGGTCGCCAGGGCGGCGCGCGCCGCGCGCGAGGTGGAGCTGCGCATGAGGTGGTGGCCTCTCGTCGTAGGGCGGCCGCGTGCGGCCGTCGAGCGGCGGGGCGCTCCCCGCCGGCGCGCCGGACGCTAGGGACCCGAGGTGTCGCGTCCGGCCGGGTCCGGTGAACGGAGGGTGAACGTGGCGCGGCGACCGGGCGCGGCGCCGGGCGACCCGCCACGCAGCGTCGGCATCGGCACGCGCGGTGACCTCTGCGGTCAGGAGGTGCCGTCGGCGGCGTCCCGCGTCAGGGCAGCGGCGAGTGCCGCTCGACCGCCACGACGCGGCCGGAGCGCCGGGAGACGTGGGCGACCAGTGCCTCGCCCGGGGCGAGGAACGGGTCGCCGGCGGGGATCGAGGCCGCGGCGCCCGTGCCCCCCGCGGCCCGCCCGGCCAGCGCGCCGAGGACGGTGCCGAGCACCGGTCGGTGCGTGCACAGCACCACCGGGCGGCCCTTGTCCACGAGGTGCCCCACGTAGCGCGCCACCTTGTCGGGGTCCCGGCGGTGGGCGGACTCGGTGAGCCGTCCCTTGGTGACGAGCCGCGTGCCGCTCGCCTCGACGAAGGGCCGCACCGTCTGCAGGCAGCGCTCCCAGGGGCTCGACACGACGCGCGCCGGCGCCCAGGCGGCCAGGAGCGGGGCCAGCTGCTGCGCCTCCCGCCGCCCGGACGCCACGAGCGGACGGTCGGCCTCGTCGTGCGCCCACACCGTCGTCGGTCGGGCGTGGCCGTGGCGGACGACGACGAGCGGCCACGTGTCGAGGGCGGCGTCCTGGTGCAGGGCCTGGAGCGCCCGCAGCTGCACCTGGTCGCCGCGTCGGGTCAGCCGTCGCTGCGCCTCGTCGACCGCGAACCACGCGGTCCGGTCCACCTCGCGCGGGCGGGGCGGTCGCGGCAGCCGGTCCACGTGGACCGCGGAGGCCCAGTAGGCGACCGTCTTGACGACCTTGTCGCCCTTCTCGCCGCCCTGCCCCGGGGCCCCCGACCCGCCCAGGACGTAGCGCGCCGCCGGCAGGGGACGGCCGAGGACCACCCGCAGGCCGGTCTCCTCGGCCACCTCGCGCAGCGCCGCCGGGACCGTGTGCTCGCCCGGCTCCAGCTTGCCCTTCGGGAAGGACCAGTCGCCGTACCGGGGCCGGTGCACGAGCAGCACCTCCAGCCGGTGGTCGCGCAGGCGCCAGCACAGGGCGCCCGCCGCCCGTACCGGGTCGTTCGCCGTCGCCGTCGCCGTCGCCGGTGCCGTCGCCGGTGCGGGGGCCGGCCGACGGTCGTGCTGCTCCTGCGCGGCGGGCGGGTCGAGCGCCGGCACGTCGCCGGCCGCCACCGCGGGCGGCCCGCCGGGTGGCGGCACGGCGGCGGTGCGACCGGGCGGGGGCGCCGGCACGGCCCGCACGCGCGGGGAGGGCCCGCCGTCCGGCCCCGCGGTGACGGCGGGGGAGGGGTGGTCCGGGTCCCCGGCGGCCGACGGGGAGCCGGACGCGCCGGCGGTCAGGACCGCGCGGCGGAGGTGTGCCGCCGCTCCAGCAGGTGCTGCTGGACGTCCAGCAGCCGCCGTCCCGCGGCGTCGCGCGCGTGGCGGGTCCACCCGCCGTCCGGGCCCAGGTGCCAGGAGGAGGTCCCGTCGTCCGCCTGCAGGTCGAGGTACTCGAGCAGCTCGGCCACCTCGGCGCCGTCGTCGACCTTCACGAGCGCCTCGACGCGGCGGTCGAGGTTGCGGTGCATCATGTCGGCGCTGCCGATCCAGACCTCGGGCGTCCCGCCCGCGGCGAAGGCGAAGATCCGGCTGTGCTCGAGGTAGCGGCCCAGGACCGAGCGCACCCGCACCGTCTCCGACAGGCCCGGGATGCCGGGACGGAGCGAGCAGATGCCCCGCACGACGACGGTGACGGGGACGCCGGCCCGCGAGGCGCGGTACAGCGCGTCGATGATCGTCTCGTCGACCATCGAGTTCACCTTCATGGCGACGCTCGCGGGCTCCCCGGCGCGGTGGTGCTCGACCTCGCGCTCGATGCGCTCGACGAGCCCGGCCCGCAGGGACCGGGGCGCGACGAGCAGCCGCGAGAACGTCGTCCGCGGCGCGTAGCCGGAGAGCTGGTTGAACAGCTTGGTGACGTCCTCGCCGACGGCCTCGTCCGCGGTCAGCAGCCCCATGTCCTCGTAGAGCCGCGCGGTCTTGGGGTTGTAGTTGCCGGTGCCGATGTGGACGTAGCGGCGCAGCCCCTCGCGCTCCTGGCGCACGACCAGGCACAGCTTGGCGTGCGTCTTGAGGCCCACGATGCCGTAGACGACGTGGACGCCCGCCTCCTCGAGCTTGCGGGCCCACGAGATGTTGGCCTGCTCGTCGAAGCGGGCCTTGATCTCGACGAGGGCGACGACCTGCTTGCCCGCGTCGGCGGCGTCGATGAGGGCGTCGACGATGGGCGAGTCGCCGCTCGTGCGGTAGAGCGTCTGCTTGATCGCCAGGACGTCGGGGTCGGCGGCGGCCTGCTGGAGGAACTCCTGCACGCTGGTGGAGAAGGCGTCGTAGGGGTGGTGCAGGAGGATGTCGTGCTTGCGCACCGCCGCGAAGACGTCGCCCGGCGAGGCGGTCTCCCGGCCGTCCGTGAGCAGGTGGTGGGTCCGCGACACCGCCTTGGGGTAGTGCAGCTCCGGGCGGTCGAGGTCGGCGACGGTGTTGAGGCACCGCAGGTCCAGCGGCTCGGGGAGCTCGTACACCTCGCTGCCGCGCACGCCCAGCTCGCGGACCAGGAGCTCGCGGACGTGGTCGTCGGTGTCGCGCGCCACCTCCAGGCGCACGGGCGGGCCGAACCGCCGCCGCAGCAGCTCCTTCTCCAGGGCCTGGAGGATGTTCTCGGCGTCGTCCTCCTCCACCTCCAGGTCCTCGTTGCGCGTGACGCGGAACGCCGACGTCGCGACGACGCGCATGCCCGGGAAGAGCTGGTCCAGGTGCGTGGCGATGAGGTCCTCGAGGGGCAGGAACCGCACCGTCCCCGGCGCCGAGTCGGCCGTCTCCTCGTCCTCGACCTGGACCAGGCGGGGCAGCAGCGGCGGGACCTTCACCCGCGCGAAGTGCTCCGTGCCCGTCGCCGGGTTGCGCGCGACCACGGCGAGGTTGAGCGACAGGCCGGAGATGTAGGGGAACGGGTGCGCCGGGTCCACCGCCAGGGGCGTGAGGACGGGGAAGACCTGGCGGGAGAAGAACTCGCCCAGCCGCGTGCGCTCGTCGTCCTCCAGGTCGTCCCAGCGGACCAGGTGGATGCCGGCGTCGGCGAGCCGCGGTCGGACGACGTCGGCGTGGACCGCGGCGTGGCGCTCCATGAGCGCGTGCGCGCGGCGGGAGATCTGCGAGAGCACCTCGCGCGGCTGGAGGCCGGAGGCGGCCGTGACGGCGATGCCGGTCGCGATGCGCCGCTTCAGCCCCGCGACCCGGACCATGAAGAACTCGTCCAGGTTGGAGGCGAAGATCGCGAGGAACCGCGCGCGCTCGAGGAGGGGGAGGTCGTCGTCCTCGGCGAGCTGGAGGACGCGGTCGTTGAAGGCCAGCCAGGACAGCTCCCGGTCCAGGAAGCGGTCGTCGGGCAGCGGCTCGTCGTCGCCGGCCGCGGTGCCGGGCACCGGGAGCGGGGAGGGGTCCCCGAGGTGGGCCGCCGTCTCGGTGGCCAGCGCGTCGGACGGGCCGTCGAGGACCACCTCGGGCATGACCCCCTCGTCGCTCGCCACAGGGGCGTCGGACGGGTCGGGACGCGCGTCGGGGCTGCCGACCGGCCCGCTGCCGTGGGCTGTGGACGTCGTCACCCCGGCCATGGTGCCACCGCCGCGCGCGCCGGGACGGGTGAGCGCGGGCGCGCCGCCCGAGGAGGTGGCGGGCGTCGACGTGGTCTGCGCACGCCCGCGGCGGCGTCGGCGCTCGCGGCGGCCGGCGCTCACCGCCGACCTCCCGGCGGTGCGTCCGACGAGGGTGCCGGCGCCTCGACGAGCACGTCGGCGCCGGAGCGCTCGAAGCCCAGGCGGCGGTACGTGGCCACGGCCGGGGCGTTGTCGGACTCGACGTAGAGGTCCACGTCGCGCACGCCGCGCTCCCGCAGGTGGTGCAGGCCGGCGAGCGTGACGAGCCGGCCGAGGCCCCGGCCCTGCGCGGAGGGGTCGACGGCGACGACGTACACCTCGCCGAGCGTCGAGCCGTCGGGCGCGGTCGTCGTCTTGGTCCAGTGCGAGGCGAGCAGCTCGCCCGACGTCGTGCTCTCCACGAGGAGCAGGCCCTCGGCGTCGAACCATGGCTCCCGCTCGCGGGCCAGCACGTCGTCCGACGTCCAGGCGCCCTGCTCCGGGTGCTCCGCGAAGGCCCGGCCGTTGAGGCGCAGCCACGCCTGCTCGTCGTGGCCGGGCCGGAAGGCCCGCACGCGGGTCCCCGGGACCGCGGGCAGCGCGGGCAGCGGGTCCGTGAGGTCGGCGCGCATGGTCCACAGCTCGCGCACGCGGCGCATCCCCGTCCGGTCGGCCAGCGAGCGCGCCGCCGGGGCGTCCCCGTGCATCCACAGCCGCAGGGTCCTGCCGCCGCGGTCCTCGAGGGCGGCCTCGACGAGGGCCCGGCCCGTGCCGCGGCCCCGGGCGTCCGGTGCGACGACGAGCTCGCCGACGAGGGCGGCGGGTCGGGGCCCCGTGCCGTCCTCCGGGCCGTCCTCCGGGTCCTCGCCCGCGTCGTCCGCCGCCGCGGCGACGAGGCTGCCGTAGCCGACGAGCCGACCGACCTCGCCCTGGTCGGCCCCGTCCTGGTCGGCCCCGCGTCCCTCGGCTCCGTCGACGCCCGGACGTCCCTCGTGGGCCAGGAGGTGGTGCTGCCCCTGGGCCCCCTCGCGGAGCCGGATCAGCGCCTGCTCGGAGACGGGCGGGGTCCCGTCGACCCGCTCGGCGGCGTCGACGAGGGCGAGGACGGCGTCGACCTGCTCCGGGCCGAGCCTCTCGGCCCGGCTCAGGACGAGGGGCGGCCGGCTGCTCGGCGGCGGCGCGGCCGGGGGGTCGACGGCTCCGGAGGTCTCGGGGACGGGCACGCCCCCGACCCTAGGAGGGTCGGGGGCGTGCGTCGGGCGGACGGCGGGACGCCGTGCGGTCCGCGGTCGCGTCGGTCAGGAGCCGACGCGCTCCGGCTCGCGGACCCGACGGTCCTCGTCCGGCGCGACCTCGGCGTGCCGGCCCGGCCGGTCGGGGCGGCCGGCGTCCGGGCCGCCGGAGTCCACGGGCGTGGCGGTGTCGGCGTGCCGGCCGACGCCCGCGCCGGGCACGTCGGCCCCGCGGTCCGGTCCGGCCTCCTCGGCCACGGCCGTGCTGGTCGGGCCCGTCCCCGGGGCCGGGGTGCGGTCGACCGTGTCGACGGTCGTGCGCAGCGGCACCTCGCGGATGAGGCTGACGGCCACGAGCGTGACCACCGCCACCACGGCGGCGACGAGGAAGATGCGACCGGTCGCGTCGCCGTAGGCGGCGCGGACGATCTCGCCGACCTGGGGCGGCAGCGCGGCGATGTCGAGGCTGCCGCTGCCGGCGCCCGTGTCGCCGGACCCCGTCACGACGCCGGCCTGCGCGAAGGCCGCCGTCGTGAGGGTGGCGACCCGGGTCGCCAGGACCGAGCCGAGCACGGAGACGCCCACCGTGCCGCCGAGGGTGCGGAAGAAGGCGACCGAGCTGGAGGCGGCACCGATCTGCCGCAGCGGCACGGTGTTCTGCACGGCGAGGACGGTGTTCTGCATGAGGCAGCCCGTGCCGAGGCCGATCGCGGCGATGAAGACCCCGATGTGCCAGATCGGCGTCAGGTGGTCGATCGTCGCCATCGAGCCGAGCCCGGCGATCATGAGCCCGGCGCCGACGACGAGGAAGATCTTCCACCGTCCGTACCGGGTGATGAGGCGGCCCGAGAGAATCGTGCCGAGCCCGGCCCCGAGGACGTTGGGCAGCGTCAGCAGCCCCGCCTCGAAGGCGCTGTAGCCGCGCGCCGTCTGGAAGTACTGGCCGAGGAAGACGTTCGAGCCGAACAGGGCGATGCCGACGGCGATGCTCGCGACGACGGCCAGCGCCGTCGTCCGCTCCTTGAGGACGCCCAGCGGGATGACCGGCTCGGCCGCGCGCTGCTCGACGAGCACCAGGGCGACGACCAGGGCGAGGCCACCGCCGACCATGAGGGCGGTCTGCCACGAGGCCCAGGCGAAGGAGTCGCCGACGAACGAGACCCAGACGAGCAGCAGGCTCGCGCCCGTGGTGAGCAGGACGGCACCGGCCCAGTCGATGCGCGGGCGGCGCTTCTCCTCGACCAGCACGAGCGTGCGCTGGATGAGGAAGAGGGCGACGACGGCCAGCGGGATGCAGGCGAAGAACGTCCAGCGCCAGGAGACGACGCCCACGATCGCCCCTCCGGCGAGCGGGCCGCCGGACATGGCGATCGCCATGACCGCGCCCATGTACCCGGAGTACCGGCCGCGCTGGCGGGGCGGGATGACGGAGCCGATGATCGCGACGACGAGGGCGGTGAGCCCGCCCATGCCGATGCCCTGCACCACGCGGGCGCCGATGAGCCAGGCGACGTCCTGGGCGGTGCCGGCGATGGCGGAGCCGACCACGAAGATGACGAGCGAGAGCTGCACGAGCAGCTTCTTGCTCAGGAGGTCCGCGAGCTTGCCCCAGAGCGGGGTCGAGACGGCGTTCGCCAGGAGCGCCGCCGTGACCACCCAGGTGTAGGCGGTCTGGGTCCCGCCGAGGTCCCCGATGATCGTGGGCAGGGCGGTCGCGACGATGGTCGTCGACAGCAGCGCGGTGAACAGGCCCGCGAGGAGTCCCGCGAGCACCTCGAGGATCTGACGGTGCGTCATGCCGGGCGCCTCGCCGGTCGGGCCGGCGGGCGTCGGCTGCCCGTCCGGGCCGGGCCGCTCGGGCGGCGGACCGGTCGGGCCCCCGCCGGCGGCGAGGTCGCCGTCCGACGTCCGGCCGCCCGGCGGCGCCTCGAGGTCGGTGGCGGTGGCCCGCCGGGTGCTGGGGACGACGCTCATGCGTCCACCTCCTGCCGCGCCCGGACGGCCGCGGGGCCGCCGGAGGCGCTGCTCGTCTCGTGCTGGGGGGTGCTCACGGGACGTCGTCGTCCAGCAGCGGCCGGCTGGTGCCGGTGGTCGTGGGTGAGGGGGCGGACCTCCCCCTCGGGCGGGTCGGCAGGGGAGGCCGCCGCGGCGCTCCCGTGCGGGGCCGCCGCCGTGGAGGCCCCGGAGGCCGGGGTGAGGCTGCCGCGGAGCTTCGCCACCGTGGCGAGCGCGGCCCGGGCCTCGTCGTCGCTCCAGTCCGCGAGGAGCTCACGCAGTCGCTCGGCCCGCCGCCCGGCCGCCTCGGCCACGACGTCGGCGCCGGCCGGCGAGACGTGCACGAGGTGCGCCCGGCCGTCGTCCGGGTCGGGACGCCGCTCGACGAGCTGCACCTCCTCGAGCTCGGCGAGCTGGCGGGACAGCACCGAGGGCGAGATGCCGAGGCGGCACGCCAGGGAACCGGGCCGAACCTCGCCGGTCTCCGCGAGGACGCCCAGCACCACCTCCGCGGCAGACCCGGTGCGCCCCTCCGGTGCCGTCCTGAGCAGCGTCCGCAGGGCCCGCTGGAGCGTGCGCACCTCGTCGAGGAGCTCGACGGCCGTCGTCGTCGTCACCACCGTGGTCCTCCTCGTCACCGGACGTGTTGTGTGCAGGCAGCAACGATATGCCCAAGGCAACTGTTCCCGTGCACCGGCTGCGCCGTCCGGGCCGGTCTCGCGCGGCGGGGGCTGCGGCGGGGGCACACGGCCGCCCGGCGCAGGGAGATCGTGAGAGGAGCCCGGGCGTGCACGGACGTCGCGCGACGCGGCACCGGGAGGGGCTCGGCGCTCGCACCGCACGGTCCTGCCGGCGCCCCGCCCGCCGACGAGGTCAGAAGGGTGGTGGTCGGTCGTCGCGCCAGGAGTCGGGTGGGTGGTCGTCGTGGTCATCGGTGGGGTGCTCGTGCTTGTCCGGGTGCGGCCGCTGGTCGTGCACGTGGGGTCGGTGCGGGGTGTCGGGCGGCGTCTCGTGGCGTGCGGTGGTCTGGCGGGTCCAGGTGGTGTCGGTGGCGGCGGTGTCGTGGTCGGGGTAGCGGGGCTCGTCGTCGCTGCCGGGGCTGCCGCTGCCGCCGGGGCTGCTGGGGCTGTGGGTGGGGCGGGGGGTGTCGGTGGTGGGGGCGGGCAGGAGTCGTTCGGGGTGCGTGGTGGTGGTCTGGCCGAGGGGGCTGGTCCAGGTGGTGCGGGTGTCCCGGGGGTCGGTGGTCGCGGGTCGGGGGGTCCAGCCGTGGTGGTGCTTGGCGAGGGGGTGCCGTCGGCACAGGGGGTGCAGGTTGCAGGGGCAGGTGGGTCCGCAGGTGGCGTGGGGCTGGGTGTGGTCGAGGTCGCAGCGGGTAGCGGGGACGCGGCAGCCAGGGTGGGTGCAGGTGCTCTGGCGGGCGCGCAGGAACCGTTGCAGGGCGGTCGTGAGGGTGTAGGGGCCGCCACCGGCGGTGGTGACGGGGCAGTCCGGTCGGGGGCGTGCGGGCTCGTCCCGGCGGTGGTCCTGGTCGTAGGAGGACGCGTTCGACGCCGCGGGGCCGGGCGTGGTGGGGCCGGGCGTGGGTGCGGCGGTCGGTGGTCTCGGGT
>NZ_JBBIAA010000028.1:31817-36959 GCF_037482545.1 Pseudokineococcus basanitobsidens | reverse complement strand
CTCGCCAGCTGGGAGGCCGGGCGCTCGTCGCTGCACGA
Organism: Pseudokineococcus basanitobsidens; assembly: GCF_037482545.1. Lineage (NCBI taxonomy): Bacteria > Bacillati > Actinomycetota > Actinomycetes > Kineosporiales > Kineosporiaceae > Pseudokineococcus > Pseudokineococcus basanitobsidens. The sequence goes on along the minus strand of NZ_JBBIAA010000028.1, from coordinate 36,921 downwards.
CGGGCGCGTCGTCGACGACCTGCTGGCGGTGCCCGCCGCCTGAGCGGCGCGCGGGCCGGGCGGCTGCGTGGGTCCGGGCGCAGACGAGCGGCGCTCCCGCCCGGCACGGCGGCTCACCCCTCGCGGGCCGCCCAGAGCAGGCCGCGCTCGATGAGGGTGCGGACGTGCGGCTCGCGCACGACGTCCATGTCGTGCCCCGGCGTGCAGACGAAGACGCGTCCCTCGCCCCACTGCCGGGTCCAGACCGCCGGCGAGGTCACGGGCCGATGCCACGGGTCCCACGGCCGCACCGCCTGCGTCGTCGTGGCGAGCACGTCGCAGAGGTCGTCGGTGAGCACCCAGTACTGCTCGGTGACGAGGTCGAAGTCGCCGACGCCCGCGGTGACCGGGTGGTCGGCCGCGGCCGGCAGCATCTCCACGCGGTAGGGCACGTAGTTGTCCTGCGGCCCGCCCTCGCGCTCGTCCTCGGGCTTGCCGGGGTGGCAGGCGAACTGGCCGCCGACGAGGTGCAGGTAGTCCGAGGACGCCCGGTAGGAGTCGGCGATGCCGCCGTGCCAGCCCGCGAGGCCGGTGCCCGCCGCGACGGCGGAGCGCAGGCCCGCGAGCTCGTGCGCCTCGATGCTCGACATCGTCATGCACTGCACGACGAGGTCCACGCCGGCCATGTAGCCGGCCTCGGCGTACACCGCGGTGGACCCCGTCTCCACCCGGACGTCGAAGCCGTGGGCCTCCAGGTGGGGGACGAAGAGGTCGGTGGCCTCGACAGGGTGGTGCCCGTCCCAGCCGCCGCGCACGACGAGGGCGCTGCGGTCAGCCACGGGTCGACTCCCGCCCCGCCGACGCCGAGAGGTCGACGAGCCCCGGCACCGCCGCCGGGCGCTCGCACGTCGTGGTCGTGGCCGCACCGGTGCCCGAGGCCGCGGCCTCCTCGAGGCAGGCCATGACGTCGACGACGTGGAGGGCCAGCTCGGCGCTCGCGCGGTGCGGCTCGCCGGCCCGCAGGGCCAGGGCCAGGTCCGCGAGGCCGTGCCCGCGGCCCGCCCCGAGGTAGCCGGCCCGGAGGCCGACGTCCTCCCAGACGTGCCCGCGCAGCGGCTGCTCGCCGGCGCGGGCGACCTCGACGACGCCGTCGAAGTAGTTCGGGTCCGGTACCGACAGCGACCCCTCGCTGCCGTGCACCTCGAGGTTGGGCAGGTGCGCCGCCCAGGCGTCGAAGCTCATGACGAGCGTCGTGAGGGCACCGGAGGCGTGCTCGAGGACGCCGGTGACGTGGGTGTCGACGGTCACCGGCACGCGCTCGCCCTCCCGCGGGCCCGAGCCGACGACGCGTTCCTCCCGCGAGCGCGTCGACGCCCCGGTGACGCGGACGACGGGACCGAGCAGGTGCACCAGCGCGCTCACGTAGTAGGGCCCCATGTCCTGCAGCGGGCCGCCGCCGGGCGCGTAGTAGAAGTCCGGCTGCGGGTGCCAGCGCTCGTGCCCGGGCGTCGTCATGAACGCCGTCGCGGCGTGCGGCACGCCGATCGCCCCGTCGTCCACGAGCGCCCGGGCGGTCTGGACGCCGGTCCCGAGCACCGTGTCCGGGGCGCACCCGACCCGCAGCCCCGCCTTCTCGGCCGCCCGCAGGACCGAGCGCCCGTCCTCCCGCGAGGTCGCCAGCGGCTTCTCCCCGTAGACGTGCCGGCCGGCCGCGAGCGCCTGCCGCGCGACGTCGGCATGGCCGGCGGGCAGCGTGAGGTTCAGGACGACGTCGACCTCGTCGTCCGCGAGCAGCGCCTCCAGCCCCAGCGCCCGCGCGCCGGCGTGCTCGGCCGCGAGCGCCTCGGCACGTCCCGGCACGGCGTCCGCCACCGCCGCGACCCGCAGCTGCGGCAGCCGCCGCAGGGTCTGCGAGTACTGGGCGCTGATGAACCCGGCGCCGACGACGCCGACCCGCAGCGGGCTGCCGTCGTCGGGCCGTCCGGGGTCGGCGCGGCGCGGAGGTGCCCCTCCGGGGTCGGGCGGCTCGGGGTCGTGCTCCGTCATCGGGTCCCTCCGGCGGTGGCTGCGGCCGTGCGGTGCGGTGTCCTCACGGGTGGCCGGGACCGGCCTCGTCCGGACGCGGTCGGTCCTCGGGGTGGGCGCGGACGGCGAGCAGGGCGACGTCGTCCCCGCCGCCGTGCCCGCCCACCATGTCCTCCAGCACGGCGTCCACGAGCTCCTCGAGCCCGAGCCCGGCGTGGCGGGAGAGCGTGCGGCAGAGCTCGTCCATCCCCTCCCGGACCGGGCGGTCCCGGCGCTCGACGAGGCCGTCGGTGTAGAGGAGCAGCGTCGAGCCCTCGGGCAGGACGCACTCGTGGTCGTGGCGCGGCGTGCCGGTGCGGACGCCGAGGAGCAGGTCGCTGCCCTCGTCGAGCAGCCGGGCGGTCCCGTCGGCCTCGAGCAGCGCCGGGGGCAGGTGGCCGGCGCTGGACCAGCGCAGCCGCCGGGCGCCCACGGCGGCCTCGCCGGCGCTCTGCTCGACGCGCGCCAGCAGGACCGTCGCGAGGGCGGGCACGTGCAGGTCGTGCATCGCCTCGTCGACCCCCGACAGGACGGTGCTCGGAGGCTCCACGAGCGCCCAGGCGAGCGAGCGGGTGAGCGAGCGCAGCTGCCCCATCGACGCGGCGGCGCGCATGTCGTGGCCGACGACGTCGCCGATGACGAGGTGCGTCGCGCCGTCGGGCAGGACCACCGCGTCGTACCAGTCCCCGCCGACCTGGGCGCCGTCGGCGGCGGGCACGTAGCGGGAGACGAGGTGCAGGTGGTCCGGCTGCGGCATCGCCGTGAGCATCGCCTCCTGGAGCACGGTGGCGGTGGACCGCTGGTCGGCGAGCAGCTGGGCGCGGGCGACGGCCTGGGCGGTGTAGCGCGTCAGCGCGCCGACGACCTCGCGCTCGGCCGGGTCCGGCAGCACGGGCTGCGGCCAGCCGAGGACCAGGGCGCCGAGCACGCGCCCGCCGACCGCGAGCGGCAGCACCGCGGCGGCGCCACCGCCGTAGCCCGGGCCCAGGTCGCTGAGCGGGTGGGCCGCCAGCAGCCCCGCCTCGTCGGGGACCAGCACGGCGACCCGCGACGCCACCACCGCGGCGACGACGTCCCGGGGGTCCAGGCGTCGTTCGCGGTGGCCGCCGTCGCCCCCGTCCTCGGCGGTCAGGCGCCGGCGCACGGGGTCGAGCACGTGCAGGACGGCGTGGTCGGCCCCCAGGCCGTCGCGCGCGAGGGGGGCGACGGCGGCCACCACGTCGGCGGGCGAGGACGTCTCCGCCAGGACCTCGGACAGGCGCAGCAGCACCCGCGAGCGCCGCTCGCTGCCGTCGGCGGCGGCCCGCGCCTGCTCGGAGGCCGCGAGCGCCTCCCGCGCCCGCTCGCGCAGCTGCCGCAGCGCCAGCTCGGAGGAGCACGCGGCGGCGAGGTCGCGCAGCACCTCGACGTCGCGCTCGGTCCAGTCCCGCGGCTGCCCGTCGACGGCGCACAGCGAGCCGACCACGTCGCCGTCGGCGTCGCGCAGCGGCATGCCCGCGTACGCCACGACGCCGAGGTCGGGGACCGCGAGGCTGCCGGCGAGCTCGGGGACGTCGCGCACGTCGCGCACGACGAGGGGCCCGGCGGTGGCGACGACGTGCTGGCACACCGAGTGGGTCAGCGGGGTCGACCGCCGCTCCTGCCACGGCGCCGGCAGCCCGAGGGCGCCCGGCAGGACCTGCCCGTGCGCGGTGACGAGCGAGACGAGGGCCGTGGGCACGCCCAGCTGGGCGCGCACGAGGCGGGCGAAGCGGTCGAAGGACGCGTCCGGCGTCGCCGGCACGGCCGTCGACGGGGGCAGCGGCCCTCCCCCCGCTGCGCCGCGCCCGTCGTCCACGCGGCAGATGATGCCCCGTCCCGCGCCGGCCGGTGCGGCGACCACCCGCTCCCGCGAGGCGCCCCGCGGGCGAGGGGCCGGGTCGAGCGGGGCCGCCGACCCGGTGGCCCGGTGGGTCACCGGTCCTGCTCGCGCCCCCGCGAGCCGATGAGGAGCCCATGGACGCAGTGGCGGTGGACCCGGCGGTGCTGCGGGCGGCGCTCGTGGAGAGCACGCCGGCGCTGGTCTGCGTCATCGGTGCGGACAGGCGCGTCCTGCTCGTCAACGCGGCGCTCGAGCGCTCCACCGGCTGGATGTCTGAGGAGGTGCTCGGCCGCAGCTTCTACGAGGTGTTCGCCGTCCCCCACGAGGCAGCCCTCGCCCGGGAGTTCGTCGAGGACGCCGTCCGGACCGGCGTCGCCCCGCCCCAGGAGGGGGACTGGCGGGACCGGTGGGGCGGCACGCGCCGCGTGTCCCTGCTCAGCAGCGTGGTGCGCGACGACGAGGGGCGGGCCGTGGGGGTCGCCTGCGTCGGCGTCGACGTCACCGCGCAGCGGCCCGAGGAGGCGCGGCTGCGCGAGGCCGCCGCCAGCGACCCGCTGACGGGCCTGCGCAACCGCACCGCCCTGCTGGCGGCACTGCAGGAGGCGCTCGCGGACCCGACCTCGGACGGCGTCGCCGTGCTGTTCTGCGACCTCGACCGCTTCAAGTCCGCCAACGACACGCACGGGCACGACGTCGGCGACCAGCTGCTCCGCGAGGTGGCGGCGCGGCTGCGCGGTGTCGTGGGGGAGCGCGACGTCGTGGCGCGCCTGGGCGGCGACGAGTTCGTCGTCCTCGCCCCCGGTGCCGGCGCGGGAGCGGCGTCGTCGCTGCGGCGCGCCGTCGAGGCCGTCCTGGCCGAGCCCTACGCCACCCCGCACGGCTGCGTCGCGCTCGGGGCCTCCGTGGGCGCGGCGCTCGGCCGGCACGGCGACGACGGCGAGCGCGTGCTCGCGGCCGCCGACCGGCACATGTACGGCATCAAGACCCAGCGCCGGCTGGAGCGCGCGCAACGCTGACCCCGGTCACCCCGGGCACCGGCCACACTGGCCGGCATGAGCGCGCCCGTGGACCTGAGGGCGGGCGGCCGGTCGCGGGCCGGCGTGCTGCGGACGACGCTGCACCGCGCTCGCCTCCCGGCGGCCCTGCGGCTGCCCGGGACGGTGGCGGTCCCGGGCACCCACCGCGCCCTGCGGGTCCCGG
>NZ_JBBIAA010000028.1:0-31653 GCF_037482545.1 Pseudokineococcus basanitobsidens | reverse complement strand
CGCCGGCGCGGCCTCGTGCGCCGCGCCGCCGCGGTCGCCGCCCCGGCGCTGGTCGCGGGGGCGGCCTACGTCGTCGCGGTGCACCGGCCCCGCGGCGCCGGGGTCGTGGGCGCGATGAGCCACCGGGAGGCCCGGCCCGGCTCCGACCGGGTGCACGTCGTCGGCCGCACGGACGCCGGCACCCCCGGCCCGGGCGGCGACGCCCTGCCGCCCGTCGTCCTCGTGCACGGGCTCGGGATGTCGGGCCGCTCCCTGCAGGCCCTCGTCCGACGGGTCGGGGCCACGACGTGGGCGCTGGCTCCCGACCTGCCCGGGTACGGGCGCAGCCCGCGCCCCCGGCGGGGGGCGCTCGGCGTCGGAGAGCTCGCCGACGCCGTCGTGGCGTGGATGCGCGTCCGCGGCGTCGGCCCCGCCGTGCTCGTCGGTCACTCCCTGGGGGCGCAGGTGGCGGGCGAGGTCGCGCTGCGGGCGCCCGACCTCGTGCTCCGGCTCGTCGTCGTCGCGCCGACGGGCGACCCGGAGAGCCCCGGCGTGCTCGGTCTCGCGGCCCGCCTCGCCCGCGACGGGCTCCGCGAACGGCCGTCGCTCGTCGGCGTCGCGGCCCTCGACTACCTGCGCGCCGGTCCGGGCCAGATGCTCGTCCTCATGGGGCGGGCGCTGCGGCGCGCGCGCTCCGAGCTGGACGAGCGCCTGCCCGTCCCCCTGCTGGTCACCCGTGGCGAGCTCGACCCCGTCGTCCGCCAGGAGTGGTGCGAGCGGCTCGCGGGGGCCGTCGACCGGGGGCGGTGCGAGGCCGTGCCGGGCCACGCGCACGGCGTCGCCTTCGACGCGCCACCCGCGCTCGTCCGCCTCGTCCTCGCGGAGGTCCGCGCCGCCGCAGGACGGTGACGCCCCGGCCGCGACCGCCGACCCCACGCGGCCCCGCCGGGTGCCACCATCCCGGGGCGCCGTCGGGCTCCCGGCGGGTCGGGGCGGGGCGGGGAGGCCGGCGGTGGGGTCGACGACGAGGTCGAGCGGGGCGGCAGCTCGCGGCGGCGCGCGACGGGGCGGTCGGCACCGGGGTCCCGGGGCGCTGGCGGCGTCCCTGGCCGTGGGCGCGCTCCTGGCGGCCGGCTGCGCCACGGGCACCGGCGGGGACGGCGGCGAGGCGGTGGACTACGACGCCGACGCCCCTGTCGGCGGCGAGCTCGTGGTCGCGGGCTTCGGCACGGGGGACGAGGTGGGCGCGGTCCGGCTCGCGACGGCCGAGGCGGCGATGCCCGACGTCGACGTGCAGCTCGTCGAGGGGGACCTGGACGTCCAGCAGTTCCTGTCCGCCGTCGCGGCCGACGACCCGCCCGACGTCATCGGCGCCAACCGCGACCAGATCGGCACGCTGGCCGCCCGCGGCGCCGTCGTCCCGCTCGACGCCTGCCTGGAGGGCGAGGGGGTCGACACGTCGGTCTACCGCGACTCGGCGCTCGGGCAGCTGACGCTGGACGGAGCCCTCTACGGCGTCCCGGAGTTCAACCAGGTGCAGGTCGTCATGGCGAACCAGCAGCTGCTGGACGAGGCCGGGCTGACGCTCGCCGACGTCGACGGCTCGAGCTGGGAGGCCGTGGGGGCGGCCGCCGAGGCGATGGCGGTCCGCGAGGACGGCGACCTGCAGGTCATCGGCTACGACAGCAAGCTCCCGGAGTTCCTCCCGCTGTGGGCGCAGGCCGACGGCGTGCGACTGCTGTCCGACGACGGCCGCACGGCGCACCTCGACGACCCGGCGGTCGTCGAGGCGCTGACCTTCGCCGCCGACGTCTACGCACGGCAGGGCGGCTTCAGCGCCGTCAAGGCGAACCGGGACGCGCAGGACTTCTTCGGCGCGGAGAACCAGTTCGCCACCGGCGTCCTCGGGGCCATGCCCTTCGAGCAGTGGTACCTCAACGTCCTCGACGAGGTCTCGCCGGACGCCCCGGTCGTGTTCGGCACGGTGAAGACCCGGGAGGGCGAGCCGGTCGCCTACACGGCCGGCTCGGCGTGGGCGATCCCCGCGGGCAGCGGCAACCCGCAGGCCGCCTGCCGGCTCGCGGTGACGATGACGGCGACCGACACCTGGATGGCCGCGGCGCAGGCCCGCGTCGACGCCGTGGAGGCCGACGGCCGGCGCTTCACCGGGCTGCTCACCGCCAACACCGAGGCCGACGAGCGCATCCGCACCGAGCTCGTCGAGCCGCAGGACCTGCCCGAGCCGTGGGCGAGCGGCGTCGACGCGGTCTACGCCGCCGAGGACGCGTCCTTCAGCTTCGCGGCGAACCCGGCCGACGCCGAGTTCACCCAGGCCTGGCAGGACGCGGCCAACCGTGTCGTCAACGGCCAGATGGAGCCGCAGGAGTCGCTCGAGCGGGCCCAGCAGGAGGCGCAGGCGGCCCTCGACGCCGCGTGGGCGGAGTGGGATGAGCGCGGCTGACGCCCGTCCCGGGCCCGCCACCGGGGCCGGGGCCACCCGGGCCGGCCGGTCCCCGCGCCCGCCCCTGAGCCGGGGGGCGCGGGCGCGCCGGCGCCGGGACACGCGGGCGGCGCTGCTGTTCATCAGCCCCTGGGTCGTGGGGTTCGCCGTCTTCACCGCGTGGCCGATGCTCTACAGCGCCTACCTGTCCCTCACCGACTACGACGTCATCAACGCCCCGTCCTTCGTCGGGCTGGACAACTACCGCCGCCTCGCCGACGACCCCGACGTGGTGCTGGCCGTGGGCAACACGCTCTGGTACGCCGTCGTCCAGGTGCCGCTGCACGTGCTGACCTCGCTGGGCCTGGCGCTGCTGCTCGAGCGCGCCGGCGGGCGGACCGCAGGGTTCTTCCGCACCGCGTTCTACCTGCCGAACATGACGCCGCCGGTCGCCGTCGGCGTGCTCCTGCTGCTGCTGTTCAACGGCCAGAGCGGCCTCGTCAACGAGGTGCTGGGCTGGGTGGGGGTCGACGGGCCGGCGTGGACGACGGACCCGGCGTGGGTCAAGCCGGGCCTGGTGCTCGTCAGCCTGCTGACGACGGGCTCGTCGGTGATCATCCTGCTCGCGGCGCTGCGGGACGTCCCGCGCGAGCTCTACGACGCCGCGCTCGTCGACGGCGCCGGCTTCTGGCGCCGGACGCTGCGGATCACCGTCCCCATGATCAGCGGGCCGCTCTTCTTCGTCACCGTCATCGGCACCATCAGCGCGCTGCAGGCCTTCACCGAGGCCTACACCGCCTACTTCGGCGCGGGGAACTCCACGTACAGCAACGACGCCGCGCTCTTCTACTCGATCCACCTGTTCCGCACGGCGTTCGAGTACCTGCAGATGGGCTACGCCTCCGCGATGGCCTGGGCGCTGTTCGTCGTCATCCTGCTCGTGACCCTCGTCCAGCTGCGGCTGTCGAGGCGCTTCGTCTACTACGAGGGGGACCAGCGGTGAGCGCCGGCGCCGGCCTGGGGGGCACGCCGGGCGGCGGCGTCGCGGGGGGCGCGAGCGGGACGGGTGCCGTGGGCGCCGCGCAGGGGGACCCGTCGGCCGTCGCCGCGGCCCGGGCGACGGGCGTGACCGGCCGACCGCCGGCGACCCCGTCGCCCGGGGCCCCGCCCGCCCGGCGCCGCCGCCGGCGGTGGACGCCCGGCCGGGTCGCCGTGCTGGCGGCGCTCGTCGCGGCGACGGTCGTCTTCACCTACCCGCTCGTGTGGCTCGTGTCGGCGTCCTTCAAGCCGCGCGCGCAGGTCTTCGACAACCGCCTCGTCCCGGCGGACCCGACGCTGGCCAACTACGTCGAGGTCTGGCAGCAGGCGCCGCTGCTGCTGTGGCTCGGCAACACGGTGCTCGTGACCGTGCTGGCCGCGGTGGCGGTGACGGTGTCCAGCTCGCTCGTCGCGTGGGGCTTCGCGTACTTCCGCTTCCCGCTGCGGGGGCCGCTGTTCGCCCTCGTGCTCGCGACCATGATGCTGCCCGGCGCCGTGACGATGATCCCGACGTTCCTCATCTGGAACTCGGTCGGCCTCACCGACACCCTCGTCCCGCTGTGGGCCGGCAACCTCTTCGGCAGCGCCTTCTACGTCTTCCTGCTCCGGCAGTTCTTCCTCGGCCTGCCGCGGGAGACCTTCGAGGCGGCGACCATCGACGGGGCGGACAACTGGCAGCTCTTCTGGCGCATCGCGCTGCCGCTGACCAAGCCGGCCGTCGTCGTCACCCTGCTCTTTGAGTTCCAGGCCGCGTGGACCGACCTCATGCGCCCGCTCATCTACCTGCGGTCGGCGGAGAACTTCACCGTGCCGCGCGGCCTCAAGACGCTCGTCGACACCTTCGGCGCGGGCGGCGAGTTCCAGTGGCAGGTCGTCATCACCGCGAGCGTCATCACCACCGTGCCGATGGTCGTGCTCTTCTTCCTCGGCCAGAAGCACTTCGTCCAGGGCATCGCCACGACCGGCTCCAAGGGCTGAGCCCGCGCCGGGCACGCGTCCTCCACGGAGGGCGGAGGGCTGGAGGGCGAAGGGCGTCCGGCGCCGGGTGGCAGGACGGCTGCGCCCGCGGCAGCGTGGCCCGGCGACCGGTGGCGCGCGCCGGGCGTGCCGCGACGCACGGGACGGGAGCCTGCGCATGACCACCACCACCTCCGACGGGTCGGCGACCGACCGCGACCACCTGCGGCGCACCCTCGAGCTGGCGTCGGCGAACGTGGACGACGGGGGCAAGCCCTTCGCCTGCGTCGTCGTCGACGCCGCCACCGGGGAGGTGCTCGTGGAGGCCGTCAACCACGTGGCCCAGACCGGCGACGTGACGGCGCACGCCGAGGTCACGGCCCTGCGCGAGCTCGCGGCCGCGGGGCGCGGGGAGCTCACCGGCTGCGACGTCTTCGTCACCGCCTCGCCGTGCCCGATGTGCCTGGGCGCGCTCTACTACGCCGCCCCCGAGCGCGTCGTCTACGCCGCCACCCGCGCGCAGGAGGGCGAGCACTACGAGGACGGCGGGCGCTACTTCGAGCTCGCGACCTTCTACGACGAGTACGCGAGGCCGGAGACGGACCGCGCGCTGCCGATGGCCCAGGGCGAGGTGTCGGACCCCCAGCAGCCGTTCCGCCGCTACCGCGAGCGGCACACGGACGGCTGACGCCACCCGAGGTGCGCTGACACGACCCGTCGCCGTGTCCGGTGGCGATCGCCGTCGGCAGTCGGTCATGTCGTCGTCCTCAGAGATGACAGCGGCGGTCAGGTCGCTCACTCACGTCCCCTCGAGAGGGAACCTGCGGTCACCCGGCGGGGCCTTCCTCGACGACGACCTCCATCTCGACGACCACCTCCCTCTCGGCGACCACCTCCATCTCGGCGACGACATCGAGCGTGTCGTCGCGGACGGCGGCCGTGGTGGCTGCGGCCCCGACGAGCGGGCCACGGGCGGTCGACGGCCCGGGCGGACCTCGTGGTGGGCGAGGCAGGCTCGGCGGCCCCCGCGCCGACGCGCCGGCGCCGCCCTACCCGCACGTGGCGCCGGTACCGGGGAGGACCTCCCGGTACCGGCGCCGTCGCACCCGTGGGCCGGTCAGTGCGCCGGCAGCACCTCCACGGTGAGCACCACGGGCTCCGGGTCGGTGTCGACGTCACCCGGCTCGGCCCGCAGGTCGAGCNCTTCCCCCCCCGCCGTCGCACCCGTGGGCCGGTCAGTGCGCCGGCAGCACCTCCACGGTGAGCACCACGGGCTCCGGGTCGGTGTCGACGTCACCCGGCTCGGCCCGCAGGTCGAGCGTGACGGGGACGTCGTACGTGCCCGGCCGCAGCCGGCCGGTGCCGACCGCGGAGACCTCCAGGTCGACCGTCGTGCTCTCCTGCCTGCGGGGGACGTCGGCGGCGCGGGGGACGGGCCGCACCCGCAGCCCGGTCGGGGCGTCCGCCCGCAGGTGCACCTCGCCCAGGCCGGAGTACCGGCGCACCACGACCTGCGCCGTGGCCGAGCCGCCCTGGCGCACCTGCACCGGCTCGGCCGGGGCCTGCGCCGTGTAGCTGACCTCGCCCTCGCGCATCGACGTCGGCCGGTCGGCGCGGTCGGCACCGAAGGCGGGGTCGGGGGTCGCGGACAGCTCCAGCTCGACGTCGCCGCCGTCGGCGACGAGGGACGTCGGGAGCGACGAGCGCGTCCACCGCTCGCCGTCGACGCGCACGCCGGTCACGTACTGCGCGTCCGTGCCGGCGCCGTCGGCGGTGATCGTCACCGGCGCACCGCCCTCGGGCCGCACCTCGACCCGCGGGAACAGCGGGGAGCCGAGGACCAGCTCGTTGCGGCTCGGGTCGACGGGGTAGGCGCCCATCGCCGAGAACACGTACCAGCTGGACATCGTGCCGAGGTCGTCGTTGCCGGGGATGCCGCCGGGCTCGGGCGACCAGATCTGGTCCATGGTGGCCCGCACCGTCTCGGCCGCCTTCCACGGCGCCCCCGCGTAGCTGTAGAGGTACGGGACGTGGATCGACGGCTCGTTGTCCATGTTCACGTAGGTGTTGTCGTCCCAGCTGCCGACGAGCCGCCAGCTGCCGTCCGGGCCGCGGAAGTGCCCGTCCAGACGGGAGACCGCCGCGTCGTCGCCGCCCATCGTCGCGATGAGGCCGGCCGGGTCGTGCTGCACGTGCCACACGTAGACCGCGGCGGTGCCCTCGACGAAGCCGGCCGACGACGCCGGGTCGAAGTACTCCTCGGTCTGCCCGTCCTCGCCCTCGCGCCGGGCGTTGGGCACCCAGGTGCCGTCGGCGCGGCGGTCCTGGAAGTAGCCGCCCCCGGGCGTCGCCCCGTGGTGGAACTGGCGCTGCCAGGCCTGCGCCCGGGGGGCGAACTGCGCGACGACGTCGTCACGCCCGGCGTCGCGCGCCAGCTCGGCGATCGCGTCGTCGGCGACGGAGTTCTCCAGCGTCTCGTCCGCGCAGCCCCAGGCGAAGCAGCCCGCCGGGTAGTAGCCGTGCTCGAGGTAGTCCGCCAGCGAGGGGCGCTGGCCGATCGGCGCGACGTTGCCGCCGAGGTCCGTGCCGTCCAGCGCGGTGGGCACCGTGGCCGCCCGCACGAGCGAGTCGAGGGACTCCTCGAGCGGGAACCCCGTCCCGCCGAAGGCGTGGATGCCGGCCAGCGCGGTCGGCGACGGGTCGCCCGCCATGACGTGCGTGGCCCCGGACTGGTGCGTCCAGCGGTCCCAGACGCCGTCGTTCTGCTCGGCCTGGTTCAGCAGCGACGTCGCGAGGTCGCTCCCGACCTGCGGCTGAAGCCACGACAGCAGCTGCACCTGGCCGCGGTAGACGTCCCACCCGGAGAAGTTGGCGTACTGGGCCCCCTGGCCCTCGCGCACGTGCTGCACCTCCTGGTCGGCCACCGTGTCGCCGAACCCGCGGTAGCGACCGTCGACGTCGCTCGCGAGGCTCGGGTGGATGAGCGCGTGGTACAGCGCCGTGTAGAAGGTCGTGGTGCGGTCCTGCGTGCCGCCGCCGACGCGGACGCGCGAGAGCTGCTCGTCCCACGCGTCGCGGGCGCCCTCGCGGACCTCGTCGAACGTCGTCCCCGGCGGGTTCTCCGCCCGGAGGTTGGCCTGCGCCCCCTCGAGGCTCACGTAGGAGATGCCGACGCGGGCGCCGACCTCGGTGGGCCCGTCGTCGTCGGCCTCGAAGGTCACGTAGCCGCCGGAGCCGCGACCGGCCGGCGGGAAGCCGTCCTCGCCGAAGGTCGTGCCGCCGCTCGCCGCCGTGCTGCCCGGGCTCAGCGCGTCGTCGACCCAGGTGCCCTCGGAGGCGAAGTCGGTGTCGAACTGCACCGTGAAGTACAGCGTGTAGTACGGGCGCCGGTCGACGGCGCCGGCGTTCGTCCCGGAGTCCCCGCCGATGTAGCCGCAGAAGTTCCCGCTCGTCACCGAGCCGGACACCGTGCGCGTCGCCGCGTCGATGTCCACGGTCGCGTCGGTCGAGCCGAGCTCGCTGTCGGACGTGCGCAGCAGCATCGTCGCGGGCGACCCGGCGGGGTAGGTGAAGCGCCCCGAGCCGGTGCGCTCGGTCGTCGTCAGGTCCACGCCGACGCCCGAGTCCAGGTCGACGGCGTACCGCCCGGCCTCCGCGGTCTCGTGCTCGTGCGAGAACGTCGTCGAGTAGACCTCGCCCGTCCCGTCGGCCGACGGCGACGAGTCGACCTCGCCGGGGTAGGGGAAGAACGGGACGTCGCCCGAGGCCCCGGCGCAGCCCGTCGCCGACAGGTGCGTGAGGCTGAAGCCGCGGACCTGGTCGGCGTCGTAGGCGTAGCCGCCCGGCGCGGCGGTGCGCTGCGGCGAGGTGCCGCGGAACAGCTCGGGGCTCCACGCCGCCATCCCGAACGGCCGGACGGCGCCCGGGAAGGTGTTGCCGGCGTTCGTCGTCCCGACCAGCGGGTCGACGAAGGACGTCGGGTCGTCGACCAGCGCCGGCCCCGTCGCGGCCGAGGCCGCCGCGGAGCCGACGGGGACGAGCGCCAGCGCGAGGGCGCTCGCCAGGGCGGCGCGGCCCCGGCGTCCCGGGGGTCGTGGCGCGCGACGGCGCGCCTCCTGCGGGGTCCTGCTCATGGCGGTCCGTCCTCCTCGTCGAGGCAGCGAGCCCGGGGCGTCACGGGCGAAGGGCCCGACCCGGACATCTGACGCCCGCCAGGGGACCGCTGCGTGACATCGTTGTCAAGAGCGACGGGCGGACGACGTGCCCGCGTGGGCGGCACCACGGGGGCGGGACGTCCGGGTGGGGCCGGGCCCCGGGCGGGCGGGCGCGGGTCCCGCCGGGTCAGGATGCGCGCATGGTGCGCAACGTGGTGGTGGGCCGGCTGCGGGCCGGCGTGGAGCTCTCGGCGCTCGAGCCGGGGCTGACGGCGATCGCGGCGCTGGACCCGCCGGGCCTGGTCTCGCTCGCCCTCGGGGTGGACGCGCGGCTGCGCGAGGAGTTGTGGGACTTCGCGATCACGAGCGACTTCGCCGACGAGGACGCCTACCGCGCCTACGACGCCGACCCCGAGCACGGCAGGGTGCGCCGGGAGCTCTTCGCGCCCTTCTGCGAGCAGATCGCGCGGGTGCAGCTGGTCCTGTGACGGCGCACCCGGAGCACGGGGAAGGGGGGCTCAGCCCGCGAGCACCGCCCACCCGTGCGGGCCGAGGCGCACGGAGCCGCCGTCCAGGTGCGCCTCGCCGGCGAGCACCTCGGTGGCGCCGGGGACCTCGAGCGTCACGGGCCCGTCCTCGAGCGAGAGCGCCAGCAGCAGGCGCTCGCCGGGCCCGCCCTCGGAGGCGACGACGAGGCGGCGGTTCTCCACCTGCAGCACCGACGGGCGCGCCGTGTGCAGCCACCGGTGGCGCCGGCGCAGCCCGACGAGCTCCTGGTGCAGCGCCATGACGGGCAGCCCGACGGGGGACAGGTCGTCGGGGGAGGCGGGCAGCGCGGGGCGGACGGCGTCGTCGCCGCCCTCGCGGTCCTCCTTGACGCCGCGGAAGCCGTGCTCGTCGCCGTAGTAGACCGACGGCGTGCCACCCGTCGTGAGCAGGACCACGAGCGCGTGCGCGAGGTGCCGCTCGTCCTCGAGCCGGCTCGCGATGCGCGTCACGTCGTGGTTGCCGACGAAGGTCTGCGGCGTGAAGTCCTCGAGGAAGCCGGCGTGCCGGCCCAGCGCGTGGGAGAGCTCCCACAGGTTGCCCTCGTTCAGCCCGGACCACACCGCCTTCCAGAGCTCGTACTGGGTCACGGCGTCGAGGTGCCCCTCGCGGACGGCGCCGGCGTAGTCGCCGTGGATGACCTCGCCGAGCAGGTAGGCGTCCGGGTGGCGCTCGCGGACCCGGTCGGACACCTGCGCCCAGAAGGACGACGGCACGGCGTAGGCGGCGTCCAGGCGCCATCCCGCCGCGCCCCGGTCGAGCCAGTGCGTCATGACGTGCGCGACGTGGTCGACGACGTCGGGGCTGGTGTGGTCCAGCGCGACGAGGTGGCGGTGGCCCTCGAAGTCGTCGTAGTCGGGCTCGACGCCGGGCGTCCACACCGACGGGTCGGCCGCGACGTCGTCGGGCCAGCGCAGCCGGAACCACGACGCCGTGGGCGCCGACGGTCCCTGCTCGAGGACGGCCCGGAACGCCGGGTGCTCGCGCCCGACGTGGTTGAAGACGCCGTCGAGCAGGACGCGCACGCCCGTCGCCGACGCCGCCGCGAAGAGCGCGTCGAGGTCGCCGTCGTCACCGAGGCGCGGGTCGACCCGCAGGTGGTCGACGGTGTCGTAGCCGTGGGTCTGCGAGGCGAACACCGGGCCCAGCAGCAGCCCGTTGGCCCCGAGGGCGAGGACGTGGTCCAGCCAGGCGGTGATCTGCGGGAGCCGGTGCACGGCCGCCGCTCCCGGGTCGCCGGTCTGCTCGGCGCCCACGGCGCCCAACGGGTAGACGTGCCACAGGACGGCGTCCTGCACCCAGGCGGGACCGTCGACGCGCGCGCTGCTCACGAGGACCAGCCTCCCGCACGGGACGGGCTGCTCAGGACCGCTGGAGCAGCCGGGGCGCCGCGTCGAGCCGCTCGGGGGACGGGGCGACGACGGTGCGGTCGCGTCCCTGCGCCTTGCCCTCGTAGAGCGCGCGGTCGGCGCGGCGCATGACCGCCTCGACGGTGTCGCCCGGCTGCCAGGCGGCGACCCCGACGGTGCACGTCTGCCCCGAGGGCACGCTGGCGTGCACCCGCCGTGCGACGGCGGCGGCCTCGTCGACGGTGCACCCGGGCAGCGCCAGGGCGAACTCCTCGCCGCCCCAGCGGGCGAGGACGTCACCGTCGCGCAGGTGGGTCTGCGCCGCGCAGGCGAAGACGCGCAGCAGCTCGTCGCCGGCCAGGTGGCCGTGCGAGTCGTTGTACCGCTTGAAGTGGTCGAGGTCGACGATGGCGAGCGCGAGCGGCTCGCCGGACCGGGTGGCCCGGGCCACCTCGGCGGCGGTCCTCTCGTCCCAGCGGCGCCGGTTGGCGAGCCCGGTGAGGGGGTCGCGGTCGGCCGCGGCGGCGAGGCGCCGCAGCAGGTCCTCGCGCTCGACGGCGGCGGCCGCCTCGCTGGCGAGCGTCTCGAGCATCGGCGGCACGTGCGCCGGCAGCGCGTCGCGGTGCTCGTGCCACACGAGCGCGAGCACGCCGACCGGCTCCTCCCCGCGCGCGAGCACGGGCTGCCACGCGCCGGAGGCGACACCGGCGAGCGAGCGCGCGCGCGAGGACATCTGCGCGCTGCCGCGGACGTCGGCGACGAAGGCGGGCCGTCCGCTGCGGAAGGCCCGGACGGTGAGCGACTCCTCGCCGTCCAGGGGGAACACGGCGGCCGAGGGGACGTCGTCGGCCGTCGCCGTCGTCGCGAGGTTGCCCACGCCGTCGGGCTCGAGGAGGTGGACGAGGTCCGCTCCCGTGATCTCGCGGGCGGCACGGCACACGGCGCCGCGGACGTCCTCCGTGGTGTGCAGCAGCCGGGCGGCGCGGGCGAGGACCTGCACGTGCTCGGCGCGCTCCTGCGCGTCCTCGGCCTGACGGCAGACCTGGTGCATCAGGACCTGGCGCTCGTCGCGGCCGAGCGCCAGGACCATCCCGAGGACGGCGACGACGCCGACGAAGGCCTGCACGATCAGGGCGCGGACGGCGTCGCTCGCCACGAAGGCGAAGGGGCCGTCGCCGGCCAGGGTGAAGGCGACGGCGACCACGCCGACCGCGAGGCCGTGCAGGGCGACGACGGTCGTGTCGAAGCGCAGCGCCGCCCACACGGTGAGCACGAGGAGCGGGAAGGCGATGGGCAGCGTCTGGAGGACGTCGAAGATGAGGACGTACGCGACGCCCGAGACCAGCAGGAGCAGCACGAGCTCGCCCGCGCCGGTGCGCCCGAGGGGCCGCAGCGGGAGGGCGACCGGCTGGGGGCGCCCGGAGCGCTCGCCGGCGGCCGCCCGCCGGCGGGCGGCGACGAGGTAGCCGACCCGGAGGCCGGCGCCGAGCAGGAGCAGCACGCTGACGGTGTTGCGGATGAGGTAGACGGCGGCGGCGAGGGGCGACCACCCGCCGCCCGTGAGGCCGATGGCGGTGACGCCCAGCGCGGCGCCCGCGGCGCTGCCGAGCAGCGACGCGCCGAGCAGGGCGCCCAGCTGCTGCGTGCCGGTGAGCGGCTCGCGCCCGCCGGCGCCCCACAGCTGCGGTGCCCACCGGGCGAGGAGGACGTGGACGACGGCGACCTGCACGAGGTTGGCGACGGCGAAGCCGACGGCGAGCGCGGGCGTCGCCCCCGTGGCGGTGTTGAGCACGACGGTCACCGCGACCAGCGCGGCCACGTCCACCGGGAGGGTCCGGGCCCCGCGCTGGACGGCGAACCACGTCGCCGCCACGCCGGCGGCGGGCCACACCAGGGACAGGCTCGTGCCGTCCATGACCGTGAGACGGCCGAGCAGCACGGCCAGCGCGAAGAGCCCCGCGAACGCCGCGCTGCGGGCGAGGGCGCTGCTCGCCGGACGGTGCGCGCGAGGGGGGACCGTCTCCATCCCCGTGGTGTCGGCAGCGCGGCGCCGGGACTTGAGCGGGGCCGCCTCAGCCCTGCGTCACGTGCTCGTACCCGGTCGGCGCGGAGGCCAGCAGCTGCCGTGCCGCCGCGCCGACGACGGCGGTGTACGTCGGGTAGGCGTACTCGACCCGGGCGAGGGTGGCGACGTCGACGCCCGCGGCCATCGCCGTCGTCACGGCCTGCACCACCTCGACGGCGCTCTCGCCGACGGCGTGCGCGCCGAGCAGCTGCTCGCGGCGCGAGTCCGCGACGAGCTTGAGGAAGCCGCGGGTGCGGTCGTCGATGACCGGCCGCTCCATCGCCGCGAAGGGGACCAGCGCGACGACGCAGCCGGGGTCGCGCTCGCGTGCCTGCGCCTCCGTGAGCCCCACGTCGGCGTAGTCGGGGTCGGTGAACCCGCCCGCGGGCAGCAGCTCGTGCCGGCGGCTGCGGCGCGGTCCGAGCACCGCGTTGACGGCGGCGTCCTCGGCCTCCCGGTGCGCGGCCTGCACGAGCATCGACTCCTGGTTGACGTCGCCGACGGCGTAGACGTGCTGGACGTTCGTCCGCAGGTGCTCGTCCACCGGGACGCCGCGCGCCGTGTGCTCGACGCCGGCCGCCTCCAGGCCGAGCCCCTCCAGGGACGCCGGCCAGCCGGTGCTCGTGATGACGACGTCGAAGACCTCCGAGCGCTCGCCCCCTCCGTCGTGCGCGCCCTCGGTCCACGTCAGCCGCACGCCCTCGCCGTCGCGCTCGAGGGAGGTGATGCCGGAGACGCCCGTCCGCACCCGCACGCCCTGCTCGACGAACGCCTGCTGGACGGCGGCGGAGACGTCGGCGTCGGTCTGGGCGAGGATCCGCGGCGCCACCTCCAGCAGCGTGACCTCGCTGCCCAGGGCGTCGAACACGGTGACGAGCTGCGCCCCGGTGTTGCCCGCCCCGACGACGGCCAGGCGCCGCGGGACCGCCGGGAGGTCGAGGACCTCCTCCGGGAGCACGGCCAGCTCGGCGCCCGGCACGGGGAGCCGGCGCGAGTGCCCGCCGACGGCGAGCACGACCGACCGCGCCCGCAGGCGCCGTCCGGTGGCCTCGAGCTCGACCTCGTGCGGACCGGTGAAGCGCGCCCGGCCCTCGAGCACGAGGTCGACGCCCGCGGCGGCGAGAGCCTCCTGCTCCGCCTTCGCGGCCTGCACCCGCTCGACGGTCTCCCGGACCCGCGCGACCGTGCGCGCCCAGTCGACGGGCTGCTCGGTGACGGCGATCCCGTAGTCGCCGGCCTGCCGGACCTCGCGGACGAGCCGCGCCGTCCTCGCCAGCACCCGCGTCGGCACGCACCCGGTGTTGACGCACGTGCCACCGGTGCGCCGGGCCTCGACCAGCGCCACGCGGGCGCCGAGGCCGGCCGCGCGCAGGGCGGCGGCCGTGCCGGCGGGACCCCCGCCGACCACGAGGACGTCGAGCTCGGCGCTGTCGTCGTCCATGGCGCCATCGTCGTGGCGGTCGGGAGGCGGCGCCCGCCGGGCGGTCGTCGCCCGACGCGACGAAAGGTTTCGACTACGGTGCGGCCATGGTGATCGGGCAGGACGCTCCGGCCGCCGTCGCGCGCGCCCGGTCGGCCGCCGACGGCGTGCCCCCCGCTCGCCCGCGCGCCACCCTCGCCGACGTCGCGCGCGCCGTCGGGGTGTCGACCCCGACGGTCTCCAAGGTCCTCAACGAGCGCGGTGACGTGGCCGAGCAGACCCGCGCCCGGGTCCTCGCCGCCCTCGACGCCGCCGGGTACGTGCGCCGCGGCGAGCCCGCCGCGGCGCGGCCGGAGACGAGCCCCCTCGTCGAGCTCGTGCTCGCCGACCTCGACTCCTCCTACGCCGTCGAGGTGGTCGGCGGCGCCGAGGCGGCCGCGGCCGCCGCGGGGGCGGGGCTGGTCGTCACGGCGTCGCACGGGCGTCGCGCCGACGGCGGACGGTGGCTGGAGCGGCTGCGCGGGCGCCGGTCGGCCGGCGTCGTCCTCGTCATCTCGGGCCCGGACGCGCCGACCGCCCAGGAGCTGCGCCGCCTCGGCGTGCCGCTCGTCCTGCTGGACCCCGTCGGCAACCGCGACCCGCACCTGCCGACCGTGGGCGCGACGAACTGGAGCGGCGGCCTCGCCGCCACCGAGCACCTCCTCGGGCTCGGGCACCGCCGCGTCGCCGTCGTCAGCGGTGACCCCGCGCTCGCGTGCAGCCAGGAGCGCGTCGACGGGTACCGGGCCGCGCTGGGGCGGGCCGGCGTCGCCGTCGACGAGGCGCTCGTGCGGTGGGGCGACTTCCTGCCCGCCGCGGGACGGCGGTGCGCGGCCGAGCTGCTCGACCTCGACGACCCGCCGACGGCCGTCTTCGCCGGCTCGGACCTGCAGGCGAGCGGGGTCTACGCCGAGGCCCGGGCGCGGGGGCTGGCCGTGCCGCGGGACCTCTCGGTCGTCGGCTTCGACGACCTGGCGCTGTGCCAGTACCTCTCGCCGCCGCTGACGACGGTCCGCCAGCCGCTGGCGGACATGGCGGCGACGGCCGTCCGGCTCGCCCTGGAGGCCGGGGACGGCGAGCCGGCCGTCGGCGCCGGCACCCGTCACCTGCAGCTCGCGACGACCCTCGTCGTCCGCGAGAGCACCTGCCCGCCGGTGCGCTGACGGCGGCGGCGCTCAGCCCGCGAGCACCCAGGCGCCGGCGTCGCCCGGCAGCGACCCGTCCACGACGGGCGCGGACGCGACGAGCACCCGCCCGCCCGCCGGCAGCGCCACGGGGTCGGCGCCCAGGTTCACCCAGCACTGCACGGGCGAGCCCTCGCGGGCGAGCGCGAGGACGTCGTCGGGCGCGTCGAGCCACCGGAGGCCGCCCGCCGGCACGAGGTGCTCGCGGCGCAGGGCGAGGAGCCGCCGGTAGAGGCTGAGCGTGGACGACGGGTCGCCGTCCTGCGCCTGCGCCGTCAGCGCCGCCCAGCGGGCGGGCTGGGGCAGGTACGGCTCGGCCGGGGGGCTGCCGTCGGGGCGCCGGTCCGGCGAGAAGCCGAACGGCGGCACGTCCCCCGACCACGGCAGCGGCACGCGGCTGCCGTCGCGCCCGGGGTCGGTGCCGCCGCTGCGGACGAAGATCGGGTCGGTCCGCCGGTCCGCCGGGATGTCCTCGACCTCGTGCAGGCCGAGCTCCTCGCCCAGGTACAGGTACAGGACGCCGGGCAGCGCGGCGACGAGGACGGCGGCGGCGCGGGCGCGGCGCAGCCCGAGCGCCAGGTCGGGCTCCTCGGTGGGCCAGCGCGCCCGCTCGGTCTCGTTGGTCCCCTTCTCCGCCCACTGGCTCCGGGCGTACCGCGTCGCCTGCCGCACGACGTCGTGGTTGGTGAGCACCCACGCGCACGGGGCGCCGGAGACCTCGGCCAGCGCGAGGGAACGGTCCACGACGTCGCGCCACGGCCGGGCCCGCCAGGCCACGTGCAGCGGCTCGAACTCGAAGGCGGTGTGCAGCTCGTCCGGGCGCAGGTACAGCGGCAGCCGCTCGGCCCGGCGGGCGGCCCACGCCTCGGCGACGAAGACGCGCGGCGGGTCGTAGGCGTCGGCGAGCGCCCGCCACTCCCGGTAGACCTCGTGCACGCCGTCCTGGTCCCAGCCCGGGTGCTCCTGCGTGCGCCGGTCCTTCCCCTCGGCGTCGGGGAGCCCCGGCGCCTTGACGAGGCCGTGGGCGACGTCGACCCGGAAGCCGTCGACGCCGCGGTCGAACCAGAACCGCAGGACGTCGAGCATCTCGTCGTGCACCTCGCGGTTCGACCAGTCGAGGTCGGGCTGCTCGGGCGCGAACATGTGCAGGTACCAGTCGCCGGGCTCGCCGTCGGAGCCGGTGGTGCGCGTCCACGCCGGGCCGCGGAAGCAGCTCTCCCAGTCGTTCGGCGGCTCCTCGCCGCGCTCGCCCCGGCCGGGGCGGAAGAGGTACCGCGCCCGCGCGGCCTCGTCGCCGGCCAGCGCCGCGCGGAACCACGCGTGCTGGTCGCTCGTGTGGTTCGGCACGACGTCGAGCAGCACGCGCATCCCGAGGGCGTGCGCCTCGCGGACCAGCGCCTCGGCGTCCTCGAGGGTCCCGTACCGGGGGTCGAGCGCCCGGTAGTCGGTGACGTCGTAGCCGGCGTCGACCATCGGCGAGGCGTACCAGGGGTTGACCCACACGGCGTCGACCCCGAGGTCGGCCAGGTACGGCAGCCGGGAACGCAGCCCGGCGACGTCGCCCAGGCCGTCGCCGTCGCCGTCGGCGAAGGCGCGCAGGACGACCTGGTAGACGACCGCCGTCCGCCACCACTCCCGGTCGGGGTCGGGCCGCCCGCCGGCCTCGAGCTGGTCGACCGCGGCCACGAGGGCGTCGTCGGGGCGGGGCTCGGGGGTGGGGGAGGGGCGGGGGGCGCGGTCCGTGCTCACGCCGGCCATGCTCGCCCAGCCGCACAGGTTGGTCGTCCCCCGGCTCGGTCGTGGCCCACGGCACTCGTGACGACGACGTCCGCGATGCCCGGCTCGGTGTCCGCACGGTCCGGTGACGAGCGCACGGGTTCGCTGTGCCCCCCGACCGGGTGCCGGGCCCGGGCACGTCGAGCGCGGGACGTCGTCCGGCCGTGCTCGGCGGTCGGGACCGGGAGCTCCGGTCCTCTCCTCGCCCCCGGGGCGTGGGCGCGGTCGGGGGGCTCGTGGTGGCCGACGGCTGATCCGTCGACAGGGTTGACGTGCCGGCCGAATACATCGACTATCGGTGTTACGTAGCCGATCGTCGGTCGGCTCGGGTGCAGAGGTGGGTGGTCGCATGTCTCGTCCTGCCGGCGTGGTGCTGCAGGGGGTCCTCGCCCTGGCGCTCCTGCTCGTGCTCGTCGTCGAGGCCCTCGTGCTGCCGTCCGTCGCCGCGGACCTGGCGCGGCAGTACCCGGAGGCGGCCTTCCTGGGGACGCCCCTGCTGGTCCTGGCCGTCACCACCCTGGTGTGCGTGCAGGTGGCCCTCGTCTGCGTGATGGCGCTGCTCGGGCTGGTCGGCCAGGAGCGGATCTTCGACGAAGCCGCCTACCGGTACGTGGACGTCTTCATCGGGGCCGCCACCGCCGCGAGCCTCCTGGTGCTCGGCACGGGCGTCCTCGTCTTGGTGACGGTGGGCAGCCCGGCCGTGTGGAGCGCGTCGGTGGTCGCGCTCGTGGGGGCGGGGGTGGCCCTGCTCATGGTCGTGATGCGGGCGCTCCTGCGTCAGGCCACCGCTGCGCGCGCCGAGCTCGCCGAGGTCGTCTGATGGCGGTCGTGGTCGACCTCGACGTCATGCTGGCCCGCCGCAAGATGCGCCTGTGCGAGCTGGCCGAGCGCACCGGCATCACCGTCAACAACCTCTCGGTGCTCAAGAACGGACGCGCCCGCGCGGTGCGCTTCACCACCCTTGAAGCGGTCTGCGCGGCGCTGGACTGCCAGCCCGGTGACCTGCTGCGGTGGGAGCCCGACCCCGTCGCCGACCCTCCTCCCGAGGAGGCGCCGGCCCGCGGGCGGGCCTGCGAGGTCGTGCGATGAGCGCCCGGCGAGCGGCCTCGACATCCGTCGCCCGACGGGCGGGCCTGGCGGCGGTGCTCGTCGCCGCGGGCGCGACCGGTGTCGTCGCCGGGTGCGCCCACCCGGGCACGGTCGCCGTCACGGACGAGACGGGCGGGGTCGTCTCGGTGCGCAGCGCGGACGACGTCGTCGACGACGTCCCGCCCGACGGCGGGACGGTCTGGACCTCGCACGACTGCCTCCCCGCGCCCCTGGTGGTGACCCGCAGCGGCGGCGCCGAGACGGTCGTCGACGCGCCGCTGTGCCCGGGCCAGGAGCTGCTCGTCGAGGAGGGCTCCGTGAGCGTCGTCGCGTCGTCCGCGGGCTCGTGAGCGTGGGACCCGAGGACGGGGGACCGATCCCTGGACGTCGTAGCGGGGAGAGGGGCGAGCACGCCGTGAGCAGGGAGCACCTCGTCCTCGCCCGCGTCGCGGTCGTGGCGTGCGCCGCGGGGGCGCTGACCGCCCAGCTCGTCGTCCCGCAGGTGGCCGCGGGCTACGCCGCCCGGTACCCGGAGGTGGCGGGCCTCGAGCGCCCGTACGTCGTCGCGGTCGTCGTGGCGACCGCCGCGGTCGAGGTCGCCCTGGTGGCGGCGTGGCAGCTGCTCGGCCGTGACGGGGAGCCGGGGTCGCCGCGCCGAGGGCGACGACGGGTGGAGGTGGTCGCCGGCTCCCTGTGCCTCACGGCAGGGGTCCTGGCGGCCGTCTGCGTCCACGCCGGTGCAGTCGCCCACGTCGGTGGCCCGGCCGCCGGCGCGGGACTGCTCGCCTGCCTCGCCCTCGTGGTCGCCGCGGTAGGAGCGAGGCGACGAGGGCTCGCCGTGGTCGCGGACGGCTACCGCCTCGGGCCGTAGGCCGCCTGCGGTCGGCGGTCGACGGGTGCAGCGCGTCTGGTCCGTCGTGGACCGCGCCGCCCTCGCGGCGCAGCGGGGGGACGCCGGCGCAGCCGGAGGGTCAGGCGCAGCCGGCGCGGAGGGTGGAACACCGTGGTCGACGCCGGTGCTCGGTGGGTCGTGACCACCAGCAGCACCCCCGCCCCTCCTGCCGACCTCGGCGCCTCTTGGCCCGGCGACCCGGGCACCGACCGCGCCCCGACGCCGGTGCGGACGCCGCCGGAGGGCGCTCACGCGCTCGTCGTCGGGGCCACCGGCATCACCGGCTCCGCGCTCGTGCGGCAGCTGGTCGACGCCGGGTGGCGCACCACCGGCCTGTCGCGCCGGCGCCCGGCCGACGAGCGCGCGGCCCACGTGGCGGCGGACCTCACCTCGAGGGACTCGCTCGCCGACGCGCTCGCCGACGTGCGCCCGACGCACGTGTTCCTCGGCGCGTGGGCCCGGCAGGAGACCGAGGCGGAGAACATCCGCGTCAACGGCGGGATGGTCCGGGACCTGCTCGCCGTCCTCGGCCCGCAGGGGTCGCTGCGGCACGTCGCGCTCGTCACCGGCCTCAAGCACTACCTCGGGCCCTTCGAGGCCTACGGCAAGGGCGACATGCCCGACACCCCGTTCCTCGAGGACGCCGAGCGGCTGCCCGTCGACAACTTCTACTACGCGCAGGAGGACGAGCTCTTCGCCGCGGCCGCGGCCCACGGGTTCACGTGGAGCGTGCACCGCTCGCACACGGTCGTCGGCCACGCCGTCGGGAACGCCATGAACATGGCCGCGACCCTCGGCGCCTACGCCGGCATCCAGCGGCGGCTGGACCGGACCTTCGTCTTCCCGGGGTCGCGGGCGCAGTGGGACGGCGTCGTCGACCTCACCGACGCCGACCTGCTCGCCGACCACCAGCTCTGGGCCGCGACGACGCCCGCGGCCGCGGACGCCGCGTACAACGTCGTGGACGGCGACGTCGTCCGCTGGCGTCGGCTCTGGAAGGCGCTCGCGGACCACCTCGGGGTCGAGCCGCAGGGCCCGGAGGAGGAGCCGCAGCCGCTCGAGCAGCAGATGGCCGGCGCCGAGGGCGTGTGGGCCGACCTCGTCGCCGAGCACGGCCTCGTCGAGCCGGACCTCGCGCGCGTCGCCTCCTGGTGGCACACCGACGCCGACCTGGGACGCCCCATGGAGGTCACCGCGGACATGACCCGCAGCCGCCTCCTCGGGTACACGGGCTGGGTCAGCACCGAGCGCGCCCTGCTGCGCCGCGTCGACGCCTACCGCGCGGAGCGCCTCGTCCCCTGACGACGCTCGTCGTCGACCCGACGCCGCTCGCGGGGCTGGCTCGGGACGTCCGTGCCCGTGTCGGCGACGAGTCCGGGTGTGGGGGCGCTCGGAAGTCGAAGTGTGTGACGACTTCGGGTCGGGGGTGCTCGAGGGTCGAAGTCGGCGACGACTTCGGGTCGGGAGGTGCTCGAGGGTCGAAGTCGCCGACGACTTCCGGTCGAGGGACGCTGGGAGGTCGACGTCGGGTCGGGGGCGCCCGGTGGGGGAGGGCCGGGTGAGCGGGGCGGAGGCGCACCGACGACCATCGACGGCGTGCCCCTCCTGCCCAGCCCGCCGACCGAGCGCGAGGGCGTCGTCGCCTGGGTCGCCGAGCACCTGTCCCACCTCACGTGCGACGAGCCCGCGGCGTACGGGACGTCGTCCTTCCGCGGCGGGCAGTCGGCGGCCGACGCCGCGCTCGCCGCGCTGGACCTCACGGGCTACGCGCGGCGCCGCAGCGTCGTCGCCCCGGAGCGCTCCCGCGGCGCCAGCCGGCTGAGCCCGTACCTGCGGCACGGGCTGCTGCAGCTGCCGGAGGTGTGGGACGCCGCCGGGGACGCCCCGCCGAAGGACCGCCAGCGGTTCCGCGACGAGCTGCAGTGGCAGGAGTACGCACGCCACCTCTACGCGCGGGTGGGCCGTGACCTGCGCGAGCCGCTGCGCGCCGACCCGCCCGTCCCCGCGCCCGGCGCGCCGGCGGTGGGGCCCGAGCTGCGCGGGGACCCGTGGCCGGGGCGGATGGCCTGCATGGCCGCGACGACGGGCGAGCTCCACGAGCAGGGCTGGCTCGTCAACCAGACGCGCATGTGGCTCGCCTCGCAGTGGGCGGCGCGCGCCGGGGCCGACTGGCGCGAGGGCCGCGACGCCATGTACCGGCACCTGATCGACGGCTCCCCGTACGCCAACGGCCTCGGCTGGCAGTGGAGCGCCGGGACGGCGACGGGCAAGGTCTACGGCTTCTCCCGCTGGCAGGTGGAGAAGCGCGCGCCGCAGCTGTGCCGCTCGTGCGCGCTGCGCGACGCCTGCCCCGTCCAGGACTGGCCCGAGGTGCAGCCCGGCGCCCGGCGCGAGGGCCCGCCCGGCCTCGCGGGCGGACCGACGGACGCCGGGCCGCGCCGCCCGGAGGTGACCGGGGAGCCCGAGGCCGTGTGGCTCACCGCCGAGTCCCTCGGGGACGCCGACCCGGCGCTCGCCGCCCACCCCGACGTGCCGGCCGTCTTCGTCCTCGACGAGCCGCTGCTCGCCCGGCTGCGCCTGTCCGGCAAGCGCCTGGTGTTCCTCGCCGAGACCCTCGCCGAGCTCGGTGCCGAGGTCCGCCTCGGCGACCCGGTCGCCGAGCTCGCCGGGCGCCGGCTCGCGACGACCTGGACCTTCCCGCCGGGCTGGCGACGGCGCGCCGACCGCCTCGACGTCGTCGCCCTGCACCCGTGGCCGTGGCTGCGCCGGCCGGGTTCCGGCTCGGTGCGCTCGTTCTCCGCCTGGGTCCGCTCGGCGCCCGGGCGTGACCGGTGAGAGCGGGGGCGTGACCGGTGCGAGCGGGTCGTGGCCGGTGCGAGCGCGGTCGGTGCGGTCGACGAGGGACCGCTCGTGAGCCGCACCGGACGGGGCTCGGCGCGTGACGCCCTGCCGACGAAGCCGTGCGCCGTCTGCGGCCGCACCATCACCTGGCGCAAGGCCTGGGAGCGGGACTGGGACGCCGTGCGCTACTGCTCGCAGGCCTGCCGCCGCGCCGGTGTGCGGCCCGTCGACGCCGAGCTGGAGGCGGCCGTCCTGCGTCTGCTCGACGAGCGGGCGGCGGGCGCGACGATCTGCCCGTCGGAGGCCGCCCGCGCCGTCGGCGGCGCGGACGAGGGGGCGTGGCGGGCGCTGATGGAGCCGGCGAGGGCGGCGGCCCGCCGGCTGGTGGCCTCCGGAGAGGTCGAGATCACCCAGCGCGGCCACGTCGTCGACCCCTCGACGGCCCGCGGACCGGTGCGGGTGCGCCGTGCGGGGGACCGGGGCCGGCGCCCCTCCTGACGGCCGCTCGTGATCTCGGGTCGCGGCCGTCGGGGGCCCCGCCTACCTTGCCGGTCGAGCCACCGACCGCGTGACCGACCGACCTCCGCGCCCGTGCGCGGGAGAGGAGCCGACATGAGCCAGACGTCAGCCGAGCGCCCGGGCAGCGGGTCAGGCCGCGGACCGTCCTCCCCGTCCTCCTCGGGGGACTCCTCGGGCAGCGCGCTGGTCACGGACCAGGGGCGCACCTCCATTGCGGACGGCGTCGTGTCCAAGATCGCCGGCCTCGCGACCAAGGAGGTCGCCGGGGTCCACGCCGTCGGCGGCGGTGCGGCGCGCGCCCTCGGCTCGCTGCGCGAGCGCATCCCGGGCGGCAGCACGAACCACAGCCAGGGCATCTCCGTCGAGGTCGGCGAGCGCGAGGCCGCCGTCGACGTCTCCCTCATCGCCGAGTACGGCGCGGCCATCGCCGACCTGGCGACCGGCGTGCGCCGCAACGTCATCGACTCGGTCGAGCGCATGACGGGCCTGCAGGTCACCGAGGTCAACGTCGAGGTCACCGACGTCCACCTCCCCGACGAGGACGACGACTCGGGCGACGACGACCAGCCGCGGCCGTCGCGGGTCCGGTGACGTCCACGACCGCGGAGGCGCCCGACCCCGCCGAGCTGGTCCGGGACGCCGTGCTCGCGGCGCCCGGCGTCGTCCGCCTGCACGCCGGTGCGCTCGGCGAGGTGGGCACCTACCTGCCGGGCCGCCGCGTCACGGGCGTCCGGGTCACCGACGCCCAGGTGGAGGTCCACGTCGTCGCCGCCCTCGGCACCCCCGTGGCCCACACCTCGGCGGCCGTGATGACGGCCGTCGCAGGGGTCCCGGCGTCCGCCGGCCTCGCCGGTCGCCCGGTCCACGTCGTCGTGGAGGACGTCGCCGACCCGGCCGAGGCCGCCTCCGACGAACCCCCGGCCCTACCCGCCGGGGGCTGACGCAGCCCGTCCGGGCCGCGACGTCCCCGCCATGCCCCGGCCCCGGCCCTGCCCCGGCCCCTGCCCCGGCCCCGGCCGGCCAGGGCCGGGGCGAGAAGCACCGGGCGTCGACCGCCCCCCTCACCCACCACCACCGGAGCCCCAGATGCCCACCTCCGCCATCGGCCTGATCGCCGGACTGCTGCTCGCCCTCGCCGCCGCGCTCGGCGGGTTCGGCTACTTCCTCCTCGCCGTCGTGCTCGGCGCGCTCGGGTGGGTCGTCGGCGCGGCGCTGGACGGCCGGCTCGACCTGGCCGCCCTGACGCGCGGCCGCGGTCGTGGCTGACACCGCCACCGCACCGGGCGCGGCCGACCGCGGAGCAGGTCCTGCGAGCGGGGCCGACGACCCCGGCGACCGCGGGGGTCTCGACGTCGCGGACCGCGTGCTCGAGCGGATCGCGCGTCGCGCGGTCGGCGAGGTCGACGGCGTGGCGCCGTCGGCGAGCGGTGGTCTCGCGGGTCTCCTCGGCTCGGGCTACCCCTCCGTGGAGGTCCAGCACGCCGGCGGGCGCGTGCGGGTCCTGGTCGACGTGGCGTCGCTGTGGCCCCGCCCCGCCGCGTCCGTGGCGGCCGGGGTCCGCGAGGCCGTGGCCCGCCGCCTCTCCGAGCTCGCCGCCGTCCGCGTGGACGCCGTGCAGGTGACCGTGCGGGACGTCGTGCGCCCGCGCCCGCCGCAGGAGGCGAGGGTGCGGTGAGC
This sequence comes from Pseudokineococcus basanitobsidens, assembly GCF_037482545.1. Taxonomy (NCBI): domain Bacteria; kingdom Bacillati; phylum Actinomycetota; class Actinomycetes; order Kineosporiales; family Kineosporiaceae; genus Pseudokineococcus; species Pseudokineococcus basanitobsidens. Next base: position 7,688 of record NZ_JBBIAA010000028.1, on the reverse strand, counting down.
GAGGCCGCGAAGCCCTCCGGCGACCGGGAGCCGCTGCGTGCGGCCGGCGAGCGCACCGGGTCCGGGCCCGTGCCCGTCGTGGGCGCGCTCCTCGCCCTGCTGGCCCTCGCGCTCGGCGTCGTGCTCGTCCGCGACGCGCTCGTCGTCCTCGGCGCCCTGGGCGGCGAGGCCTGGCTGGCGCAGCTCGTCGACGTCGTGGCGGGGACCGCCCCGGCCACCTGGCTCGTGCCGGTCGGGGTCGCCGTCGCCCTCGTCGGCGTCTCCCTGCTGTCCGTCGCCCTCGGCCGGCGCACCCGCACCGAGGTGCGCCTGGCCTCCCGGACCGCGGTGACGACGGAGCCCCGCGACGTCGCCCGCCTGTCGTCCTCGGTCGCGCGCGACGTCGACGGGGTGCTGGGGGCCCGGACGTCCGCGGGCCGGCGCTCCGTCGTCGTCCGCGTCTCCACCACCGGGGACCCGGCGGTGCCCGACGCGGTGCAGCGGGCCGTGGCCGAGCGGCTGGGCGTCCTGCAGCGCACCCCGTCCGTCCGGGTGCGGGTGGAGGGGGACCGGCGATGACGAGGGGAGGACTGCGGTGATCAAGCGCAGCGTGCTGGGTCTGGACCGGCTGGCGACCTTCGTGGTGGGTCTCGTGCTGGTCGCGCTCGGCGTGGCCATGGTCGCGTGGTGGGGCGGGTGGCTGGTGCTCGTCTGGCCCCAGGCTCCCGACGCGCTGACCCTGCGGACGGCCACCGACGCCTTCGCCGCGTCGTGGTGGGGCTGGGGCAGCCTGGTCGCCGGCGTGGTCGTGGGCCTGCTCGGCCTGTGGTGGCTCCTCGCCCACCGGACCCACCGCAGCACCGGCCCGGTGCGGCTGGAGGGCTCGGACGACTCCGGCGGCCTGCTCCTCGACGGATCGGCGGCGGTCTCCACCGCGGCGGACGTCCTGTCCGGGGCCCGGGGAGTCCGAGCCGCCCGCGGCAAGCTCGTCCGCGACCGCGGCGAGCTCGTCGCCGAGGTGTCCGCCGTGGTCGAGCCGACGGCCGACCTCGAGCACGTCGTCGAGGTCGCCGAGGCGGCGCTCGCCGACCTCGCCGTCGTCCTCGGGCGGCCCGACGTCGCCGGTCGCGTGCGGCTCGACGTCGCCCGGGACACGCGTCAGGCGTCGCGCGTCCGGTAGCCCGCCGGTCCCTTCCCCGCCCGGGGACCTCCGGCCGCCGCGCCGTCGGGAGCCCCGCGGTGCCCTCGGCGCCGCAGCGGGCGCGCCGCCGCCGAGATGTCGTTACGGTGCGGCGCGCGGGAGGCCTCCCGCGACCCGACGCGCTGCGGCGCCGGCGAGGGGACCACCGCATGGAGACGATCGACGACTGGACCCAGACCTTGGGGGCCGGACCGCTGCTCATCATCGCGGCGGTGGCCATCGCCGTGCTGCTCGTGCTCATCATCCGTGTCAAGATGCACGCCTTCGTGGCGCTGGTGCTCGTGAGCCTGCTGACGGCCTTCGCCACCGGCATCCCGGCCCAGTTCGTCATCACCACGCTGACGACCGGCTTCGGCTCGACGCTCGCGAGCGTCGCCCTGCTCGTGGGCCTCGGGGCGATGCTCGGCCGGCTCGTCGAGGTCAGCGGCGGTGCCCAGGCGCTCGCGGACTCCCTCATCGGCCGCTTCGGGGAGAAGCGGGCGCCGCTGGCGCTCGGCATCACCTCGCTCGTCTTCGGCTTCCCGATCTTCTTCGACGCCGGGCTCGTCGTCCTGCTGCCCATCGTCTTCTCGGTGGCGAGGCGCTTCGGCGGCGGCGTCCTGCGCTACGCCCTGCCCGCGGCCGGCGCCTTCTCCGCCATGCACGTCCTCGTCCCGCCGCACCCGGGCCCCGTCGCGGCGTCCGGGCTGCTCGAGGCGAACGTCGGTCTGGTCCTGCTCATCGGGCTTGTCGTCGCGATCCCGACGTGGTTCCTGTCGAGCTACCTGTTCGGCCTGTGGGTCGGCCGGCGCTTCGTCCTGCCCGTCCCCGACGTCCTGTCCGGCGGTGAGGAGCGCGAGCCCGACGCCAGCCCGCCCCCGCCCTCGACGGTCGTCGCGCTGCTGCTCCTGCCGCTCGTCCTGATCTTCCTCGAGACGGGGCTCAACACCCTCGGCACGGCCGGCGTCGTCGACGCGGACGCCACCTGGGTGCAGGTGCTGCGCGTGTTCGGCGCGACGCCCGTCGCGCTGCTCATCACGGTGCTCGTGGCGTCCTACGTCCTCGGGACCCGCCGCGGCCGGGGCGGCGAGGTCGTCGAGGGGCTGCTCAACAGCGCGCTCGGCCCGGTCTGCGCCATCATCCTCATCACCGGCGCCGGCGGGATGTTCGGCGGCGTCCTGCGCGCGAGCGGCATCGGCGACGCCCTCGCCGGCGCGCTCGACGGCATCGGCCTGCCCGTCATCGTCGCGGCCTTCGTCATCGCGACCCTGCTGCGCGTCGCCCAGGGCTCGGCGACGGTGGCGCTGACGACGGCGGCGGCGCTCATCCAGCCCGTCGTCGTGGACGGCGGCTTCAACGCCGTGCAGGTCGTCGCGATCGTCATCGCCCTCGCCGGCGGCTCGGTCGTGCTCTCGCACGTCAACGACTCGGGGTTCTGGCTCGTCGGCCGCTTCCTGGAGATGGACGTCAAGACGACCCTCAAGACCTGGACGGTGCTGGAGACGCTGCTCGGCACCATCGCCTTCGCCCTCGCGGCGGTGGTCTTCGTCATCGCCTGACGGGCTGCTCCGGGCCCGGGTCGCCCGCCCGACGACGTCGGCCCCGCCCCCTCGCAGGAGGGGACGGGGCCGACGCCCGTGGCGGAGGGGCTCAGGACTCGAGCGCGGCGTCCANCCCCCCCCCCCCCCCCCTCCCCCCCCCCCCCCCCCCCCCCCCCCCCCCCCCCCCCCCACGCCCGTGGCGGAGGGGCTCAGGACTCGAGCGCGGCGTCCAGCGTGATCTCGACGCCGGTGAGCGCCTTGCTCACGGGGCACCCGCTCTTGGCGGCCTGGGCCGCCTTCTCGAAGCCGGCGTCGTCGAGGCCGTCGACCTCGCCGCGCACGCGCAGCGCGATGCCGGTGAGGCGGAAGCCGCCCGCCGGGTCCGGCCCGAGCGAGACGTCCGCGGAGACCTCGAGGCTCTGCGGCGTGCCGCCCGCCTCGGCGACCTCGTTGGACAGCTGCATCGCGAAGCACGCCGAGTGCGCCGCGGCGATGAGCTCCTCGGGGCTCGTCGACCCGCCGGCCTCGTCGGCGGCGCGCTTCGGGAACGAGACGTCGTACGTGCCGGCCTTCGAGCTGGACAGCTCGACCTGGCCGGAGCCGTCCTGCAGGCCGCCGTTCCAGGCGGTGCGAGCGGTGCGCGTGGGCATGGGTCCTCCTGAGGTTCTCGTCGGGGCAGGTGCGCTCCGACCGTCGGCCCGGTCGGGCCCCTCGTCCGAACCCTCCGGGGGGCGTGCGGCTTCCCGCCGTCCGCCCGCGGACGTCGCCCGGCCGGGGCCTCACCCGGTCGGGTGGCGCTCAAGGTCACCTCCCCACCTGCCGATGACGGGGCGTGGAGCAGAGGGGGCTGCGCCCGTCGGCGCGGCGGCGCCGGGCGGTGGCGCTGCTGGCGCTCGCCCTCCTCGGCCTCGCCGCCGTGCTCCTGCTCGCCTCGCCCGACGTCGTCCTCGTGGACGGCGCGAGGCTGCCGTGGTGGGCCCTCGTGCCGGTCTTCGTCGTCGCCGAGCTGGTCGTCGTCCGGGTGCGCACCCGCCGCGAGACGGTCCGCCCCACCTTTACCGAGCTGCCGCTCGTGATCGGCCTGCTGCTCCTGCCGCCGGTGGCCCTCGTGGCGGCGTCGGTCCTCGGGACGGCCGTGACGGCGCTCCTGCGCCGCACGCCCCCGCGCAAGGCCTTCTTCAACCTGTCCCTCGTCGCCCTGGAGTCGGCCCTCGCGGGCTGGGTGGTGAGCGTGCACCTCGTCGGTCGCGGCGCGTCACCGCTCGCCGTGGTCCTCGTCGTCCTCGGGCTCGTCGTCGCGCTGGCGCTCGTCAGCGCGCTCGTCGTCATGACGGCCCTGCGGCTGGTCACCGGGGACCTGGACCTCGGTCTGCTGCGCAGCGCCGCCTCGACGGGCTCGGTGTGCGCGGTCGGCACCGCGAGCGTGGCCCTGCTCGTCCTCGCGCTGCTGGCCGGCCGGCCCGAGGGCCTCGTGCCGCTCGTCGTCGTCGTGGCCGTCCTCGTCCTCGCCCACCGCGCCCACGTGGACCTGCAGCGCCACCACGGCCGCCTGGAGGACGTCCACCGGCTCGTGGCGCGGGTCGCGGCGCCCGCGGACGGGCCGCTGCTGGCCGAGGTCGTGCTGCGCGAGGTGCGCGAGGTGATGTCGGCGGGCAGCGCGACGATGGCGTGGGAGCTCGCCGACGGGACGTCGTCCGGGCTGGTGGCCCTCGTCGGCGACGAGGTCGTCCGCCAGGACGTGCCGCCCCGTGGTCGCTGGTGGGACGAGGTCCTGCGCGGCGGCGCCGAGCACGCCCGGTGCGCGGCCGGCGGCGGGCACGGACCGGGGCTGGCGGTGCCGCTGGGCTCCGACCGCAGCCAGCGCGGCGTCCTGGTGGTCGAGGACCGGGCGCGCTCCTGCGGCGCCTTCTCGCCCGAGGACGTGCGCCAGCTGCGGCTCGCGGCCGACCACGCCGCGCTCGCCCTCCAGCGCGCCCACCTCGTCGAGCTGCTCCAGGTCGACCTGGAGGAGAAGGAGCGGGCCGCGCGGACGGACGCGCTGACCGGGCTGGCCAACCGCGACGGCCTGCTCTCCCGGCTGGACGGGGCGCTGGGGGCGTGCGGGGCGGTGTCCGTCCTCGTGGTCGACCTCGACGGGTTCTCCGACGTCAACGAGGCCCTCGGCCGCGACGTGGGTGACCGGGCCCTGCGGGCCGTGGGTCATCGGCTCGGCGTCGCCGCCGGTCCCGGGGCCGTCGTCGCGCGCCTCGGGGACGACGAGTTCGGCGTCCTGCTCCGGCCGGAGGTGACGACGCGGGAGGGCCGGCCGGAGGGGGCGCCGGGGCGGGAGGTGCTCGCCCGGGAGTCGCTCGTGCGGGCACGGGGCATCGTCGCGGCCCTGGCGGGGGCCGCCGCCGGCGTCGGGGCCCCCGTCGAGCTGGGCGTGACCGGAGGGCTGGCCACCGGCGGGGCGGAGGACGACGGCGCTGCCCTGCTCCAGCGCGCGGAGACGGCGCTGGCCGCCGCCCGCGACGAGCGGGTGCCCCTGCGGGTGTGGTCCGCGTGCGACGAGGCGTCCGCCGCGCGGCGCCTCGCGCTCGTGGTGGACCTGCGTGCCGCCCTGCTCGCCAACGAGCTGGACGTGCACTACCAGCCGGTCGTGCGCCCGGCGTGCGGCGCCGTGCTCGGGGTCGAGGCCCTCGTGCGGTGGACCAGCGCCGAGCACGGCCCCGTGGCCCCCGACGAGTTCGTGCCGCTGGCCGAGCGCTCCGGCCTCGTCCAGCCGCTCACGACCGCCGTCCTGCGACGGGCCCTCGCCGACGCCGCGCGCTGGCGCCGCACGCACCCGACGATGACGGTCGCCGTCAACCTCTCGACGCGGAGCCTGCAGGACCCCGCCTGCGCCGCGGACGTCCGCACCGCCCTGGCGGCAGCGGGGGTGCCGGCGTCGGCGCTCGTCCTGGAGATCACCGAGACGGCGGCCCTCGCCGACGACGAGCAGACCGCCGCGTCCCTCGGGGCGCTGCGCCGCCTCGGCGTCCGGCTGTCCGTCGACGACTTCGGGACCGGGCACTCCTCGCTCGCCTACCTGCAGGTGCTGCCCGTCGGCGAGGTGAAGATCGACCGCTCGTTCGTGGCGTCGATGCTCGCCGACCGCGGCAGCGCCGCCATCGTCCGCGCGGCGGCCAGGCTCGGGCGCGACCTCGACCTCCACGTCGTCGCCGAGGGCGTCGAGGACGCCGCCACCCTGGTGGCGCTCGCCGAGCTGGGGGTCGACGCCGCCCAGGGCTACCACGTGGCCCGTCCGATGCCGGCGCGGGCGCTGGAGGAGTGGCTCGGCGCCCGCCCGGCGCCCGTGCCCGTCCCGGTGCAGCGACCGGCCACGCTGCGGCGGGCGCCGGGCTGACGCGTCGGCCCCGCCCGCCGGGGCGCGTCACGAGAAGACGTCGCCGGTCGCCGGGGCGGGCCGTGGGCGCGCCCCCCGCGGGGTGGGCGCCGCCTCCGGCTCGTGCAGGCGCAGGGCCCGGCGGGTCCGGTAGCGGTCGTAGAGGGTGACGACGAGGCTCGTGAGCAGGACGAGGAACAGCGTGTCCCCGGGGTCGGCGTCGGCCTCCAGGCGCGGCCGGAGCAGCGTGAGCACGAGGACGACGACCGCGTTGGTGCCGGCCATGGCCGTGAACTGGGCGAGCGTCGTCATCCACCGGGCCCCGTGCCGCACGAAGAGCTGGCTCAGCACCGCGTTGAGGACCACGAAGACGACCACCGAGCCGACGACCTGCGTCGTCGTGGCCCGGACGTCGAGCACGGCGATGAAGACGACGGTCACCAGCGCGACGAGCACCACCTTCTCCGCGGTGCTCTCGGCGAAGGCCCGGCTGCGCCACGCGAGGACGGGGAGCCCGCTCATGGGCGGGGTGGCGAGGTGGTCGTCCACGGCGGTCGTCGCCGGCCAGTCCTCGGGCGGCAGCCGGTGGCGCAGCCGCAGGGCCGCGGCGACGAGGGCGGCGGCCAGCACGGCGAGGGGCAGCAGCACCCACGGGCGGGCGGCCACCTCGTCCGTGACGTCGAGCTCGAGGACGTGCAGCCAGAGCTCCTGCGGGATCTTCACGACGACCCAGATCGACGCCGCGAGCACCAGGAGGGTCCTGCGCGTCAGCCGGCGCGGGTCCCACCGGAGTCGGACGACCTCGTAGGCGATCACGACGTACTCGAAGGTGTTGGGGAAGGCGAGGAGCAGCCAGCGCACGTCGGTCGTCTCGAAGAGCACCGTGCCGACGAGCCGGTAGTACCAGAGGAAGCGCGCCACGCGCATGGCCGTCGGGTCGGTCCAGTTCCGGAGCACCGCGGCGTAGGTGACCGTGAGGTAGTAGACGTCGAGCGCCTTGTCGTAGCGCTGGTAGTCCTCGGGCAGGCCGCCGAGGTGCTGGAAGACGGTCTGGTCGGCGGCGTCGAGGACGAGCGCGGCGAGCAGGAACGGCAGCGGGTGCCGCGGGATGCCCAGCGGGACGAGCAGCCGCAGGGCGACGACCACGACGAGGACCGGCGTCACCGGCCGACCGCCCCCGCGACGGCCCGACGCCCGGCGCGGACGGCGCGCAGGACGCGGACGGGAGGGGCGGCGAGCACGGCGAGCACCCTAGGGACCGGGCCCGGTGGTCGCCCTCCCGCGTCGGGCCGGCTCCTCGGGCCGGCTCCTCGAGCCGGCTCCTCGACCCGGCTCCCGGGCCCGGGTCCCGGGCCCGTCCGGCGGCCCTGCCGGGCGCCGCGGGCCTCGGGGGTGCTCGTCCGGGTGACGCGGGCGTCAGGGCAATCCGCCCCGGTCCCGGCGGCGAACCCCACCCGCAGACCGACCCCGACCGAGGAGATCTCATGCGCACCACGACCAAGACCCTGGGCCTCGCGGCCGCCCTCACGCTCGGCGCGCTGCCGCTCGCCGCCGGCCCGGCCCTCGCGGCCGACAGCGGCACGACCGACCTCACGGCGAGCCTGTCGCAGCTCAACGACTCGGG
>NZ_JBBIAA010000027.1:0-37252 GCF_037482545.1 Pseudokineococcus basanitobsidens | reverse complement strand
GCCCGGCGTGTCGTCACCGCCCCCACCGCAGGTACGAAGAGCCCCATTTTCGCGCGAGAAGTCGTCGAAGTGCTCCTCAGGAAGCCAATCGCGCGCGAGACGTCGTCGAGGGACGCGGTGGACGGCGGGACGACGACGGGCGGCCGCCCCCCGGGGGGCGACCGCCCGTCGGCGTCGGTCGGGTGGCGCGTCAGTAGCGGTAGGCCTCGGGCTTGTACGGGCCCTCGACCGGGACGCCGAGGTAGGACGCCTGGCCGTCGCTCAGCTCGGTGAGCCGGACGCCGAGGGCGCCGAGGTGCAGCCGGGCGACCTTCTCGTCGAGGTGCTTGGGCAGGACGTGCACGCCCGTCCCGTACTCCTCGGTGCGGGTGAAGAGCTCCACCTGCGCGATGACCTGGTTGGAGAACGAGCAGCTCATGACGAACGACGGGTGGCCCGTCGCGTTGCCGAGGTTCATGAGCCGGCCCTCGGAGAGCACGATGATGCTGTGCTCGGCGGCGTCGCCGGACGCCGGGAAGACCCACTCGTGCACCTGCGGCTTGATCTCGGTGCGGACGACGCCCTCGACCCGGGCGAGGCCGGCCATGTCGATCTCGTTGTCGAAGTGCCCGATGTTCGCGACGACGGCCTTGTCCTTCAGCCGCTGCATCTGCGCCGCGGTGACGACGTCCTTGCAGCCCGTCGTCGTCACGACGATGTCGGCGACGGGGAGCATCTCGTCGAGCGTCGTGACCTGGTAGCCCTCCATCGCCGCCTGCAGCGCGCAGATCGGGTCGACCTCGGTGACGACGACCCGCGCGCCCTGCCCGCGCAGCGACTCCGCGCAGCCCTTGCCGACGTCGCCGTAGCCGCAGACCACCGCGACCTTGCCGCCGATGAGGATGTCCGTCGCCCGGTTGAGGCCGTCGACGAGGCTGTGGCGGCAGCCGTAGGTGTTGTCGAACTTCGACTTGGTGACCGAGTCGTTGACGTTGATCGCCGGGAAGAGCAGCCGGGAGTCACGGGACATCTCCACGAGCCGGTGCACGCCCGTCGTCGTCTCCTCGGTGACGCCCTTGAGCCCCTCGGCGAGCCGCGTGAACCGCTGCCCGTCGGCGGCGAGGCTGCGGCGCAGGGTCTCCAGGACGACGGCGTGCTCGGCGTTCTCGGCCGTCTCCGCCCCGGCCACCTCGCCGGCCGCCTCGGCCGCGACGCCGTCGTGGACGAGCAGCGTGGCGTCCCCGCCGTCGTCGAGGAGCATGTTCGGCCCGTCGGACCCCTCGCGCGTCCAGTCGAGCGCGCGGTCGGTGCACCACCAGTACTCGGCGAGGGTCTCGCCCTTCCACGCGAACACCGGGACCCCGGCCGGGGCCTCCGGCGTGCCCGCGCCGACGACGACGGCCGCGGCCGCCTCGTCCTGGGTCGAGAAGATGTTGCAGCTGGCCCACCGGACCTGGGCGCCGAGCGCCGTGAGGGTCTCGATGAGCACGGCCGTCTGCACCGTCATGTGCAGCGAGCCGGTGATGCGGGCGCCGGCGAGGGGCTGCGCCGGGCCCATCTCCTCGCGCAGGGCCATCAGGCCGGGCATCTCGTGCTCGGCCAGGCGGATCTGGTGGCGACCGGCCTCGGCGAGCCCGAGGTCGGCGACGAGGTGCTCGACGCCGCCGCCGACGACGGCCTCGGGGAGGTCCGCCGGGGCGGTCGAGCCGGTGGGAGCGGTGGTGCCGGGCTGGGCGGGTGCGGTCAGGGTCACGGGAGGTCCTCGCAGCATGGGGGTCAGGTCCCCCGGCGCGACCCCTCGCGGGCCTCGGTCACCACCGACGCCGGGCGCACCCAGGCTACGCCGGACGGCGCCGCACCGGCCCGGGGCGCCCCGTGACGCCGGTGCGCCGACCTCGCGCGTGGCGGCGGCTCAGACGAGGCGCGTGACGACGGCGAGGGCGCCGGCCCAGCACGCGGCGCCGACGACGAGCGCCGCGCCCCAGCCGGCGAGCGCCTGCAGCGGCGTGCCGCGTCCGGTGTCGCCGTCGTCGGCCCTGCCCGCGGCGTGCACGGGCGCGAGGGGGCCGCGGCCGAGGCCGCCGTCCACCAGGTCGTCGTGGCGCGGACGCACCTGCGCCGGCGGCGGGACGACACCCGAGGGGGCGAGGGGCGTGCTGAGGTCGCTCGAGGACATGAGGCCCCATCGGCAGCCGTCCGCGGCTGCCGCAGGGGTGACCACGGGGAGTCCGCCGCCCGGAGCAGCGAGGTAGCCCGATCGGGTGATGCGCCGTCGCATGGCGCACATGGTGGACCATGCCTCGGCGTGGTGCGCACGCCGGTCCACGACACGGCGCGTCGCGGTGGTCGCGCCCGGGCCCCGGCCCCGGCGGGACCTCGTCCGGGGGGCCGGGAGAGTCGCTCGACCCCGACGGTGCGCCGTCGTCCCGAGGCCCGGGAGGTCGCTCAGCCGAGGAGGTCCCGCAGCTCGGCCACGTGCGGAGACGTCGCCGGGTCCAGGCCCGTGGCGAGCGCGAGGTAGGAGGCCGCGAAGTCGGTGCGGGCGACGAGGCGGGCGAAGCGGGCGAGCGGGCCGCCGTCCTCGGCGACGACGTCGCTCGTGCGGACCCCCGAGCGCTCGGCGAGCCGCAGCACCGCGGAGGAGGGGCCGGACGTCGTCTCCCGCAGGAGCACCAGCCGCAGGCGGCTGCGGGCGGGGCCGTCGAGGAAGGGGTCGTCGAACAGCTCGTCCTCGGCGGCCGCGGCGAAGGGGCCGCCGAAGGTGGCCACGAGGTCCCCGGCGTCGTCGGGCAGCCGGCCGTGCACGGCGGGCAGCCGCGCCGTGCGCGCCAGCACCGAGGCGGCGCGCCGGGCCGCCACCCCGGCGAGGTCCCCGTCGCCGAGCACGACGGGCACGTCGTCGGCGAGGTCCAGGGCGAGCGCCTTGGCCGGGTTGACGAAGGCCTCCGAGGACGGGCGGCAGGCGTCGGCCTCGTCGTCGAGCGCGGCGGCGACCTCCTCCAGCGCCTCCTGCGGCCCCTGCTCCCCCAGCGGGGCGAGGACCCCGAGGGCCGAGGTCACGCACAGCGCGGGCGTCAGCAGCGACCACAGGGCGGTGCGCGAGGTCGGCGCGGAGGTCGCCTCGCGACCGGGCTCGGGCAGCGGGACGTGCACGCCGCGGCCGAGCGCACAGGCCGCCTCCAGCGGCGACCCCGCGGCGCCGACGGTGAGGAGCCGGGCGCCGCGGCGCCCCGCCTCGGCGACGAGGGCGACCGTCGCCTCGGCGCGCCCCGAGAGGGACACCGCCACCACGAGGTCGAGGGCGCCCACCCAGGCGGGCAGCACCGACCCGGTGCGGGCGACGACCGGGACGGCGGCCCGCTGCCCGGCGAGCGCCTCGAGGGCGCCCGCGACGGCCGTCGAGCCGCCGCGCGCGGCGACGACGACGGCGCGCGGGCGGTCGTCCGCGTCCCACCGGGCGGCGCGGCTCTCGCCCACGAGCTCCAGCGCCCGACGGACCTGGGCGCCCGCGCCGGCGAGGGCCCGCAGCACGGCCGACGGGTCCGCCGCCGCCAGCCGGTCGGCGTCGTCCAGCAGCCCCTCGTCGAGGTCAGGCACCTCGTGCGCCCGCCCCGGGCGTCTGCGGGACCGCCTCGTCGACGAGCAGCACGGGCACGCCGTCGACGACGGGGTACAGCAGCGGCGGGTCCGCCTGCGCGCTGAGCAGCCCGACCAGACGCCCGCCCTCGTCGCGGCGGTCCTCCAGCACGCCCCCCGTGGCGGGGCAGCGGAGCACCTCGCGCAGCCAGGCCGGCGGCTCGGCCGGGCGGGTGCCGGCGGGACCCGGGGAGGTGCCCCGGGCACCACCCCTCGCGGCGCTCACGCGTCGTCCCGCACGAGCGCGAGGACCTCGTCGCGGACGCGCTCCATCGTGGCGACGTCCACCGCCTCGACGTTGAGCCGCAGCAGCGGCTCGGTGTTGCTGGCGCGCAGGTTGAACCACCACGCGCGTCCGCCCGGGCCGGGGCCCGCCCCCTCCCCGGTCCCCTCGGCCTCGTCGCCCGTGCCCACCGGCGCGGTGACCGTCATCCCGTCGAGCTCGTCGAGACCGGCGCCGCGGGCGGTGACGACGCCCCGGACGCGCTCGACCGCCGCGGGCACGTCGCGGACGGTCGAGTTGACCTCGCCGCTCGCCGCGTAGGGGGCGTAGTCGGCGACGAGGTCGGAGAGCGGGACGTCGGCGGCGCCGAGCGCGGCGAGCACGTGCATCGCGGCGAGCATGCCGGTGTCGGCCCCCCAGAAGGCGGCGAAGTAGTAGTGCGCCGAGTGCTCCCCGCCGAAGACGGCCCCGGTGCGCGCCATCTCCTCCTTGATGTAGGAGTGCCCGACCCGCGTGCGGACGGCGGTGGCGCCCGCGGCCTCCACGAGCTCGGGGACGACGGCCGAGGTGATGAGGTTGTGGATGACGGTGACGGGCGCGTCGGGGTGCTCGGCCCGCTCGCGGGCGATCTCCCGCAGCGCCACGAGCGCGGTGACGGCGCTGGGGCTGACGGCCTCGCCGCGCTCGTCGACGACGAAGCAGCGGTCGGCGTCGCCGTCGAAGGCGAGGCCGACGTCCGCGCCCTGCGCGACCACGGCGCGCTGCAGGTCCACGAGGTTCGCGGGCTCCAGCGGGTTGGCCTCGTGGTTGGGGAAGGTGCCGTCGAGCTCGAAGTACAGCGGCCGGACGTCGAGCGGCAGCGCGGGCAACCCGGCGGCCTCGCCGAGGACGGCGGGGACGGTGAGCCCTGCCATGCCGTTGCCGGCGTCGACGACGACCCGCAGCGGCCGCGAGCCGGACAGGTCCACGAGCCGGCGCAGGTGCTCGCCGTACCCGCGCAGCAGGTCCTCGTCGGTGCGCGAGCCCCGGGAGTCGACGACCTCGTGCCCCGGTCCGGCGAGCGAGGCGGCCGCGTGGTCGCGCACGGCCCCGAGACCGGTGTCGAGGCTGACCGGGCGCGCGCCCGGTCGGCAGAGCTTGATGCCGTTGTACTGCGCGGGGTTGTGGCTCGCCGTGAACATCGCGCCGGGGGCGTCGAGCACGCCGCTGGCGTAGTAGAGGCCGTCGGTCGAGCAGAGCCCGACGACGACGACGTCGGCCCCGCGGTCCTGGGCGCCGGCGGCGAAGGCGTCGACGAGACCGGGTGAGCTGGGCCGCATGTCGTGGCCCACGACGAGGCGCCGGGCGCCGCCCCGGGTCGGGGAGCCGCCCTCCGCGCCGCCGGCGGGGTGCGCCGGCTCCAGCACGAGCACGTCGGCGACGGCCGCGCCCAGCGCCCGCGCGACCCGCTCGTCCCACTGGTCGGGGACGACGCCACGCACGTCGTAGGCCTTGACGATCGCGGACAGGTCGGCGCCGGGGCTGCTCACGTCGCCGGAGGCTACCGGGGCGGGCCCGACGGCGGGCCGGGCTCGGGCCGGACGGGTGAGCCCGCCACGTCGGCCCTCGGGGGCCTCGTGGCCCTCGTGGCCCGGCAGCCGTCGGCCGCGCGGAGGCGGCCGGCGGACCGGGGTCAGACGGGCCGGCGGGTGCGGGCGAGGACGTCGTCGATGGAGAGCAGGCTCCCCTCGGCCTCCCAGCCGCGGTGGTCGCAGCGGCTGCAGGAGGTGAAGACGGCCGGGGTGCCGTCCGTGAGCGTCATCGCGAGGCGCGTGACCCGGGGCGCCTCGCAGGAGGGGCAGCCGGCGACCTCGGACGGCGCGACCTGCGTGAGCGACCCGAGCGGCACGGCCGGGGCGGGACGACGGGTGCGCTGGCGGGGGACGGAGGCGACGCGGGTGCTGGGCACGGAGGGCTCCTCGACTAGGTCCGGGGCCGCAGCGGGTGCGGCGTGACCTGCCCTGCATCGGGCCCGGGGCCGCCCGCGCTTGAGCCACTCACCCGTCCGGAGCAGCGGGGTCGGTCCCCACGGGCGCGACCGGGGCGGACGTGCCGCAGGAGGGCGCGGTCCGGGGCTCGGCCGACCCGGCAGGTCTCACGCCTGCGGACGCCCCCCGGCGTCGCGCAGCATCCGCAGGTGCCCGCGGCGGGAGACCTCGTGCGCTCCCCCCGGCCCCTCCGGCGGTCCCGCCTCCCGGGACGACGGGCGCTGCGGCGCGTCGTGCCCGGGACGGGGGCGACCGGCGTCCCGGACGGCGTCCGCGAGCGCGAGCAGGTCGTCGTCGCTGCGCCGCTGCGCGGAGACGTCGGGGGCGAGGCGGACGACCTCCCACCCCCGGGGGGCCGTGAGGCGCTCGGCGTGCGGGGCGCACAGGTCGTAGGTGTGCGGCTCCGGCGTGGCGGCCAGCGGGCCGAGCACGGCCGTCGAGTCCGCGTACACGTAGGTCAGGGTCGCCACGGCGGGGTGCCGGCACGCGCTGCGGCAGCAGCGGCGCGCCCCCGGGCGCAGCCCCGGCCCGGTGGAGCCCGGCCCGGTGGAGCCCTGCCCGTCCGTCCCGGCCGACGCGCTCACGCGCGCCCGCCGGCAGGTCGGGCGCGGGGCGCGGGGCGGGTCGACGTCACGGGCGGCGACGCTACCCGCCGCCACCGACGACGCCGCGGTCCCACGCCGCGCGTCGTAGCCTGCCGCCGTGCCCGACAGCGCGTCCGACGCCCCCTCCCGGCGGTCACCCGCCGCCGCCCGGGCCCGGCGCCGGCGGGACCGCCACGGCCGGGGCCTGCGCGGCCCGCTGCTGCCGGCGGCGCTGCCGGCCGCGCGGACGCGGGGCGAGCGCTTCGACGACCTCGTCCTCGACGCCGTCGAGGACGTCGAGGAGGTCCTCGACCGGCCGCTGTCCCAGATCGAGTTCGCGGTGGAGGACGTCCCGCCCGGCGAGCCCTCCCCGACCGACGAGGCGGTGCCCCTGGGCCGGTTCGCGCCCGCGGAGCGTGGGGCCCCGGCCCGCGTCGTCGTCTACCGGCGGCCGGTCGAGACCCGCGCGGCCGAGCCCGGGGACCTCGAGGACCTCGTGCACCAGGTCGTCGTCGAGCAGGTCGCCCACGCGCTGGGCACCGAGCCCGAGCGGCTGGACCCGCACTACCGGGACGACTGACCGCCCGCGGGACCACCGGCCCGACCGGCGGCGCGCCGCGCGTCGGCGTCACCCCCGGGTCACCGGTCCGGGTCTCTGCTCCGGGTCTCTGCTCCGGGTCTCTGCTCCGGGTCTCTGCTCCGGGTCTCTGCTCCGGGTCTCTGCTCCGGGTCTCTGCTCCGGGTCTCTGCTCCGGGTCTCTGCTCCGGGTCTCTGCTCCGGGTCTCTGCTCCCGGGTCACCGGTCCGGGTCGCCGCCGTCGGTCAGGGCCACCGGCCGGGCGGGGCGACGAGGACGGGGGTGCTGCCCGCCGAGGCGGGCACCGAGGACGGCGGGACGACGGCGAGCGCCCCGGCCGGGGCGCTCGCGGACAGGACGAGAGCGGCGTGCAGCGCGGGCCCGGCCGAGCCCTCCTCGGCGTCGGCGTCGCCGTCCGCCCCCTCGGGCGTCGCGGCCTCCACGCCCTCGACGACGAGGCCGACGAGGCCCTCGCCGAGCTGCGCCGGGTCCAGGGTGGTCGTGGACCGCGGGGCCACGACGACGGGCCGGGCCGGCGACCGGCCGCCGTCGGCGGCCACCCCCACGACGGAGGCCGTCGCCTCGGCGTCGCCCGCGTTCGTGAGGAGCACCTGCGCGGCGAGCCCGGCGTCCCCGGCCGGCAGCGCGAGGCCCGCACCGGGCGCCAGGACCTCGGTCGCGGGGGCGACGGCCAGGTCGGCCGGACCGGCGGCGTCGGCGCCCTCCGTCCGCTGCACGACGACGGCCGCGACGACGGGCTGGCCCGCGCTGACGGCGACGCCGGCCGAGCCGGCGGGGACACCGCCGAGGGGCACGTCGACGGCCTGCCCCCCGGGCACCGCCACCGACGTCGACAGGGCCCCGGCGGCCGCGGAGCCGGCGGCGTCGGCGAGCACGTCGACCTGCGCCGTCGCCGGCTCCCCGCCGGGCGCGGCCAGCCGCAGCACCGCGGTGCTGGACCCCGCGGTCGCGACGCCGGGCACCACCTGCTCGGTCGCCGGGGCGGCCGCCGGGGTGACGACCTCGACGCCGCGGGGCACCAGCCCGGCCAGGCGCGTGACGACGAGCGAGGGGGCCACCGCGCCGCCGTCGCTGCTCACGTGGACGGCGAGGGTCTCGGCGCCCGGCACGAGCCCCTCGAGGAGCACCTCGGAGCGCTGGCCGGGGGGCACGACGAGCCCCTCGCCCGCCGGCGGCTGCTGCAGCCCGTCGGGAGTGAGCACCTCGAGCGAGACCTCCGCCGACGTGGCACCGGGGTTGACCAGGACCACGCGGGTGCTGTCCCCCTCGGCCGTCGACCCCCCGACGAGCCAGGCGTCCGAGCTCGGCGCGGCGCACGAGGACGCCGCGAGGCCCCGCAGGTCGCCGTCCGCGGTGAGCGCCGTGGACAGGGCGGACAGCGACGGCGCGGCCTCCCCCGCCGGCCCCGTCACCGACGCGGTCGCGGCACCACCCGAGCCCGAGGCCCCGCCGGTGACCGCGACGCCGTCCGTGGGCGCCACCTCGGCCGCGGCGACCTCGTCGGCACCGGTCGTCGTGGCCGACCCGGCGAGCGCGGGGCCGGCGAGCCGCAGCGGTCCCTCGGCGCCGACGGCGACGACCTCGAGCCGGCGGTCGGTCGGGCTCTGCACGACCGCGAAGTCCTCGTCGGTGCCCTCCGGCACGGCCAGCGGGACGGGTCCGCCGGCGCAGCCGAGCAGCGAGGCCCCCGGCTCGGTGCCGACCTCGACGACGCCGGCCCCAGCGGGCACCGCGGCCGGCGCGTCGTCGTCCAGGGCGGCCGACGCGACGGCGACCGCCGCCGTCGCCGCGACGAGCAGGAGGGACGCGAGCGCCGCGAAGGCTCTCGGCCCGTGGCGCAGGCCCGGGGGACGCGGGTCGTCCGGCCCACCGGTGGGGTGGGCGCCCGCGGGGGCGTGGGCGCGGGCCGGGCCCTCGCCCGACCGGCCACCGGTCGGCGCCGTGGGCGTCCACCCCCCGGTGGGCCCCCGGCCGGCGCCCCCGACCGGACCGGTCGGGGTGCTGGTGCCGCCGTCGGCCACGGGCCCTCCTCCTGCCGGTCTCGTCGTGCCCGCCGTCGCCGCGGCGGCCTCCTGCGGGTGCTCGCCCCTGCGGCCGCGTCGGGGCCTCACGCCGTCCTCCGGCCCGGCAGCGGCACGGCCAGCAGCAGGGCCAGCAGCAGCCCGACGCCGGCGACCCACGGCCACGGCCCGGCGGCGGAGCTCCACCCGCCGTCGTGGCGGACGGCCAGCCGGCCGCCGTCCGCCGGCAGCGCGAAGGCCTGCGCCCACCCCGCCTCCCCCGCGGCCCCGGCGGGTACGTCCACCGGCCGCAGCGCCTCGCCGTCGAGCGTGGCCGACCAGCCCGCGTCGGCCTGCTCGGCGAGGACGAGGACCCTCCCCTGCGCGCCGTCGGGCAGCGGCGCCGACCGGCGCAGCGCCGAGGCGTCGACGACGTCCGTGGGTGCCCCGTCGGCCGACAGCACGCGCAGGGCGCCCACGTCGGTCGTGCCGTCCCCGGCGGCGACGCGCCAGAGCACCGCGCCGTCCACCTCGGCGGCCCGCTCGAGACCCGCGACCGCGTCCACGGCGGACGCGGCGTCGGTCCCCGCCGCGCTCGCGGCGCCGTCGGGCGGCAGGAGGACGACGAAGCCGGCACCGAGGGCGGTCAGCGCGGCCCGCGCGTCCGGGTCCGTCGCGACGAGCGCCGCGGCGGCCGCGGCGACGGGCTCGGCCGAGGCGTCCGAGGGCTGCTCGCCGGGCGCCGCGGAGGCCGCGGCCACGAGGGAGGCCGTGCCGGACAGGTCCACGCCGCCGCGGGCCAGCGTCGCGGTCACCGCCGGTGGCTCGTCCACCGGCTCGCTCGCCCGGTCTGCGGCGCCCTCGGGCGCGTCGTCGGCGCCGGCGAGCGCCGGCGGGCGGAGCACGAGCGTGCGCAGCCCCTGGTCGTCCTGCGCGCCGGCGGCGGCGACCTCGGGCAGCTGCGGGCCCTGCCCGCGCGCGAGCAGCCCGGCGGCGGCGGCCTCCTCGCTCGTCGTGCCCGTCTGGGCCAGCGCCCAGGCGCCGGTGGTCGCGGCGGCGAGGACGACGACCACGGCGGCGGCGGTCAGCCGGGCCGCGCGCGGCCGGGGCCGGTCGCGCGCGGGGCGCCGGGGGCCGGTCGCGCCCAGCGGGCCCGCGAGCAGCGGCACCGCGGCGACGAGCAGCCCGAGCAGGGCGAGGCTCGTGCCGGCCCCCGGCCAGGCGGCGGCCACGACCGCTCCCCCGCCGGCCTCGGCCACCCCGGTGCCCACCTGCCCCGCGGCGACGGCGAGGCCCGTGCCGGCCACGACGAGCAGCCAGCCCCACGCCGCCCGCGGCCGCAGCACCGCCGCGACGAGGGCGAGCACGGCGACCGCGGCGGCGCTCGCGAGCGGCAGGGCCTCGAGCAGCCACGCCGGCCACCCCGCGGGCAGGCCGAGGACGGCGGTCGCCGTCGCCCGCGCGTCGACGGGCGCGCCGAGCGCCTGCTGCCACCCGGGCGCCGCGCCGGTCACGACCGGCGGCACCGGCCCGCCGAGCAGCGCACCGAGGGCCTGGTCGAGCCCGCCCGCTCCCGCCGTCGCCCGGCGCACGAGGGCGACCGCCCAGGGTCCGACGACGGCGGCGACCGGGACGAGCGCCAGCAGCAGCGGCAGGCGCCGGCGCGCCGAGACGGCGACGACGACGAGCGCGAGGACCGCGGGCACCAGCAGGACGGGGGCGCCCACGCCGACGGCGACGAGCGCGAGCGCCGTCGTGCCCGTGACGGCCCAGGCACGTCGCGCCGACCGGGCCCGGGCGCCCGACAGCAGGCAGCGCGCCAGCCAGGGCAGCGCGGCGTGCGCGACGACCGGTCCGAGGCGACCGGTGGTCACGCCGACGAGCAGCGGCGCGCCGCCGGCCCACACCAGGGCTGCGGTCAGGCGGACCAGCCGGCCGCGGGCGAGGGCGCCGCAGGCCCACCAGGCCGAGGCCGCCGCGGCGGGGACGGCCAGCAGGAGCAGCAGCACGACGGCGACCCCGGGGCTGCCGGCGAGCACCCCCGAGAGCGCGCCCAGCGCGGCGACGAGCGGGTCCGCCGGGGTGGGCGAGCCGGTCGCCGCCGTCGACCAGGAGGAGCGCGCGGCGCGCCACAGCTCGCCGGCGCCCGCCGGCGGCGGTGGCAGCGCCGGCGCCTGCAGCACGCCGGCACCGAGGACGCGGCGCAGGGCGAGCACCGCGACGACGAGGAGCACCGCGGCGAGGACGAGAGCCGCCAGCGGGTCGCGCCGCGGCGGCAGCCCGCCCGGTGCCTGCGGCCGCCGCTCGACCTCGGCGCGCGCGGCGGCGGCGTCCTGCGCCTCCGCGTCCTGCGCGTCGGCGTCCTGGGCGGCGCGCCGCAGCGACCAGCGGTCCCGGTGGTGGCGCAGCACCTCGGCGCGCGTGGCGAGCAGGGGGCGCAGCGCCGAGCGCCCGCGCACGGACGCGGCCGCGGCGCGGCGGCGGGCCGCCACGACCCGGTCCGGTCGCAGCACCACGCCCACGACCCGCCCCAGCTCGGCGGGGGCGTGCCCCGGGTCCTTCACCAGGACGCGCCACAGCGCCCGCAGCAGCCCCGCGACGAGGACGCCCACGAGGGCGAAGGGCAGGCCGAGGGGCGAGGCGGACACCAGCCGGGTGTACGCGGACGCCGCCGCTCCTCCGCCCACGAGCTCGGCCCGTCGGCCGGGCCGCTCGACGACGGCGGGGGGCACGACGACGACGCGGTGCCCGGCCATCCGCACGCGGCGGCAGAGGTCGAGGTCGGCACCGTCGAGCGGGAGCGACGGGTCGAAGCCCCCGACCTCGTCGAGCACGTCGCGGCGCACGAGCATGCCCGCGCCGGCGACGGCCAGGACGTCCTCGCGGCCGTCCGCCTGCCCCTGGTCGAGCTCGTCGGCGCCGACCCGGGTCAGGGCCGTCCCCCGGCGGCTCGTCGTGAAGCCCACCTGGAGCAGCCGGCCGCGGACGTCCCGGTCGCGGACCTTGGGCCCCGCGACCGCGACGCCGGGCCGCAGCTCCACGGCCGCCAGCAGGCGCTCCAGCGCGTCCGGCGCGGCGACGACGTCGTCGGTGAGCAGCCACAGCCACGGCACGGGGGCGTCGGGCGAGGGCGTGGGCGCGGGGTCACGGGTCGAGCCCGTGCGCCGGTGGCGCCCGTCGGCCCCCCGCGGTCGGCGCCGGCCCGAGGGCGGCGCCCCGGGCAGCACGCGGACGAGCTCCGCGGGCGTGGAGCGACGGCGGAGGTAGGGCTCGAGGTCGTGCTCGCGCAGGACGTCCAGGCAGGCCCGGGAGGTCCCCGAGGCGACCACGTTGACGACGTCGGGCCTCCGGGTCTGCGACCGCAGCGCGGCGAGCACCTCGCGGAGCCGTCCGGGCGCGTGCTCGGCCGTGTCCGTGACCAGCAGCAGCACCGTGACGGTGACGCCCGGCCCCGGGGCGCCGGAACCCCCCGACGCTCGGGCGGAACCGGCGCGGGACGCCCCGGCGTCGGCCGGCGGGTCCCCGGGCGCGGTCTCGGACGGTGCGGGCACGGCGATCAACCGTACGGGAGGGGGGACGGTGCTCGGTCCCGGACGCGACCCGGGTGCGGCGGGTCGCCCGGGGCGTCGGCGCCGGGGGTCAGCCCGCCCGCTTCTTGAGCTTGCGGCGCTCGCGCTCGGACAGCCCGCCCCAGATGCCGAAGCGCTCGTCGTTGAGCAGGGCGTACTCCAGGCACTCGGCGCGGACGTCGCAGGAGACGCAGACACGCTTGGCCTCGCGGGTCGAGCCGCCCTTCTCGGGGAAGAAGGCCTCCGGGTCGGTCTGGGCGCACAGGGCGCGCTCCTGCCACCCGAGGAGACCGTCGTCGCCCTCGTCGGCCAGCCCGGCGAGCTCGCCCAGCAGGCCGGAGGGGCGCTCCTGCGTCGTGCGGGAGCCGCCGCGCCGCCCGCCCTCGCGCTCGTCGAGCACGCCCTCGTCGGCGGCCGCCGCGGGCCAGGGGCCGACGACGACGTCGAGCTCGGTCGCCCGGCGCTCGAGGAGGTCCTCGGCGGTGCGGTGCGGTGCGTGCGTCTCGGGCACGGAGGGCCCCCTCCTCAGACGTGCGTCGGACCTCGGGCGCACTGGGCCCCCGGGTTCCCTGCCCGGCCGGTGGAGCGCGGCCGTGACGGAATTACACGCGTGTCGTGCGCGCCTCGTCAAGCCCGTCCGGTGTAGGAGACCGAGCGACCGATCAGGACACCCGGTAGTGGGACGTCACGCACGGTGGCGTCCCGCCCGACGCCGCGGCGGGGCGCCCGGGTCTGCGGCCGACCCGGCGTCCGCCCGCCGCCGAGGGCAGCAGGATGGGCCCATGCGGATCGCAGCCCTCTCGGGCGGGGTCGGCGGGGCGCGCTTCCTGCGCGGCCTGCTGGCCGCGCTCGCCCAGCCCGCCCGGACGTCCACCCGGGGTCCGGGGGCGGTGGACCCCGAGACGGTGGACCCCGACCCGGTGGACGAGGTCGTGGTCGTCGGCAACACCGCGGACGACGTCACCCTCCACGGCCTGCGCGTGTGCCCGGACCTCGACAGCGTCATGTACACGCTCGGCGGGGGCTCGGACGACGAGCGCGGGTGGGGCAGGGCGGGCGAGTCCTCCGCCGTCGCCGGCGAGCTCGGCCGCTACCTCGCCGCCGCGGGGACGCCGCCGGACTGGTTCACGCTCGGGGACCTCGACCTCGCCACCCACGTCGTGCGCAGCCGGGTGCTCGCGGACGGCGGGACGCTGACGGCGGCGACCGAGCTGCTCTGCCGCCGCTGGTCGCCCGGGGTGCGGCTGCTGCCGATGACGGACGACCGGGTCGAGACCCACGTCGTCGTCGACGCCGCGGACGTCGAGCCGGACGGCGCCTCGGTCCGGTCCCCGCTGGCCGCGGGCCTCGCCGGCCCCGGGGAGCGGGCGCTGCACTTCCAGGAGTGGTGGGTGCGCCACCACGCCCGCCCGCCCGCTCGCCGGATCGCCGTCGCGGGGGCCGGCGCCGCGACGCCCGCGCCCGGCGTCGTCGAGGCGCTGACGGGGGCCGACGTCGTCCTGCTGCCGCCGAGCAACCCCGTCGTCTCCCTCGGCGCGGTGCTGGCCGTGCCGGGCGTCCGCGCGGCGCTGCGGGCGACGGCGGCGCCCGTGGTCGGGGTCTCCCCCGTCGTCGGCGGCGCCCCCGTGCGCGGGATGGCGGACGCGTGCCTGCGCGCGCTCGGCGTCCCCACCACCGCGGCCGCCGTGGCGGAGCTCTACGCCGACGTCCTCGACGGCTGGCTCGTGGACCCGGCCGACGCGCCGGCGGCCGGGGGCGCGGGAGACGGGGGCGCGGGAGACGGGGGCGCGGGGGACGGCGGCCCGCTCGTCCGCGCCGAGCCGCTCCTCATGACCACGCCCGCCGACGCGGCCCGCATCGCCCGGGCGTCCCTCGACCTGGCGGAGCGGGTCCGGACCCTCGACCTCAGGTCGAGGCGCACGGCGTCGGTCCCGGCCGCGCACGCGGCGCTGGTCGCGTGAGCCCCTCCGAGCCGGGCCCCGACGGCGCCGCACCGCAGGTGCGCCCGGACCGCCGGCCCCCGCCGCTCCCGGTCGACGGCTTCACCGTGCGGGCGGTGGCCCTGCCCGGCGTCCCCGAGGTCCGCGCGGGGCACGACCTCGGCGCCCTGCTCGTGGACGCGGTCGCCCGGGCGGGGCTGGCCCTGCGCGACGACGACGTGCTCGTCGTCGCCAGCAAGGTCGTCGCGAAGGCGGAGGGACGCACCGTGCGGGCCCGCGGGCGGGCCGCCGCCGTCGACGCGCAGACGGTGCGGGTCGTGGCCGAGCGGACGATGCCGGGCGGCGCCACGACGCGGGTCGTCGAGTCCCGCAGCGGCCCCGTCCTCGCCGCGGCCGGCGTCGACGCCTCGGACGTGGAGCCCGGCACGGTGCTGCTGCTGCCGGCGGACCCCGACGCCTCGGCCCGCCGGCTGCGCGCGCGCGTCGCCGAGCTCACCGGCCGCTCCCCCGGCGTGGTCGTCTCGGACACGACGGGGCGCCCGTGGCGCGTCGGCGTCGCCGACGTCGCCCTCGGCGCGGCCGGGGTGCTGGCGCTCGACGACGTCCGCGGCGAGGTCGACCGCTTCGGACGCCCGCTGGAGGTCACCGTCCGCGCCGTCGCCGACGAGGTCGCCGCGCTCGGCGACCTCGTCAAGGGCAAGGGCGCCGGGACGCCCGTGGCGCTCGTGCGCGGCCTCCCCGTCGTCGAACCCTCCACCTCAGCTCGAGACCGAGGTCAGGTCGGTCACGGCCTCGTCGGCGGTCCGGACGGGGCCGGGGCGGCCGGGTGCGTGCGTACGGGCGCGGGCGACTGGTTCGCCTACGGCCACGTCGAGGCCGTCCGCGCCGCGCTTGGGTCGCCGCCGGGGGCGGTCGAGCCCCCGCCGCTGGACCCGACGGCCGACCCCGTGGCCGCCCGGCTCCGTCGGGCGCTCGCCGTGGCGACCGGGCCGGGAGCGCCCCCGGACGCCACCGCCGAGCGGGCCGAGGACGGCGACGCCGTCCTCGTCGAGGGCACGGCGCTGGCGGTGGGCGCGCTCGCCGAGCGGGTCCGGATAGCCCTGTGGGCGGAGGGGGTGGCGGCGCGGGTCGACCGCACGCCCGGAGGAGCCCACGGCTCCGGGCCGGCGCCGACGGGCGACGTCCTCCGGGTCGTCCTGGAGCCCGACGGCTCGACGACGACTCCGGACGCCCGACCCTCGACCTGACGGTCGACGGCCCCGGCGGACGAGAGCGACTGCTACGACGGCAGCGCCAGCACCCGCACCCTGCCTGCCCACCTGGTGACGTCGCCGGTGCTCATCGTCACGACGGCGCCGACGCCGTGCACGAGCACGGTCGCGAGGAGGTTCGCGTCGTGGACCTGCCGGCCGGCGCACCCCGTGGCAGCCCGGAGCTCGAGGCAGGCGGTCGCTGACCCTGGCGTCCTCCGCGAGCAGGCGGAGCCGTCCGCGCAGGACCCGGACGTCGCGGACGGCGTCCTCGCGAGGCAGGCCGAGGCCGTTGGCATCGGCGGGTCGGGTGGCCACCCCGAGGTACCCGCGAAGCACCTGTCCGCTCGTGCGGAGGGTCGTCCCGGCGGCGGGTCACTCGTCCAGCAGGTCCACGGCCGCCGCGTGGTCGTCCCGGTCCTCGTCGGTCGCCGCGAGGAGCACGTCCGTGTCCAGGAGGACCCGGTCAACGGCCGGCGTCGTCGTACACGTGCTCCCGTCGCCAGGTCGTCCTCGACCCGGCTCGCACGGTGACCAGGCGGGCCGGCTCGGGGACCTCGCCCGGGAGTCGCTCCGCCGCTGCAGCCGCCAGCACCTGCCGGATCTCCTGCTGCAGGGACCGGCCATGCCGAGCGGCCCTCTCCCGCAGGGCCGCCACGACGGGCTCGGGGACGTCGCGGACGTGGACCGCGGTCATCCCTCGACGGTAGCGCTACCACTGCCGCCCGGAGAAGGGTTGCTCCGGGTGCGGCGGGCGAGCGACGAGGACGGCACCGCGGGGGCGGCCCCCCTGCCCGTCGCCCCGGCGGCGGGCACTTCGTCCGGGCCGGCGTCCGGAGCCGGCGGAGACAGAGCCGGCGGAGGAGGGCTCAGCGCCCGGACGACGTCGCCGGGGTGTGCGTCGGCAGCGTCATGCGCGGCCCGCGGCGGGGCCGTCGGGCGCCCGACATCGCGAGCAGCCGCTGCACGCGGTAGCGGTGCCCGCGGTAGGGCTCAAGGAGCTCGGCGCACGCGTCGTCGTCGAGCACCTCGCCGGTGAGCGCCCACGTGACGTCCTTCGCCACGTGGTAGTCCGCGAAGGAGAAGGCGTCGGGGTCGCCGTGGGCGCGCTGGCGCACCTCCGCGGCCGTCCACACGCCGACGCCGGGCAGGCTGCGCAGGGCCGCCTCGACGCGCTCGGGCGGCAGCAGGAGCGTCCGCTCGAGCCCGTCGGCCGCCCGTGCCGCGGTCTGGACGACGCGGCTTCGGCGCTGCTCGACGCCCGCCTGGAGCCACTCCCAGCTGGGGACGGCGCGCCAGGCCGCCGCCGACGGCGGCACGCGCATCCCCTCCGCCGGCCCGCCCGGTGCGGACGGGGCACCGGGCGCCGCGTCGCCGAAGCGCTGCAGGAGGCGGCGCCAGCCGCGGTGGGCCTCGACGCCCGTGACGACCTGCTCGACCGCCGCCCCGGCGGTGGCCTCGAGGACGGCGCGGGTGCGCAGCACCCGCCACCCGCGGTGGCGGCGGTGGGCGTCGACGAGCCGCGCGTGGTGGGACCTCGGCACGAACCCCTCGTCGACGTCGCCGTCGCCGAGCAGCACGGGCACGCCGTCGAGGAGGTGCTCGGCGCCGTCCCCCCACGCCCGGGCGCGGACCGCGCCGTCGCGGGGGCAGGGGCTCAGGTGGAGCAGGCCGGTGCCCACGGGCGTCCGCGTCGCCCACCAGTGGTCGGCGCCGACCCGGCGGACGGCCGGGTCCCCGGCCCCCCGGCGCAGCGGCGCCAGGACGGCCGCGACGTCCAGCTCCCGGCCCGGGCGCCAGGAACGCTCGAGCACCGCGTCCGGCGCACGGCGCGCGACGACGGTCCCCGGGGCCGTCGCGGGCTGCGTGTCGAGAGGCACCGGGCCAGTGTGCGGGCCACCCCCGACACCTCGGGCGCCACGCCGGCGCGGCTCCTGGCACGGCGCTCTACCGCCCCGGCCCCGGCCTCTCCGCGCCCTCCCCCTGTCCCCCTCCCGCGCCCTTCCTCGCACTTCGACGACATGACGTCGCCACGAGGCCCCGGAGACGACGTCATGTCGTCGAAGTGCGAGGAAGGGTGGGTGTCGGAGGACGGTCAGGAGGTCGGGTGGCGTCGGTCCGGGCCGCGTCGAGGCGCGGTGGCCTCGCGGTGGGCGACCTCGGGCACCGGGCGCTCGCGGTGGCCCGCGGTGGCTGTCGGCGGCCCGGGCGCAGGGGCAGCGGCGGCCCGGCCGTAGGGTCGCCGACGTCGCCGTCGTCCCCCCGCGCGACGGCGGGCGCCGGCCACCGAGTCCGCCCTCTCGTCCGGCCCCGCCGACCCCGCCGACGCCGCCGACCGCCAGCCCCGCCGACCACCAGGAGCAGGCCGTGCCCCAGCCCCCGCGCGACGACCCGTCGACCGCCGACGTCCCCCCCGGGGTGGCGCGGGCGCGTGACGTCCCGACCCTGCTCGACGCGCTGTCCGAGGCGGACCCTGGACGCCCGCGGGTCACCTGGTACGGCGCCGGCGGCGAGCGCGTCGAGCTGTCGGCGCGGGTGCTCGCGAACTGGGTCGCCAAGTCCGCCGACCTGCTGGTGCACGAGTGCGACGTCGAGCCCGGCGACGTCGTCCAGCTGGCCCTGCCGCCGTCGTGGCGGACGCTCGTCCTCGCGCTGGCGACCTGGTCCGCCGGGGCCGAACCGTCGTGGGACGGCGACGAGGGCGAGATGCTCGACGACCTCGAGCCCCAGCCGCCGGCCGTGCTCGTGACGACGGCCGACGGCCCGGTCGGCCCCGCGGGCCGCGTCGTGGCCGTGGACCTGCCCGCCCTGTCGCGCGCGGTCGAGGGCGCGCCGTCCGGCGCGCTCGACTACAACGCCGAGGTCACCGGGCGCGACGACGTCTTCGACGCGGACGAGCAGGTCCAGGACCGCCGCGTGCTCGAGCTCGCCGACGACCTCGCCGGCATCAGCGGCTACCGCCCCGGCGAGCGCGTCCTCGGCCTGGCCGACGACCTCCCGCCCGACCTCGTGCTCGGCGCGCTGCACCGCGACGGCTCGGTCGTCATGGTGGCGGTGGACGCCGGCGCCGACCTCGACGACCTCGCACGCCAGGAGCAGGCGACCGCCCGGGCCTGACGCCCGTCCGCCCGCCCGTCGTCCGCCCGCCCGTCGTCCGCCCGGCACTCGCCCGCCGACCTCTCGCCGGCCGGCCTCTCGTCCACGGGTGCCCGGCGCTCAGGCGGGGACGGCGGCGACCCAGGCAGTGCCCTCGCCCGTGACCCGCAGCGGGCCGTCGTCGTCGCGGACGAGCGCGGCCCCGCCCCGGGCCAGGTGAAGCGCGCCGGACGACGTCCGCAGGTCCACCTCGCCCGTCGAGCACAGCACCACGCGGGGGCCGTCCGCCGGCCCGCCCAGGGCGTCGTCCCCGGTCGGCCGCAGGCACCAGAGCTCGAGCTCGTCGGGACCCGGCCGCCAGACCTGCACGCCCTCGGCGGGCGTCCGCGGCTGCACCTGCGGGACGGGCAGGGGCCGGGTGTCGACGACCCGCTGGAGCTCGGCGACGTCGACGTGCTTGGTGGTCAGGCCGCCGCGCAGGACGTTGTCCGAGGCCGCCATGAGCTCCACGCCGACGCCGGACAGGTACGCGTGGACGTTCCCCGCGGGCAGCCACACCGCCTCGCCCGGCTCCAGGCGCACCCGGTGCAGCAGGAGCGCGACGAGCACGCCGGGGTCTCCCGGGTGGTGGGCGGAGAGCTCGGCGACCGTGCGGCGGTCCGGGTCGCCCGCGCCCGCCTCGACGTCCTCCGGCGGCCTCTCGTCCCCGGCGAGGCCCTCTCCGCCGCGGACGGACGCAGCGCCCGCCCCGCCCGGGGCTGACGCCTCCGGCGCCCAGCCCGCGTCGTCGTCCGGGTCGTCGTCCGGGTCGGGCTCGTCCAGGGGCTCGTCGGCGCACGCCGCCGCGACGGCCTCGACGAGCGCCGCGACCTCCTCGGAGCCGGACAGCAGGTACGACAGGGCATCTCGCAACGACGTCTCCGCGTCGGGGCCTGACAGGAGCTCGACGAGGTGCGCGGCCTCGGGCACGTGCAGACGGCGCAGCGCCGCGACCGCGACGTGCGGCTCACGGAAGCCGCAGAGCGCCTCGAAGGGCGTGAGCGCGACGAGCATCTCGGGCTTGTGGTGGGGGTCCTTGTAGCTGCGGTCCGGGGCGTCGACCGCGAGCCCGGCCTCGTCCTCGCGGGCGAAGCCCGCGCGCGCCTGCTCCTCGCTCGGGTGCACCTGGAGCGACAGCGGCGCGTCGGCGGCGAGCGCCTTGAGCAGGTACGGCAGCCGGTCCCCGAACCGCCCGCGCACGCGGGGGCCCAGCACGCCCGCGGCGTCGCGGGCCACGAGCGCGTCCAGCGGCTCGTCGCCCGCGCGCGCGGGGGCGCCCGGGTGGGCGCCGAGCCACAGCTCGGCCTGGGGGCCGCCGTCGGCGGGGAGGCCGAGCAGCGCCGGCAGCGCCGTGCGCGACCCCCACGCGTAGTCCCGGACGACACCCGTCATCAGCTCCACGGCGGCGAGGCTAGCCAGCCGTGCCGACGGAGCTCCCGGCGCCGCGCCCGGCACGCGACCGACGGGTCTCAGCGCTTCCGGAACACCCCGGAGGTCGGCGTCACCGCACCGGGGAACGCCGTCGCCGGTGACAGGCCGCACCGCGCCACGAGCGCCTCGGCGAGCAACGACCGGTAGTCCGTCGTCACCGCGAGGTCCCCGCCCACCCGGTCGGCCGGCGCGAGGCCCGGCCACCGGCCGTGCACCCGGCCGCCCACGACCCCGCCGCCGAGCACGAGGACGGCGTTGCCGTACCCGTGGTCGGTGCCGCCCGAGCCGTTCTCGTCGGCGGTGCGCCCGAACTCCGACAGCGTGACGAGCACGACGCGGTCCAGGGACGGCCCGAGGTCGGCCGCGAAGGCGACGAGCGAGAGGGCGAGGTCGGTGAGCTTGCGGTGCATCCACCCCGTGGGGTCGGTCGGCGAGCCCATCCCGACGTGCATGTCCCAGTCCCCGACGTCGACGGCGGCGGCCCGGACGCCCGCGCCGCCGCGCACGAGCGTCGCGACGTCGCGCAGCGAGCGGCCGAGGTCGGACGCGGGGTAGGCGACCGGCGGTGTCGGCCGCGCCGCGAGCAGGGCGCCCGTGCGCGCCACGGCGTCCAGGGCCGTCGTCGCCGGGGCGGCGAGCGCGGCCGGCGCACCGGCGTGCAGCGCGCGCAGGGCGGCGGCGCGCCGCGGCTCCTCCCCGTCGGCGCCCGCGCGGAGCCTCAGCCCCGCGAGGCTGCCGAAGGCGAGCTCGGGGGTCGGCCCCCGCAGGCTGGCCGCGGCGCGGGAGCCGCCGGCCTGGACGGCGGCGAAGACCGAGCCCGCCCCCGTGCCCCCGACCATCCGGTCCAGCCAGCCGGTGCGCAGGGTCGTCCCGGGCGCGGCGCGCTCCATCTCCTCCATGGCGGAGAAGTGCGAGCGGTTCGCCTGCGCCATCCCGACGGCGTGCAGGACGGCGAGGGACCCGGCCGTCCACAGCGGCATCAGCGGCCCGAGCGCGGGGTGCAGCCCGAGGACGCCGTCGAGCCGGTGGGCCACCGAGGGCGGGACGGCCAGGCGCGGCCGGAGCGCCGCGTAGGACGGGTCCCCGACCGGTGCGACGGCGGACAGCCCGTCGAGGCCGCCGCGCAGGGACAGCACGACGAGCGCGTCGCCGTCGTACCCCGGCTCCGCGAGCGCCACCTGCGTCGAGGCGTCGCCGACGGTGAGCGCGAGCCCGCCCGCGAGCGCGCCGGCGAGCAGGGACCGCCGGCTGAGCCCGGCGGCGCGGTCCTCGGCGCAGCCGCAGGCGGGTGCGGCGGGGCGCGGCGGCGCCGAGCGGCGGGGTCGGGGCAGCAGGGGGCGCATGGACGTCCTCACCGGGTCGCGAAGGAGGGGCTGTCGAGGACGCCGCAGACGAGCGAGGCCAGGCGCCAGCCGAGCCAGGCGTCGTTCGCGGTGAGGAGCGAGGTGTCGGGACGGCCCGTGAAGGCGACGAGCGCGGCCCTCTCGACCGGGGGCAGCGGCGCACCGAGCACCCGCACGGCGAGGGCGTCGACGAGCGCGCCCACGGTGATCGGCCGCGGCGTCGGGAGCAGCGACTGCGGGCTCGCTCTCTCGAGCCGGTTGGGCCACCACCCGCTGGCGAGCTCGAGGTGCTGGTCCCAGGCGGCGAGCGCCCCGGCGGCCGACTGCCACGCGCCGGCGACGTCGGGGAAGCCGTTGGGCGGCGCCCAGTCCGACGGGGCGTGCCCGCGGCCGCGGAGCATCCAGAAGAGGTCCTCGGCACCGGCCGTGCCGGTCACGTCGGGCCGGTGGCCCACCGCCCGCACCGTCGAGACGACGTCCTCGCGCGGGCGCTTGACCTTGGGCGCTGCCGCGGCGAGGGCGTCCGGGGCGAGCAGCAGCTCGCGGACGACGGGCGCCAGCGCGGTGCCGCCGTCGAGGTAGACCTGCGCCAGCCGGTCGACGAGCGCCGCGGGAGGCTCGTCGGCGACGAACCGCCGCGCCAGCCTCGTGACGACGTGCCGGGCCGTGGCGGGGTGGCGGGCCAGGTACCGCAGGAGCGAGACCTGCAGCGCCTCGCCGTCGGCCGCGGCGTGCGCCGGCGCGCTCCAGCCGAGGACGCGGACGGCGCCGGTGTCGTGGTCGACGGGCCGGTAGACCTGCGCGCCCGTGGTCCGGTCCACCCCGAGGCCGGTGAACAGGCGGGTGCAGGCGCGGACGTCGTCCTCGGTGTAGCCGGCCGCGACGCCGACGGTGTGCAGCTCGAGCACCTCGCGCCCGAAGTTCTCGTTGGGCGCCTTCTTCGTGCTCCGCGCGTTGTCGAGGTACCAGAGCATCGCCGGGTGCCGCGCCGAGGCGACGAGGGCGTCCTCGAAGCGGCCGAGCGCGTGCGGGCGCAGCACCGTGGCGTCGTAGTCCATCCGGCAGTACCAGACGTCGTCCGAGGGGTTCGCGACGTGCAGGTGGTCGGCGAGCACGTCGACGCAGACCTCGAGCAGCTGCCGCCGGCTCCACACCTGCCGGCCGACGGTCGCGAACCCGAGCGCCCACATGCCGTCCCAGGAGAACTGCCGTACACCGCCCGCCCGGGCGGTGCGCAGGTCCATGGCGGCGAGGGGCCAGCGGTTCACGAGCGCCTCGCACGCGGCGTCCTCGACGGACGCGGGGGCGAGCTGCGCGTCGACCCACGCCGCGCGGCCCGCCCGTCGCACCTCCACGAGCACCTCGGGCGTCACGCCCCACGTGGCCCGACGCACCAGGTGCAGGTCGGCCGCCGCCTCGGCCGCGGGGTCGGGGTCGGGTCGGCAGACCGCCGGCCAGCCGGGCACGGCCTCGACCGGCGCGACCGCCACAGCGCCGACCGGCGCCCCCGGCCGGGCGACGCGCACCAGCACGCTGGGTCGGGGGGCCATGCCCAGTGCTCGTCCTGCCCGACTCTCGCCTTGAGCGGCGAGGTCCGGCCGTCACCCGGAGGCGTCCTCCGCCGGCGGCACCGACCGCCGTCGCCCCTGCTCCGGGCGCGTCGTGCTGCGGCTCAGACCCCCCGGTAGCTGCTCACCGCGCCCCACACGGTGGCGGCGTCCGTCAGCACGAGGCGCATCCGCGTCCCCTGGGGGATGCCCGGCACGAAGGTCGTGAGGTTGCCCCGCGCGTCCGTCGTGGCTCCGGTGACCTGCTTCCAGGCGGTGCCCGTGTAGGCCTGCACCGACACGGTGCGCCCCGACAGCGGGACGTAGCGCTCCTCGACGGAGTGGTACCCGCGCGCCGACCCGGTGACCCGCACCTGGTCCCCGACGCGCCGGGCGCTCAGCCCGAGGATCGAGTGGGCCTTGACCTCGGTCTCCACGGTGCCGGCGGCCACGACGGTGACCTCCTCCGCGTTCTCGTCGACGTCGTAGCCCCCGAGGACCCAGGTGTGGGGTCCCCAGGCCTCGATGTCCTCGGCGAAGATGTCCGCGCCGACCTTGTAGACCGTCGGCCGGTTCGGCTCCGCGTCCTCCGTGAAGCCGTAGGCGACGAGGTAGGGGTCGTCCTCCTCGAGGTCCCTGACCACGCCCGCGTCCACGAGGTCGACCGGCTCGTCGGTGATGACCGTCACGGGGATGGTCTGCTCCGGCGCGCCCACCCGGATCGCCCGGGGTGCGTCCGTCGCCCGGATGCCGCCCTCCGCCGCCGCCTCGGCCGCGTCCAGGCTCCGGACGGGGACGTCCGCCGCCGAGGCGCTCACGGCACCTCCGGCCACCAGCGACGCCGTCGCCGCAAGCGCCACCCAGGTCTTCCGCACGTGCTTGGCCATGCTGTGCCCTACCCCTCGTCGTGGTCCACCCGGCGCTCCCGTGCGTCGGAGCCGTGACCGTAACGTCGGGAACGTCCGCGCGGCGGTACTTCCCGCAAGGACCGTGCGGCGGCGCCGACCGGCCACCCGGACGGGTGAGTCGGACGGGTGAGGCCGACGACGAGCCCGGCGCGTCCGGCGGGCGATCCTCCCGGCCTCGGCGCCGGTCGAGGCAGCGGCTCACCGGCGGTGGCGGCGCGTCACCGTCCGCAGCCGTCGGAGGGGTTGGCATCATGTCCGCCCGTGGCCTCCCCCCCGGCACCTGCTGCCGCCGCCGTCCGCGGCACCCGGACGCCCGGGGAGGCGACACGCTCCCGGTTCCGCCCGGACATCGAGGGCATGCGGTCGGTCGCCGTGCTGCTCGTCGTCCTCTACCACGCCGGCGTCCCGGGCGTCAGCGGCGGCTACGTCGGCGTCGACGTCTTCTTCGTGCTCTCCGGCTTCCTCATCACCGGGCTCCTCGTCTCGGAGGTGCGGCGCACAGGCACCGTGTCGCTGTCGCGCTTCTACGCGCGCCGGGCGCGCCGGCTGCTCCCCATGGCCGTCCTCGTCCTCGTCGCCACGGCGGCGGCCGGGGCGCTCCTGCTACCTCCGCTGGACGTCCCCGGATTGGGCTCGGACGTCCTGGCGGCGGGCCTGTACGTCGCGAACTGGCACTACGCCGTCGGCTCGACCGACTACCTCGGGGGCGGCTCGGACGGCAGCCCCGTGCTGCACTTCTGGTCGCTGGGGGTCGAGGAGCAGTTCTACGTCGTGTGGCCCCTGCTCCTCCTGCTCGTGGTCGCGGTGACCCGGCGGGGCGGTCGGGACGGGCGCGCCCTGGTGCCGCGGATCGGCCTGGGGCTCGTCGTCCTCGGTGCCGTCTCCCTCCTCCTGTCCTGGTGGCTGACGCCGACGACGGGCTCCTGGGCCTACTTCGGGCTGCACACCCGCGCCTGGGAGCTCGCCGCCGGCGCGGGGGCGGCCATCGGGCTGCCCCTGCTCCGCCGCCTGCCGCGGCCGGTGGCGGCGGCTGCGGGGTGGGTCGGCCTCGTCGCCGTGGTGGGCTCAGCCCTCGTCTACGACGACTCGACGGTGTTCCCGGGGACGGCGGCTCTCGTGCCCGTGCTCGGGACGGTCCTGCTCGTCGCGGCCGGGGCGCCGGAGCGCGCCCGCGGGACGGCATCGCTGTTCTCCGCGCCCCTGCTGCGCTACGTCGGCCGCGTCTCCTACTCCTGGTACCTGTGGCACTGGCCGTGCCTGGTCCTCGCGCGCCTGCTCACGGACGGCTCCCCCACAGCGGTGCAGACCGCCGGGGCCGTCGTCGTCTCCTTCCTCCTGGCGGCCGGCTCGCACGCCCTCGTCGAGGAGCCGGTCCGCCGCAGCCCGTGGCTCTCGGCGAGCACCCCCCGGTCCCTGCGGCTGGGAGCGGCGCTCACCGCGCTCGTCACCGCCGTCGCGCTGGCCCTGTCCCCGTGGCAGGCGTGGGGGTCCCGTGACGGCGACGCCGTCGACCTCGCCGTCCTCGAGGGGTCCGTCTCCGGCCCGGAGGGGTCCGCGACCTGGCAGGGGGCCCCGCTCATGAGCGCGCTCCAGGCCCGTGAGGACCAGTCGCGGCCGGACGCGTGCTACGTCAGCTACTCGGAGACCAGTCCGCCGCCCGAGGACGTCTGCCGCCTCGTCGACGGGGACGGGCCCGCGGTCGCCCTGCTCGGCGACTCCCACTCCGCCCACTGGCTGCCGGCGATGGAGGCCCTGGCGCGAGAGCGCGGCTGGAGCCTCGTCTACTACGGCAAGTCGGCGTGCCCGACCGTGGACGCCACCGTCTGGCAGGACCAGCTGGAGCGCGGGTACACCGAGTGCGACACCTGGCGCGACGGGGTCCTCGACCGGCTGGCCGACGGACCCGAGCTCGACGCGGTCTTCGTCGCCCGCTCGCAGACCTACGCGGAGAAGTTGCTGGACGGTCAGGGCGCACGCCTCGACCGGGCCTCCTCGTCACCGGTCTGGGAGGAGGCCGCCCGGCGCACCTTCCCCGCGCTGGAGCAGGTCGCGGACCGCGTGGTCGTCGTCGAGGACACCCCCTGGGCACCGTTCGACGTGCCTGCCTGCCTGTCCGAGGTCCCGGCCGCCGACTGGCAGACGTGCGACTTCGACCGCACAGACCGGGTAGACGTCGACCAGGCGCTCGTGGACGCCGAGAAGGCGGCCGACCCGGAGGACCGGGTGCAGTTCCTCGAGACGACCTCGTTCCTGTGCCCCGACACCCGCGAGACGTGCCCCGTCGTCGCGGCGAACGGCGGGGTCGTCTACGCCGACTCGTCCCACCTCACCAACTCCGTCAGCCGGTCCCTGCGCGACCTCCTCGGGTCGGCGGTCGACGACCTCGACGACCCCGGCCGGCTGTCGGCCACGTCCTGAGCCTCGCCGGGGCGGCCGTCTGCTCCGGTCGCCCACGCGGCGGACGGGTGCGGACGCACGCAGGGCCGGCGACTCCCGCCCCCGGCCCTGCGTGCCGCGACGCCCGCCGCGGCCCCTCCGCGGAAGAGCTTCGGGCCTCGGGTCACACCGTCTGGGGCGCGCTCACCGCGCCCCACGTGCCGCCCGTGCCCGGTGTGACGAGCCGCAGCGTCGAGGACGCCGGGACCTGCACCGTCGTGCTCAGGTTCCCCCGCGGGTCCGTGGTGATCCCGGTGACCTGCACCCAGGCCGAGCCCGTCCAACGCTGCACGGACACCGGCCGCCCCGACCACGGCACGTACCGGCCCTCGACGTTGTGGAACGCTCTCGCCGACCCCCGTACCGTCACCGTCGAGCCGCTCCGACTCGCCGCGAGCCCGAGCAGCGAATGCGCCCTGATCACGACGTCGAGGGCACCGACGACCCTCGTCCCGTCCCCGAAGCCGCGGCCGTCGAAGACCCAGGTGGACACTCCCCACCCCGGGACGTCGACGGCGTCCAGGCCGACCTGCGTCTTGAAGACCGTCGGCCGACCCTCCTCCGGGCCGACGAGGTCGCCGAAGGCGTAGGCCGTGGGCTCCGCGACGGGGCCGCCGATGTCGAACAGGTCGACCGACGCGAGCTGGGCCGGCGCCCCGGTGATCATCGTGATCCGGAGCACCTGCCGAGGAGCACCCACCCGGATCGCGACCGGCGCGTCCGTGTCCACGACCCGGATGTCGGCAGCCGACCCCGTCGTCGTCCCCGACGGCGCGGCGGCCGCCGCCGCACCCGCCCCGCCGATCGTCAGTGCCACCGCTGACGCCGCCGCCACCAGCCCTCGTGCACGTCTCATGCCGTCCCCCTTCGTCGTGACCTCCGGCACGTCCTCGTGCCGCGGCCAGGTTAGAGAGGCCGGGCCTGTCGCAGGAGGCGTCGAGGGTCACACCTGGGTCACGCACGGTCGGGGGTCGGGGTGACGTCCGAGCAACGCCCGACCGGGCGTCACACCGTCCGCGGCGCGCTCACCGCACCCCACGTGCCGGCCTGGTCGGGCGTGACCAGCCGTAGCGTCGAGGACGCCGGGACGGTGACGGTGGTCCGGAGGTTCCCGCGCCCGTCCGTGGTGACGCCCTTGACCTGCACCCAGGCCGACCCCGTCCAGCGCTGCACCGACACGGAGCGCCCGGACCACGGCACGTAGCGGCCCTCGACGTTGTGGAACGCCCGAGCCGACCCTGCCACGGTCACCGAGGACCCGCTGCGCGACGCCGCGAGGCCGAGCAGCGAGTGGGCCTTGACCTCGACGTCCAGCTCGCCGTAGGCGTAGGCGTCGTCGGCCTCGCGGTAGCCGTCGAACACCCACGTGCTCAGGCCCCAGGCGGGGACGTCCTCGGCGAAGAGGTCGACGGGCACCTTGAAGACGGCCGGCCGGCCGCGCTCCGGGCCCTCGACGTACCCCAAGGCGAACAGGTCGCCCTCCTCGACGTCACCGGAGACGACGCCGACGAACATGTCGTCCACCGGCTCGTCGGTGATGACGGTGACCGGGATGGTCTGCTCGGGGGCGCCGACCCGGATCACCGTGGGCGCGTCGGTGTCCCGGACGGCGATGTCGTCGGCCTCCACCGCCGCCGCCGCGGACAGCCTCGCCACCTCCGGCGCCGCGTCGGCCGCGGCCGCCGCGCCCGCCCCGCTGACCACGACCGCCATCGCCGCGGCGAGAGCGAGCGACCTCTTCTTGCGCATCTTCGTCCCTACCTCCTCCGACAGGACGGCACGGGTTCGTGCCGTGCAGACCGTAGGAGGCCGCGCCCCCGTCGCCGCCGCTTCCGGGACGACGGCGACCCCCCAGGCACCAGCATCACCCGGACGAGTCGTCGTGGAGGACGGAGCCCACCGGCCGGGACGTCGCGCCCGTGACCGACGTCGCCGCAGCGCTGAGGACTTCGACGGCTACCGCCTGACCGACTCCGGCCTCGTCGCGTCGCCATCAGCAGCAGCGATGACGTCGGCGTCCGGGCGCCTTCGGTGCCGGGGATGGCGACGTCCCGCTCGGGGTCCACCCTCTCGCCGTGAAGGGCTCCCTGCGCGCCGACCACGACATCGAGTCCCGCTACGTCGCCCGGTCCGGGCGTCCGACCTCCGTGCAGCGGTGGACCGGCTCCGGGTGGACCCAGCTCACCGGCGCCCGCGCACGAGCTGGCCAGGGCGGCATCAGCCTGCGCGTCAGCGCCCCTGCGGGCGCACCGATCCGCCTCGTCACCGGTGACACGGCCGGCACCGGGGGCGCCGTCGGCAGCAGTCTCGACCGCTGCCCCACGCGCCGCGCCCCGCTCGCACGGTCGCTGCCGGCGGATGGGGCACTCCTCGTCGTCCTCCCTCTTGTCCCGCGACGCGACGGGCAGCACGCGTCACGGTGACCGGCGAGACCGTCTCCCCCGGCTCCTTACGCGTGCGCCGCGGAGCTCGCGCGGACCCCCGGACGGGGGTGCGCCCGCCGCGTGGCCCGAGGTTCGTCTCGACGAGACCTACCGACCCCTCGGCAGGACCTGCTGACCGGCCGCCGCGTAGCGCGCCTCGGTCGCCGCCTTGCGGGGCCGCCACCACCCCTCGTGCGCGCGGTACCAGTCCACCGTCGCCGCGAGCCCCTCCTCGAAGGTCGGGTAGCGGGGCCTCCAGCCGAGCTCGTCGCGCAGCTTGCTCGAGTCGATGGCGTAGCGCAGGTCGTGGCCGGGCCGGTCGGTCACGTGGTCGTAGTCGTCCGAGGGCCGGCCGAAGGCCTGGAGGACCAGCTCGACGACGCGCTTGTTGCTCAGCTCCCCGTCGGCGCCGATGAGGTAGGTCTCCCCCAGCCGCCCGCGCTCGAGGACGGCCCAGACGGCGCGGTTGTGGTCCTCGACGTGGATCCAGTCCCGCACGTTCTCGCCGGCCCCGTAGAGCTTCGGCCGGACGCCGTCCACCAGGTTCGTGATCTGGCGCGGGATGAACTTCTCGACGTGCTGGTACGGGCCGTAGTTGTTGGAGCAGTTGGAGATGGTCGCCCGGACGCCGAAGGAGCGTGCCCACGCCCGCACGAGCAGGTCCGACCCGGCCTTCGTCGAGCTGTAGGGGCTCGAGGGGTTGTAGGGCGTCGCCTCGGTGAAGCGCTGCGGGTCGTCCAGCTCGAGGTCGCCGTAGACCTCGTCGGTGGAGATGTGGTGGTAGCGGACGTCGTGCGCGCGCACCGCCTCCAGCAAGGCGTAGGTGCCGAGCAGGTTCGTGCGCAGGAAGGGCCCCGGGTCCGACAGCGAGTTGTCGTTGTGGCTCTCCGCGGCGAAGTGGACGACGGCGTCCGCCCCGGCGACCAGCCGGCCGACGAGGTCGGCGTCGGCCACGTCGCCCTCGACGAAGGAGATGCGCTCGGCCGCACCGGCCAGCGACGCCCGGTCCCCCGCGTACGTCAGCGCGTCGAGGACGGTGACCTCCACGTCGGGGCGCTCCCGCAGCGTCTGGTGGACGAAGTTGGCGCCGATGAAGCCGGCACCTCCGGTGACGAGCAGGCGCATGGTTCTCCTCGGTTCGGTGGGGTGGTCACGGGGGAGCGGCACGGTCGGCAGGACGGCGCACCGCCACGCTACCGAGGACGGTCGGTGACGCTCCGGAGCGCAGACCGACGGACCGTCGCCATCGTGCTAGTTTCCGCCGGTCCTCGACCGACAGGAGCGGTAACGCGTGCGGGTTCTCGCAGTCATGGCCAACTACGACTCGCTGGGGCTCCTGCCCCTCCACGTGCGCGACCAGATCGAGGACCTCGTCGCCTTCTGCGAGCGGGTGGTCGTCGTCAGCACGACGGACTACGCCGACGAGGCGGACGCCGAGTGGATCCGGGCGCGCGCCACCCTCGTGCGGCGCGAGAACGTCGGCTACGACTTCTACGGCTGGAAGACGGGGCTGGACCTGGTCGGCGACGAGCTGGAGTCCTACGACTACGTCATCACGTGCAACGACAGCTACGTCGGACCGCTGCGCCCCCTGGCCGACGTGTTCGCCGAGATGGATTCCCGCCCCCTGGACGCCTGGGGGTTCAACTTCAGCCTGCGTCGCAAGCCGCACATCCAGAGCTTCTTCGTGGCCTACCGGCCGTGGGTCGTCCGCAGCGCGACGTTCCGGGCCTTCTGGGACCGGATGGAGCCGGTCAGCGACCGCATGCAGGTGATCGGCCGCTACGAGATCGGCCTGAGCGTCGCCCTGCGCGGCGCGGGCTTCCGCCTCGGCGGGGTGCTCGAGGAGGGCCCTGCCGACACCCGCCTCGCGCGGCTGCGGCACTGGCGCTGGGCGGTCCTGCGGGCGCGGCGCGCCGAGCGCGGCCGGCGGCTGAAGACCCTGGTGCGCTTCGCCCGGGAGCCGTGGAACCCCAACACGGCGCTCGCGGACCGGGTGCTGCCCGACGCGCGTCTGCCCGTGGTGAAGCTCGACACCCTCCGGTTCGACCCCTACCAGCTGGGCTCGGACCGACTGCTGCGCGCCTGCGAGGAGCGCTGGCCGGAGCGTTTCGCGGAGGTCCGCGCCGACCTCGCCGCGCGGTCGAAGGACTACCGGCCGCGCCCGGGCGAGCTCGACGGCCCGGCCGTCCCCGCGTGGCCGGTCCGCGCCGTCATGGGGTACGCCCGATGAGCCTCGCGCAGCGGGCCCGCGCGACGGTGCGGCACGTCCCCGGCGTGCGGCGTGCCCGCCGGGAGCTGTGGCACCGCCGTGACGTCCACGCCATCGCGACGTCGGGTCTCTTCGACGCGGACTGGTACCGCCTCCAGTCCGGCCTGGACGGGTCCGACGAGGCGGCGCTCGAGGACTACGTCCGGCGCGGACGGAAGCGAGGTCTCTCGCCCGCCCCCTTCTTCGAGCCCTCCGCGTTCGACTCGTCGTGGCGCAAGCGGGTGCAGGACCCGTTCGCCGTCTTCGTCGCGGACGCTCGCGCCCGTCGAGAGCGGCGGTGGCACTCCGGGCTCGTCTTCGTCGAGGAGCTCGGCACCCTGGACGGCGACCGGCTGGCGCCCCCGGCGGACGACGACGTCGTCGTCGTCCAGCTGGACCGCGACCCCGACCCCCAGGTGACGCCGACGGCCCGGACCACGTGGGGCCGGGCCCGCGCCGTCCTCGCCGAGCGCGCGGGCACGTGGCGTGCCCAGGAGGACCGGCGGACGCTGCTCACCCGCTCGTCGGAGCGCCCCCCCGGGGAGAGCGGCTTCCGCACCGCGATGGCCCGGCGCCCCACGCCGTCGCGCGCGGACGCCCCGGTGCTCGTCAGCGTCGTGATGCCGACCTGGAACCGCCAGGCGCTCGTCGGCCGCGCCGTCCGGTCCCTGCAGGAGCAGACGCTGGGCGACTGGGAGCTGATCGTCGTCGACGACGGCTCGGTGGACGACACCGTCCGCGTCGTCGAGGGCATCGCCCACTTCGACCCCCGGGTGCGCCTGGTGCCGCTCGACCGGTCCGGGGTGGGCCGCGCCCGCAACGAGGGGATCGCCCGGGCCCGCGGCCGCCTCGTGGCCTTCCTCGACTCCGACAACACGTGGGAGCCGGACTTCCTGGAGCTGATGGCCAAGGGGATGGACGCCCTCGGGAGCGAGGCGGCCTTCTCGTCGGTGGAGATGGTCTCGTCACGACGCCGGGACTTCCGGGTCGGGAGCGGTCGGCACGAGCACCTCCTCGTGGGCAACCACGTCGACCTCAACGCCCTCGTCGTACGGGCCGACGTCCTCGACCGGGTGGGCGGCTTCGCCGAGGACCTCCGGCGGACGGTGGACTACGAGCTCGTGCTCCGTCTGGCGGCGTCACGCACCCTGGACTTCCTGCCCTTCGTCGGCGTGGTCTACACCGACGACGAGGACGAGGGCGCCGGCGCCGACCGGATCTCCGTCCGTGAGCCGCTCACCTGGGACTACGTCACCCGCTCCCGTCACCTGGTGGACTGGGAGGCCCTGGCGAGCCGGAGGTACGAGCCGGGGCTGGTCTCGGTGGTGACGACGACCGGCTCGCCCCGGTGGGCGACCACTGCTGCCCTGGCGGCCGTGCTCCGGCAGGAGGTGCCCGACCACCTCGAGGTGGTCCTCGTCGACCGCGGCGGCTCCCTGCAGGACTCGACCGCCCTGGGTCTGCTCGAGCTCGTCGACCCCCGACTGCGCGTGGTGCGGGTGGCGACCGACCTGGGCGTGCCGCTCTCGCTCGACGTCGGCCTCGCCGAGGCCCGTGGCGAGGCCGTCGCCCTCCTCCCCCCGGGCACCGTCCTGGAGCCGCGGGCGTTGAGCAGGTGCCTCGAGGCGCTCGGCGCCGGGGCGGCCTGCGCCCAGCCGCTGACCGTGGACTCCCGTGACCTCGTCTCCGGGGCCGGGCTGCTCGTCGCCCGACGGGGTACCTGGGTCCCCCTCCTCCCCGAGCACCCGGCGTCCGACCTGGACGGCGCCCCGGCCCACCTCCCGGTGGCCGCGCTGGTGGGCTCGGCGCTCGTGGCCCGTACCGCGGAGGTGGCCGCCGCCGGCGGCCTCCCTCCGCTGATGGCAGGTTCCCTGTCCTTCGCCGACCTGTCGGTCGAGCTGGCCCGCCGCACGGGACGTCGCCCGGTCGTCGTGCACGCCGCCCGCGCCCGGACACTGGGCCGGGGCTGGTCCGGTCCCCTCGCCTGGACCGACCGCCGGGTCTTCGAGGGCCGCCACCGCGACGCGGCGGCGGACCTGTCGCCTCTGGAGCACGTCGGCGCCTCCCTGGCCTCGCTCGAGACGAGGCTGGACGCGGACGGCACGGCGGTCGACGTGCAAGCACGACTGGCCCGGCGGGTCGGACGGGTCTCCGGCGGTCCCGCAGACGGCCTGCCCCGGCTGCGCTGGGCCTTGGTGACCTCGGCGCCCGCCGGTCCCAAGGGCACGGCCTGGGGGGACGTCCACTTCGGGGACGCCCTCGCCCGAGCGCTGCGGCGGCTCGGTCAGGACGCGCACGTCTACGCCCGTGAGGCCGGTAACCGCCGCAGCGCCCACCTCGACGACGTCCGTCTCGTCCTGCGGGGCCTGGACCCGGTGGCGGCCGACCCCGGCCGGGCCACCATCACCTGGATCATCAGCCACCCCGACACCGTCGGGGACGACGAGCTGAGCCGCAGCGACGCGGTCTTCGCCGCCGGCCGGACGTGGGCCGAGCGGGCGTCCCTGCGCAGCGGCCGGCACGTCGGCTTCCTCCCGCAGTGCGCCGACGGCGACCGGTTCCGGCCGGGGTCCACCGCGTCGACCGGGAGCCCCTCGCGGCTCTTCGTCGGCAACTCACGGAAGGTGCTGCGCCCGAGCGTCGCCCACCTCGTCGGAGCCGGCCTCGAGCTGGACGTCTACGGCGGCGGGTGGGAGGGGCTCGTCCCCGCGGGAGTCGTCCGTGGGGCGTACCTGCCCAACGAGGAGCTCGGCCGCGCCTACTGGGACGCCGGGCTGGTGCTCAACGACCACTGGGCCGACATGCGCCAGCACGGTTTCATCGCCAACCGGGTCTTCGACGCCGTCGCCGCCGGGGGGCGGGTGATCTCCGACCACGTCGACGGTGTCGAGGACCTCCTGGGCGACGCCGTCCGGACGTGGAGGACCCCGCGGGAGCTCGTCGACCTCGCCCTCACGCCGCCGCTGGAGCTGTTCGGTGACGACGCCCACCGGCGCGAGGTCGCCGCGCGGGTGAGGCGCGAGCACACCTTCGACGCCCGGGCGCTCGACCTGCTCCGGGTCGCGGCCGAGCTCGGCGGCTGAGCGGCCGCAGCGCCCCCACCACCGCACGGGCGCCGCCGTCGCCGTCCGGGGTCCTGGACGGCACCCGGTGGCCCGGCCCACCCCGACACCCCGGAGGGACCGTGCCCACGCCACCGCCGAGGCTCCGTACCCCCGCACTGGTCGTCACGGCCGTCGTCGGCCTCGCCGTCGTCGTAACGGCCCTGCTGCTCGGCCAGGTGGTCTCGGCGCTGCTCGCCGTCCTGCTCACCGGCGTCCTCGCGCTCCTCCTGCTGGTGCCGGGCCGGGTCGTCACGCCGCTGGCCCGGCGCGTCCGGGAGGAGCGTTCGCAGGCGGGGCTGGCGACGGCCCGGGAGCTC
Source organism: Pseudokineococcus basanitobsidens (assembly GCF_037482545.1). Taxonomy (NCBI): domain Bacteria; kingdom Bacillati; phylum Actinomycetota; class Actinomycetes; order Kineosporiales; family Kineosporiaceae; genus Pseudokineococcus; species Pseudokineococcus basanitobsidens. Next base: position 2,551 of record NZ_JBBIAA010000027.1, on the reverse strand, counting down.
GCGGCGGACCGTGTCGAGGTGCTGGAGCGGCTCACGGGGCTGGAGAGCACGGCGCGGGAGGCGCATGACGCCGCTGCGCGCGCGGCGGCGGCCGCCGAGCGCCTCGAGCCGTTGCTGGCCGACGTCAGGGACCGGCTGTCGGCGGGCGCCGAGGCCTTGAGCCTGATCCGGGAGCAGGGACAGGGCGCCGTGGACGCACCCGCCCTGCGCCAGGAGCTCGGCTTCGCCGTCCGTGCGGTCGGGGTCGACACCTGGTCGCTCCAGCGGCTCGCCCACCGACTCGGGCCCGACGTGCCCCTGCTCGCACCAGGACGCGCCCGGGGGTGGGTCGCGACGGCCGAGACCGTCCTCGCGCTGGTCGAGGACGTGCTGGCCCGCCCGGCCGGCACGTCCGTCGTGGAGTGCGGGAGCGGTACCTCCACGTGCTGGCTCGCCGCCGCGGCGCAGCGGTCGGGAGCCCACGTCGTGGCTCTCGAGCACTCCCCGCAGTACGCGGCACAGACCCGGGCCGAGCTGGAGCGGGCGGGCCTGGGCGGATGGGCGACCGTCGTGGACGCCCCCCTGTCGGCCATCGGCCTCGTGGGGCACGAGACGCCGTGGTACTCGAGGGCCCTCGACGTGCTCCCGGGCCGGATCGACGTGCTCTTCGTCGACGGGCCGCCTGGGGGCACCGGGCCCTCCGCGCGCCATCCCGCCTTCCCGGTCCTGGAGCGGAGGCTGTCCTCGGGCGCCTCGGTCGTCCTCGACGACACCGACCGCACCGAAGAGCTCCGGCTCGTCGAGCGGTGGGTCGAGGGCAGCGCGGGTCGCCTCGTCGTGACCGGACGCACGGACCGGGCGACGCTCATGACCTACGGCACGGCGCCGTACGCGGGACCCGCGGCCGGGGCCTGAGGCGGGCGGAGCCCCTCCCTGCGTACGGGAGGGCCTCCGTGGACGGGAGGGGCTCCGTGGACGGGAGGGGCTCCGTGGACGGGAGGGGCTCCGTGGACGGAAGGGCTCCGTGGACGGGTGGGGCTCGATCCCGTCGACGGACTCAGCCGCCGAAGACGGTGCTCCCGGTGGCCGGTCCGCTGCGCACGTCGTCCCGCCAGGCGAAGGTGCTCCTCCCGAGGACCACCCCGAGGGAGTCTGCGCCGTCGCCGTCGAAGTCGCCCGCGAGGGCCACCATCCCGGCACGCCCGACGACGACGGGGCCCGCGGGGACGTTGCGCCAGACCGGGAGCAGGAAACGGTCCTTGCCGCGCCGAAGGCCGGGGGTGTCCGAGCCGTCCCCGTCCCAGTCGCCGACGAAGGGCTGGTCGCCGGCCCGGCCCCACACCATCTGGGCACGCACCGGTCCCCCGAGCCCCTCGGCCAGGAGCCAGCGCGTGCCGTGGGAGGCGACGACGCCCACCCCGAGCCGCCGGCCGGTCCAGGCGCCGACGACGGGCACGTCGCCAGGTCCTCCGTAGCGGAAGGTCACGTCGTGCGTCCCGGAGCTGTGCGCGTCGCGCAGGAACCACTGCCCGGCCCGGAAGACCCCCACCGAGTCGACCCCGTCGCCGTCCCAGTCCCCCACCACCGGCACGTCCCCCGCCCGCCCGAAGGAGTACCGGCGCACCTCACCGCCGGGCAGCCGCAGCGAGACCCGCCCGTCCCGGAACCACCCCGGCTCGTCCCGACCGTCCCCGTCCCAGTCCCCCGTCAGAGGCGTACCGCCCGTCACGGCCGGGGTGGTGGACGGCGTGGGACGGGGCACGGGGGCTGCGCAGGGGGCGGGGTTGCGCGCGGCGTAGCGGGGTACGGCCTCGCCGACGTAGACCTGGCAGGGCCCGTAGTCGAAGCCGGACAGCGTCTGCCCCCGCCAGAACGACGTCCGCTTCATCGCCCCGTCCCAGCTCAGCGAGAGGTGGATGTGGTCCCGGTGCGGGCTGGACCCGGAGTACGTCTTCCACTGCTGGTTGTAGGAGCCCCAGATCCGGCGGTCCCAGATCACATACATGATCCCGAGCCTGCGCGCGTTGCCGCTGACCTCGCCTTGGGCGTCCGGGCCGACGAGCCAGGCCAGGAAGTCCTCTGCCTTGGCGCGGTCGGCCGGCTTCGTGATGTCGAGCATCCAGTCGTACGCGCGCCCGTCGGAGTGCTCGGTCCTGCCGTTGTCGCACGAGCGCGTCGTGGGTCCGAGCGAGCCGCCGTAGGTGGACCGCAGGTGCTCGCGCAGCGCCGAGACCCCGGGCCGCAGCACCGGGTCGCAGGAGACCTGGGCGACGTAGCGGGCGAAGGGCTCGGGCGGGCCGGTGTACGTGGACACCGCCGGCAGCCCGGCCGGGGTGGTGGCCAGGGCCCCCACGGGCAGCGGTGCCGACGCCGGCTCCCCGGTCCCCTGCGGCTGCTGCGGCGGGGCGGCGGACGCGGGAGGCGCCCCGGCCGGCTGCTGCTCGGCGGCGGCGGCGGGCAGGGCCGCGGCGCCGACGCCCAGGACGAGGGCGACGGCCAGTGCGGCGGTACGCCGTGCTGCGGTCCGCATCAGCCGGTGAAGGTGGTCGCGGACAGGGCCGGGCCGCCACGC
>NZ_JBBIAA010000026.1:17855-39713 GCF_037482545.1 Pseudokineococcus basanitobsidens | reverse complement strand
GCAACCGGCTGACCCCTCGCCCAGGGGAATCTTCGCGTCAGCGGCCTGAGGCGGACGAGGCCGGGGACTTCTGCAGGTCGCCCGGCGCGGACGGGCTCAGACGTCTCGGCGCTGCAGCACCACGAGGCCGGCGACGAGCGGCACGACCGCCCAGCCGACCAGCGTGAGCACCGCGGCGGTGGTGCTCAGCACCGGGTCACCGGCGTACAGGCCGATCGAGCCCGCGGCCGTGCTGGGGATGTGCTCGGTGGCCGTCTGCACCCAGTCCCACGGCACGAGCCCCAGGAGCGGGGGACCGATGAAGGTGAGGGCGACGAGCGCCGTGATGGCGCCCGCGGTGCTCCGCAGCAGGGTGGCCAGGCCGAGACCCAGCAGCGCCGTGGCGACCATGGAGGCGGTCGTCGCGAGGACGGCCGGCCACGTGCCCGGGTCACCGAGGGCGAGCGACGCGGACGCCGGGAGGAAGGACTCGCCCAGGAGGAAGCCGGCGACGCTGACCACGAAACCGACGGGCGCGGTGACGAGCACGAGCAGCACCGCCTTGGCCAGCAGCACCGGCCAGCGCCGCGGGACCGCCGTGAGGGTGGCCGTGGCCGTGCCGGTGGAGTACTCGCCGGACATCACCAGGGCGCCGAGCACCCCCAGGAGCAGGGTCCCGAGCGTGGTGGAGGCGAGGACCGAGGCGCCGAGCGCGTCGGCCCCGAGACCTCCCGGCGGTCCGCCGGGAGGGGGCGTGCCGGCCTCGGTCGCGTCGATGGCCTGGGAGGAGCCCCAGCCGGCGATCGTGGCGAGGCCGACGCCGAGCACCACCACGAGGAGCAGCAGGAACCACGTCGAGCGCAGCGACGCCAGCTTGGTCCACTCCGCGCGCACGACGCGGGCGAGGCCGACGCGCCCGGAGCCGGTGGGGACCGAGCCGGCCGGGGAGGTGCCCCGGGCGGTGTCGTGAGCGGTGTCGTGCGAGGTGGTCGTCGTGCTCATCGGGCGGCTCCTGCCGGTGCGGTCGCGGGGGAGTCGGCGGCCGGCCCCGGCGCGTCCGTCCGGTACTCGCGGCTGTCGCGGGTGAGGGCCATGTAGGCCTCCTCCAGCGAGCTGCGGCGCTCGGCCAGCTCGTGCAGGACGACGCCGTGGCGCGCGGCGAGCTCGCCGATGCGCGCCGCCGGCGCCCCGTGCACCTCGAGCGCGCCGCCCTCGCCGGGCCGAGCCGTCGCCCCGACGCCACCGAGCAGGACGGCGAGCCGCGCCGCCTGGGGCGAGCGCACCGTCACGGCGGAGTCCTGCGTCCGGGCGACGAGCTCGGAGACGCTCGTGTCGGCCAGCAGGCGCCCGCGCCCGACGACGACGAGGTGGTCGGCGGTCATGGCCATCTCGCTCATGAGGTGGCTGGACACGAGGACGGCGCGGCCCTCGGCCGCGAGGCCCTTGAGCAGCGTCCGGATCCACAGGACGCCGTCCGGGTCGAGGCCGTTGACCGGCTCGTCCAGCAGGAGCGTGCGCGGGTCGCCGAGCAGCGCCGTCGCCATCCCGAGGCGCTGGCCCATGCCGAGCGAGAAGCCGCCGACCCGCTTGCGGGCGACGGCGGTGAGCCCGACGAGGTCGAGGACCTCGTCCACGCGACGGGCCGGGATGCCCTCGGTGCGGGCGAGCGCGAGCAGGTGCGCGCGGGCGCTGCGGCCCGGGTGGACGGCGCGCGCCTCGAGCAGGGCGCCGACCTCGCGCAGCGGCGCGCGGTGGTCGCGGTACCGCCGGCCGCCCACGAGCGCCGCGCCCGACGACGGCCGGTCCAGCCCGAGCAGCAGCCGCATCGTCGTCGACTTGCCCGCGCCGTTCGGGCCGAGGAAGCCCGTCACGGAGCCGGGGCGCACGGTGAACGACAGGTCGTCCACGGCGACCTTGTCGCCGTAGCGCTTGGTGAGGCCGCGGGCCTCGATCACGGCGGGCTCCTCTCGCCTGGGGGTCGGTGGTCGCCGACCCCGTCGCCGGCGCGGCCCAGGCTACGGGCGGACCGGACCTCCCCGTGTGGACCGGCTCCTGCGGCGTCCACCACCATGCGGGGCGTCCCGCCGCCCGCCGCCGACGAGGAGGTCCCGTGGAGCAGCTGCACCTGGTCTACGCGATGGTCGGGGTGCTCGGCGTCGCCCTGGCGCTGGTGAGCACGGTCGTCCGGCGCTCGCCGATCAGCGAGCCGCTGCTCGCGCTGGTGCTCGGGGTCCTCGTCGGCCCGGCCGTCCTCGGCCTCGTCGAGCTCGACGACGGCACCCGCGACGTGCTGCTCCTCGAGGGCACCCGCCTGCTGCTCGCGTGGTCGGTGATGGCGGCGGCGCTGCGCTTCCGGTGGTCGGGCCTGCGGTCGGTGGTCCGGCCCGTCGCGCTGCTGCTGCTCGTCGTCATGCCGCTGGCGATGGTGGTCGGCGGGGCCGCCGCGCTCGCGGCGGGTCTGCCGCTGGGCCTGGCGCTGCTCGTCGGGGCGTGCCTGTCGCCGACCGACCCGGTCCTCGCGTCGTCCGTCGTCTCCGGCGGCCCGGCCGAGCGCGACCTCCCCCTCCGCCTGCGCCAGGCGCTGACGGCGGAGAGCGGCGCCAACGACGGGCTCGGCCTGCCGTTCGTGCTCGTGGGCCTCGCCGTCGTCCTGCCGGGCCTGACCGCCGGCGGGGCTGCCGTGGAGATGGTCCGCGAGGTCCTCGGCGCCGTCGTCGTCGGCGCGGTGCTGGGGACGGTCGTCGGCCACCTCGTGCCGGACGCCGACGACCGCCGGGCGCTCGCCGGGGGGCCGCGGCTCGTCCTCACCCTGCTGCTGGCCGTCGCCGTCCTCGGCGTCGCCCGGCTGGTCGGCACCGACGGCGTCCTCGCCGTCTTCGTCGCCGGCCTCGCCTACAACCGGGTCGTGCCGACGTCGGACCGAGAGCCGCAGGACTCCCTCGACGAGGCGGTCAACCGCTACGCCGTCCTGCCGTTCTTCCTCCTGCTCGGCGTCGTGCTCCCGTGGTCGGACTGGGCCGCGCTCGGCTGGGGCGCCGCCGTCCTCGCCGCCGCGGTGCTGCTCGTGCGCCGCCTGCCCGTGCTGCTGCTCCTGCACCGCCCGCTCGGGCTCTCCTGGCGCGAGGGCGCCTTCGCCGGCTGGTTCGGCCCCATGGGCGTCAGCGCCGTCTTCTACCTGGCGTACAGCCTGGACGAGGGGGTCAGCGACCCGCGCGTGTTCGCCGCCGGGACGCTGGCCGTCGCGGTGAGCGTCGTCGCCTTCGGCGTCACCGCGGCACCGGCGACGCGCGCCTTCGGCCGCGCGCACGGCAGCGGCCGGACGCGGCACAGTGGGTCGTCGTGAGCGGCGACGAGACGCGGGGTGGCACGCCCCGCCGGTTCCCCCGCCGGGTGTACGGCACGGGGGACGAGCCCGACCCGCGCTTCAGCCTCGCCAACGAGCGCACCTTCCTCGCCTGGGTGCGGACGGCGCTGGCCCTGCTCGCCGCGGGGGTGGCCGTGGAGGCCCTGGCGCTGCCCCTGCAGGAGGTGCTGCGCCAGGCCGCCGCCCTGCTGTTCGTCGTGCTCGGCCTGCTCGCGGCCGCGCAGGCCTGGCTCGGGTGGGCCCGCGTCGAGCGGGCGATGCGCCGCGGTCGTCCACTGCCCGCCCCGTCGCTGTCGGCCCTGGTCGCCGGCGGGGTCGTCGTGGCCGGCGTGCTCCTCGTCGTCGGGCTGCTGCTGTGAGCGGCACGGCGCTGTTCGACCGCGGCGCCCAGCCCGAGCGGACCCTCCTCGCCTGGCGGCGCACGACGCTCGCCCTGGCCGTGGCCAGCGCGGCCGTCGTGCGCTTCGTGACGCCGGAGCTCGGGTTCCCCGCCGTGGTCGCAGGAGCGGCCGGCCTGCTCCTGTGCGGCCTCGCCTACGCCACCACGTCAGCCCGCTACCGCCACGTCACCACGCGGCTCACCGGGGACGCCGACGTCGCGGTGCCCGCGTCGCCCGGTGCGGCGTGCGCCGCGCTGGCGGGGGCGCTCGTCGCCGTCGGCCTCGGCGCGCTCGCGTTCGTGCTGGTCAGGGCCCTCCCGTGAGCGGGGACGACGCGCAGGGGCGGGGACGTCCGGCGTGCTGCGCGCCGTCGGCCGCGGACGTCGTCCAGCCGACGCAGGGCCCCGTGCGGGGCCCGCTGCCGTCGTCGGCGACGGGGCCGGCGGCGGCCGGCGGGGCGCACGGGGACCACCGTGTCGAGCAGGTCGTCGTCCCGGCGCAGACCTTCCTCATGGGCGACGCGCGCGGTGACGGCCGGCCCGCCGACGGCGAGACGCCGGTGCACGAGGTGGAGCTCGACGCCTTCTCGGTGGACGCGACGACCGTGACGAACTCCGACTTCGCGCGCTTCGTGGACGCCACCGGGTTCCGCACCGAGGCGGAGGTGTTCGGCTACTCCGCCGTCTTCCACCTCGCGCTCGCGGCCCCGCCCGAGGACGTCCTCGGGCAGCCGCCGCAGACGCCCTGGTGGCTGGGCGTGCGCGGCGCCGACTGGCGGCACCCGGGCGGGGCGCGGTCCGACCTGGACGGGCTCGCGGACCACCCCGTCGTCCACGTCAGCTGGAACGACGCCGTCGCGTACGGCACGTGGGCCGGGCGCTCGCTGCCCTCGGAGGCGCAGTGGGAGTGCGCCTCCCGCGGAGGGCTCGTCGGCGCGCGCTACCCCTGGGGCGACGAGCTCACCGGCGAGTGGGCCTGCAACATCTGGCAGGGCGACTTCCCGACGCGGAACACGCGCGAGGACGGCTTCCTCACCACGGCGCCGGTGCGCACCTACGCGCCCAACGCCTACGGCCTCTGGCAGACCGTCGGCAACGTCTGGGAGTGGTGCGCCGACTGGTCGGCCGCCGACACCTACCGCCGCTCCCCGCGCCACGACCCGCGCGGACCCGAGGCCGGCGCCGAGCGCGTCATGCGCGGCGGCTCGTACCTGTGCCACGACTCGTACTGCAACCGCTACCGCTGCTCGGCGCGCTCGTCGAACACCCCCGACTCCTCCACGGGCAACGCCGGGTTCCGGACCGTCGGCCGGGCCTGAGGCGTCGGTCGCTCAGCTCTGGCCGGGCGGCCCGTTCGCCCGGTCCCGGCCGCCGCCGAGGCCGAGCCAGCGGTCCACGAGCAGGCCGACGACGAGGCTGGCCACGAAGGCGACGCCGAGCCGCACGACGAAGCCGAGGCCGGGCACGAGCAGGTCGACGAGCAGCAGGGCCGCGATGATGGCCACGAACCGCAGCACGAAGGACGTGGCCCGGGGGTGTCGGCGCAGCATCCCGACCACGCTACGGCCCTGCGCCGCGCACGGACCGCTCTCGACGAGGAGACCGCATGACCAGCACCCGTGACCCGGACCTGCCTCGCACGCTCGACGTGGACGCGGTGATGGCGCAGCTGACGCGTGAGGAGAAGATCTCCCTCGCCTCGGGCCAGGACTTCTGGCACACGCAGGGCGTGGAGCGGCTGGGCGTCCCGGCCGTGATGGTCACGGACGGCCCGCACGGGCTGCGCAAGCAGCTCGGGGTGTCGGACCACGTCGGGATCAACGCCAGCGTGCCGGCGACGTGCTTCCCGCCCGCCGCGGGCCTGGCGTCCACGTGGGACCCGGACCTGCTGCGCCGCGTCGGCGAGGCCCTCGCGGACGAGTGCCGCGCCGAGCGGGTCGCCGTGCTGCTCGGCCCCGGCGTCAACATCAAGCGGTCGCCGCTGTGCGGGCGCAACTTCGAGTACTTCTCCGAGGACCCGCTGCTCGCGGGCGAGCTCGCGACCGCGCTCGTCGACGGCGTCCAGAACCGTGGCGTGGGGACGTCGCTCAAGCACTTCGCGGCGAACAACCAGGAGACCGAGCGGATGAGCGTCTCGGCCGAGGTCGACGAGCGCACGCTGCGCGAGATCTACCTGCCGGCGTTCGAGCGGGTCGTCACGCGCGCGCAGCCGTGGACGGTCATGTGCTCCTACAACAAGGTGAACGGCGTCTACGCCAGCCAGGACCCCTGGCTGCTCACGCAGGTGCTGCGCGAGGACTGGGGCTTCGAGGGGCTCGTCGTCTCCGACTGGGGCGCCGTCGACGACCGGGCGCTCGGCGTCGCGGCCGGCCTCGACCTCGAGATGCCGTCCTCCGGCGGCGTCGGTGAGGCGAGCATCCGCGCCGCCCTCGAGGCCGGGACCCTCACCGAGGCGCAGCTCGACGCCTGCGTCCGGCGGGTGCTCGAGCTGGTCGCGCGGGCGCTGCCCGCGCTGACCCCGGGGCAGACCTTCGACGCCGACGCGCACCACGCCCTGGCCCGGGAGGCGGCCCGGCAGAGCGCCGTCCTGCTGACCAACGACGGTGTGCTGCCGCTGGACCCGAGGAGCGGCGGGCGCATCGCCGTCGTCGGCGAGATGGCGCGCAGCCCGCGCTACCAGGGGGCCGGCTCGTCGCAGGTGAACCCGACCCGGCTCGACGACGCCCTGACCGCGCTGCGGGAGGGCACGAGCCGCGAGGTCGTCTTCGCGGCCGGGTACGCGCTCGAGGGCGGCGCCGACGACAGGGTGGACGACGCGCTCGTCGTGGAGGCGGTCGAGGCCGCGCGCGGCGCGGAGGTGACGCTGCTGTTCCTCGGCCTGCCGGCGTCGTACGAGTCCGAGGGGTACGACCGCACGCACCTCGACCTGCCGGCCGCGCAGGTCGAGCTGCTGGAGGCCGTGCGCGCCGTGTGCGACCGGGTCGTCGTCGTGCTGTCCAACGGGTCGGCCGTGGCGGTCGAGGGGTGGGTGCACCACACCTCCGCGCTGCTCGAGGGCTGGCTGCTCGGGCAGGCCGGCGGCTCGGCGACGGCCGACCTGCTCTACGGCGCGGTGTCGCCGTCCGGCCGCCTCGCGGAGACGCTGCCGGTGCGGCTGGAGGACACCCCGGCGTACGGCGCGTTCCCCGGCGACTCCGGCGTCGTCCGCTACGGCGAGGGCCTGCTCGTGGGCTACCGCTGGTACGACACCCGGCGGATGGCCGTGTCGTTCCCCTTCGGGCACGGCCTGTCGTACACGACGTTCGAGCACTCCGGCCTGTCCGCGGAGGTCTCGGGCGCGGGGCAGGGCACGACCGTCGACGTGCAGCTCGTCGTCACGAACACCGGCGGGCGGGCGGCGGCGGAGGTCGTGCAGGTGTACGCGGCGCCGCAGCGGCCGGGCGTGCTGCGCCCGGTCCAGGAGCTCGTGGGCTTCGCCCGGGTGGCCCTGGAGCCCGGTGCCTCCGAGCGCGTCTCGCTGACGCTGTCCGCCCGCGACCTCGGTCAGTGGAGCGAGGTGCACGGGCGGTGGGTCCTCGAGGGCGGGCCGTACGAGGTCCGCGTCGGGGCGTCGTCGCGGGACGTCCGCCAGGCCGCCGTCGTCGAGGTCGAGGGCGAGGACCTCACGTCGCCGCTGACCCCCCAGTCCGAGGCGGGCACCTGGCTCGCGCACCCCGTGGCCGGGCCGCGCCTGCGCGAGCGGCTGGGGGACGCCGTCGCCGCGCTCGACGACCCGCAGAACGGCGCCATGATGCGGGCCATCCCGCTCGTGCGGCTCGCCCGCTTCCCCGGCTTCCCGGTGCGCGAGGACGACCTCCCGGCGATGGCGGAGGAGGCGTCCGCGGGCTGACCCCGATGTGTGGCCATGTCGGGGCCTGACGAGGCCCGCGCACCCCGACATGGCCACACGTCGGGGGCGCCCGGTCGGCACCGCGACGGCATCGCCCCAGGGGCCGCCCGTGACGGGATCGATGCGCGCACACCCTGGCCACGGGCCCGAGCCGGCTGCCACGCTCGGCCGTCGTGAGGGCAGTCCGTGGGGGAACGGGCACGCGCGGCCGTGCCGAGGTGCCGACGAGCGGTGAGGCCGCCGACCGCTGGAGCCGCACGCTCCGGCGGCGAGGGGCCGTCGTGCTCGCCGCGTTCTCGGTGCTCTGGGTGCTCGTCGCGGCGTCCGGGGTCGCAGGCGCTCCGGCCTGGGGCCTGCGCGGGGCCGGGCTCGTGGTGGCGCTCGTCCTCGTGGCCCTGGCGCACCGACCGCGGCGGGCCCGGGACGGCGTCACCGAGCGGCTGCGCAGCCAGCCTGCCGGGTGGCGGCGGCTGGTGGGGCGCACCAACGTCTTCCAGGCCGTCGTCATCGTGCTCGTGGTGCTGCTCGGTGCCCTGACCGACGTCCCGCAGGTCGTCGCGCCGCTGGTCGCGGTCGTCGTGGGCGTCCACTTCCTCCCGCTCGCCCGTGCCTTCGACCAGCCGGAGTACCGGTGGACGGGCGCCGGCATGGCCGTCGCGGGAGCCGTCGGCATCGGCCTGCTCGTCGCGCTCGTGCCGCACGACGTCGTGCGCGTCGTCGTCGGCGCCCTCGCCGCCCTGTCGCTGTGGGCGACGGCGGGAAGGCTGGCGCTGCGCCCCTGACGACGGCGCGCGGTCGGGTGACCGGTCGGCGGGGTGGCAGGGTGCGCCCGTGCTCCTGGCGGCGGCGGTGCTGGCGGCCGTCGTCCTCGGGGCGACGGCGCAGCGCATCACCGGCCTCGGCTTCGCCCTGACGACGGTGCCCGTGCTGTCGCTCGCGCTGGGCCCGCTCGGGGGCGTGCTCGTCGTCAACGTGTGCGCCGCCATGACGAGCTCGTTGATCCTCTGGCGGCTGCGCCGGGACGTCGACTGGCGCCGTTACGCGCTGCTCATCACGGCCGCGGTCGTCGGCATCCTGCCCGGCTCGGTGCTGGCGCAGTCGGTCCCGAGCGCCTGGCTCGAGCTCGTCGTCGGCCTCCTCGTGCTGGCGGCGCTCGCGGCGTCCCTGCTGGCGCGACGGGCGCCGGCGATGACGGGCCGCGCGCCGGCGGTCGTCGCCGGCGTCGCCGCGGGGGTGATGAACACGACGGCCGGCGTCGGCGGCCCCGCCTTCAGCGTCTACGCGGTCGCGAGCCGCTGGCCCCAGCGGTCCTTCGCGGCGACGCTGCAGCCGCTGTTCATCTCGACGGGACTGGTCTCGTTCGGCTCGAAGGTCGCCATCGACGCGAGCGCGCTGCCGCCGCTGGCGTGGTGGGTGTGGGTCGGCATCGCCGGCGCCCTCGCGGTGGGCGTCCTCCTCGGCGACCGCGCGTCCCGGCGCATCAGCCCCGGACGCGCCCGCGCGGCGCTGCTCGTGGTGGCGGCGGCGGGCGCCGGGACGATCGCCGTGCGCGGCGCGGTCGACCTGCTCGGCGCCTGACCGCCACCGCTTCGCCACTGCCAGCCCCTGGGCCCCGGGCCACGAGTGGCAGGCTGCGCCGACGTGACGACGACGGCGGCGCTCGTGGTGGCCCTCGTCCTCGTCGTCGGTGCGGCGGCCCAGCGCGTCACCGGTCTGGGCTTCGCCGTCGTCGCGGCGCCGGTGCTCGTGCTGCTCGTGGGGCCGTCGCCGGGCGTCGTCCTCGTCAACCTGCTCGGCGCGGTGGTGGCGCTGCTGGTGCTCGCCCGCGTGCGGCGCGACGTCGACCTCCGTCGCGTCGTGCCCGTCACCGCCGCGGCGCTGGTCGGCGTCGTCCCGGGGCTGCTGCTCGCCCGCGCCGTGCCGTCGGCCTGGCTGGAGCTCGTGCTGGGGGCGCTCGTGCTCGCCGCGCTGGCCTTCTCGGCGCGGTCGGCGGGGCGCGAGCCGGTTCTGCACGGCCTCGGCCCGGCCGTCGGCGGCGGCGCGACGTCGGGCGTGCTGCACGCCGCGGCCGGCCTCGGCAGCCCGGTGCTCAGCGTCTACGCCGTGCTCAGCGGGTGGCCGCAGCGCTCGTTCACGGCGTCGGTGCAGCCGTGGTTCGTCGTCGTGGGGGTCGTCGCGGCCGCGGTGGAGGTCCTCCTGCAGCCCACGGCGCTGCTGCGGCTGCCGTGGTGGCTGTGGGCTGGCGCGGTGCTGGCGGCGGCGGTGGGGGTCGCGCTCGGCGAGCTCCTCGTGCGGCGGCTCAGCCCCGCCGCGGCCCGGCTCGGGCTGCTCGTGCTGTCGGTGCTGGGGGCGCTGAGCATCCTGCTCGAGGGGCTCGTCGGCGTCCTCGTCCGGTGACCCGCCGTGCGCGCCGGCCTCGGGCGGAGCACGGTGGCGCCATGAGCGAGACCACCGACCAGCCCGTCGCGCGGCCGAGCGCCGTGCACCACGTCCGCCTGACCGTCACGGACATCGCGCGGTCGAAGGCCTTCTACGGCCGCCTCCTCGGCGTCGAGCCGGCCATCGACTTCAGCGACCAGGCGGACGACCCGGAGGCGCGCTCGGACCCGCAGCGCTTCTTCGCCGGCTGCACGTTCCCGGTGGGGGACCAGCTGCTGGGCCTGCGCCCGGTGGCGCCCGCGGGCGACCGCTTCGACTCCACGCGCGTGGGTCTCGACCACGTGGGCCTCGCCGTCGGCTCGGTCGACGACCTGCACGCCGCGGCGCAGCGCCTCGAGGACGCCGGCGTCGAGCACGGGGAGGTCATGGAGATGCCGCAGATCGGGATGGCGATCCTCTCCGTGCAGGACCCCGACGACATCAACCTCGAGCTGATGACGCCGCTGGGGTGACCCGGGGCTCTCACGTCACCCGGAGGCCGGCTGCACGAGGACGTGTTCTACGTCGACGTCGTGCAGCCGGTCGGCGTCAGGCGCTGGCGGAGCGCAGGGCGAGCACCACGACGGCCAGCACGAGCGGCACCGCGGGCGCGACGACGTTCTTGTCGCCGACGCGCAGGTGGGCGACGAGCGCACCGAGGAAGTACAGGACGACGCCGACGCCGGCGAGGACGCCGATCCAGCCCAGCGGCCCGACGAGCCCGACGAGCAGGCCCACGGCGCCCGCGATCTCGAGGTAGGCCAGGACCCGCACGAGCCGGTCGGAGGCGCCGACGTGGCGCATGATCCGCATGATCGTCGCGTCGTGGGTGAGCTTGCCCCGCGCCGAGACGACGAGCAGCGCGGCGAGGACGATCGACAGGACGACGGTGGCGACGAACACCAGGGACCTCCGGAGGTGACGGGGCGCCGCGGGCCGCGGCGACGCTCACTCTGGCGGTGACGCGGACCCGGCGCCAACAGCCCTCGTCATCCACAGGGGTCGCGCTTTCACCGGTTCGTGGCGGTGCTCCCTGGCTACGGTCGGCCGGTGCGCCCCCTGCTGCCCGTCGTCGCCGCCACCGCGGCGCTCGTCCTCGCCGGCTGCAGCGAGCCCGAGCCGGGGAGTCCGCTGCCCACGGGTGGTGCGGTGGCGACGAGCGCGGCACCGACCGAGGCGACGAGCACGGCACCGTCGGTGAGCGCGTCGCCCACGTCTGACGCGACGGAGACGCCGACCGCGGAGCCTTCTGCCGTGCCGACCGAGGCACCGACGCTGCCGCCCGAGGCGACGACGAACGACGCGGCGGGAGCTGAGGCGTTCGTGAGGCATTGGTTTGATGCCGTGAATTTTGCGTATGACAATCTCGATGCCGAGCCAATGCTGGCGGTCTCGTCGGATGAGTGCGACGTGTGCAGGCAGATCTCGAGCGAGGTTGATGAGTACAGGGCACAAGGTCTTCGCGTTGAGGGGGGGACTTTCGCTCTCAACGAAGCAGTAGCGCCGACGCCGGATGGCACAGGCGTCACGATTGTCGCGGTCGCCTATAGCCAGGACCCATACCGAGTCATTAGTGACAATGGCGAAGCGCGCGACGTCAGCGGAGAGTCCGCTTCCTTAGGGGCTGTGCTTCGGTGGGAGGGAGAGGAATGGCGCATGTTCGGGCTCGGTACCTGATTGCAACTTCGTTGGCGCTTCTCGTAGTGACAGCTACACCCTTATGGGGCTTCGCCGACAACGGTGACGTAGGCCGGAGCCTCGCCACCAAGGCTCGTGGCTCCCATATTGATCTTGCTGCGCAGGCACGCGGCGAGCAGCCCGAGCCGCAAACGCCCGGGCGCAGCGCGAATGAGGCGCGTCCGGTGGGTGCCTCCATGGCAAGAGGCGCGGAGGTTGCACCCGACCCCTACGTCTATCGACTCGAGCCCGGCTGCTCCGGGAACGACCCGAACGGCGGTCTCAACACCGACTGCACGGCTACGCGAGCCGTCTGCCCACCCGGCCAACTGATGTTCTTCCGCTGGCGCGCACCGGCGACGGACGGCGTCCAGAGCGGTGACTGGGTGCAGCAGGGCCGGCAGTGCCTGACGCCGGCCCAGGCGGTAGACCCCGAGGCCGTCGCGGCCGAGCCGGAACCGGTGGTTCTCCCCGTCATGACGCAGGCCGACTTCCAGCGCCTCCCGCTCCCGGCGGGCGCAAGCACCGTTCAGCCGACCGGCGGTGAGGTCCTGCTCAACACGCCGACGAACACGTACGCGGAGGCCGAGCCGGTCGAGCTCCAGACGGAGCTCGTCGGGTTCCCGGTGACCGTCCGGGCGACGCCCGTCGCCTACACCTGGGACTACGGGGACGGCACCGTCGTCGGGCCGACGTCCGACCCGGGGGCGCCGTGGCCGGACCTGCGGGTCACGCACGCCTACGAGACGCCCGGCCGGTACGCCATCACGCTCACCACGCACTACGAGGGGGAGTACTCGGTCCAGGGCGAGCCCTTCCTGCCGATCCCCGGCCAGGCGCAGGTGACGAGCGAACCGCTGCCCGTCACGACGTACCAGGGCCAGAACGTCCCCGTCGCCGACACCTTGGGGTGAGCGGGTCGACCCACCCCACCGACGAAGGTGCGCGCCCTCGTCGCGGTGCGCCGCGACGAGACGACACAGGGCCCACCTCCGACGGCGGCCGGCCAGCCAGGTCCTGGTCGTCCTGAGGATGTGGACCGACGACGCGGTCAGGCGCGTCCTCGGTCCACAACGAGCGTCGGGTGACCGGCGTGGCGTCTCCAGGGAGCCCGCGCGGGCGCCGATGGTCGCGGGGTGCCCCGCCCGTCCTCCCGTCCGTTGGTCGTCGTCGCGATCCTCGGAGCCCTCGCCGCCGGCTGCGGGACGGCGAGCGCACCCGGCGCGGGCACGACGACGGCGCCCACCCCCGACGGGACCGCCGCCGCGCCGAGCGCGTCGGCGACGCCGCCTGCGTCGAGCAGCCGGCCCGCGTCGGTCCCCGAGCCGTCGACCACAGGACTGTCCACCACGGAGCCGGCGAGCCCCGCACCGCCGACCCCGGAGCCGTCGACGCCCGACCCCGCTCCGGGGACGGCGCTCGCCGCGCTGGCGACGCTCGAGGTCAAGGGTCGGGCGCCGACGACGGGCTACGACCGCGAGGCGTTCGGTCAGGCGTGGGCCGACGTCGACCGCAACGGCTGCGACACGAGGAACGACGTGCTGCGCCGAGACCTCGTCGACGTCGTCCTCGACGCGCGCACCGCCGGCTGCGTCGTCCTCACCGGCCTGCTGCCCGACCCGTACACCGGCGAGACGCTCGAGTTCACCCGCGGCGTGCAGACCAGCTCGCAGGTGCAGGTCGACCACGTCGTCGCCCTCTCCGACGCGTGGCAGAAGGGCGCCCAGCAGTGGGACGCCGCGACGCGCGAGGCCTTCGCCAACGACCCGCTCAACCTCCTCGCCGTCGACGGCCCGACCAACGGCGCGAAGGGCGACGGCGACGCCGCGACCTGGCTGCCGCCCCAGCGCGCGGTCCGCTGCGGCTACGTGGCCCGGCAGGTCGCGGTGAAGGTCGCGTACGGCGCGTGGGTCACCCCCGCCGAGCGGGACGCCGTCGCGCGCGTCCTCGCCGACTGCCCCGACGAGCCGCTGCCGACCGCCGACGCGACGGGGACGCCGCCGCGCGGCGCGGGCCTCGACGTCGCCGGCGTCGCCGAGCGCGAGCCGGCCCCCGAGCCGGAGCCGGAGCCGGAGCCGGAGCCGGAGCCGGAGCCGGAGGAGCGAGAGCCCGCGGCCGAGGCCCCCGCCGACGACGCTGCCGGCGGGGCCGACCCGCGCTTCGACACGTGCGGCGCGGCGCTGGACGCCGGCTACGGCGAGTACCTCGCGGGTACCGACCCGGAGTACGACTGGTACCGCGACGCCGACGGCGACGGAGTCGTCTGCGAGGGCTGACGCGGCTGGTCCTCCGCGAGACCTCGTCAACTGCTCAACCACGACGTCGGTCGGCCGATGACGCAGGT
This sequence comes from Pseudokineococcus basanitobsidens, assembly GCF_037482545.1. Taxonomy (NCBI): domain Bacteria; kingdom Bacillati; phylum Actinomycetota; class Actinomycetes; order Kineosporiales; family Kineosporiaceae; genus Pseudokineococcus; species Pseudokineococcus basanitobsidens. Next base: position 25,663 of record NZ_JBBIAA010000026.1, on the reverse strand, counting down.
GCGGGCACCCCCGCACCGGTCGCCCGGTGCGGTCACCGGTGCACCGCCGGTCGGCGACGTTCCGCGCGCCGTCGCCCCCGCCGTCTGGAGGTCCCGTGGCTGCTGCCGTCGCCGTCGTCACGGCTGCCGACGGCAACGTCTGCGCGACCGGCAAGCGACGACCGCGGCTGCTCCAGTGGATCTACGACCGCAGCACCCGCAGCAAGATCGTCGCGACGGCGGTGCTGGCGACCCTGCTGCCGCTGGCGGCGGCCGGCGTGCTGGTCGCCGGGCACGCCCGCGCGACGGCCGCCGGGACGGCGGGGGAGGGCGTGTGGACGGGAGCGCTCGTCCTCGCGGGCGGCCTCGTCGTCGTCGGCGTCGCCCTGTCCGCCGCGTGGGCGCTCTCCTTCGCCAAGGGCCTCGAGGGCGGGATGCAGGACATCCGCGACGTCGCCCTCGCCCTCGCCGACGGCGACCTCACGCGGGCGAGCTCCTACGGCACGAAGTGCGAGCTCGGCGAGATGAGCCTCGCGCTCGACACCGCGGTCATGAACCTGCGCGACCTCCTGCAGGAGGTCTCGGCCGCCGCGGACGCCGTCGCTACGTCGTCGCAGGACCTCTCGACGTCCTCGAGCCGCATCTCGGCGTCCTCGGAGAGCACGAGCGCGCGGGCGGAGGTGGTCTCGGCCGCGGCGGGCGAGGTCTCCCGGACCGTCGGGTCCATGGCCGCCTCGTCGGAGCAGATGGGTGCCGCGATCGGGGACATCAGCCGGCACGCGGCCGAGGCCGCGCAGGTGGCGGCGGACGCCGTCGACGCCGTCGCCGGCACGAGCGCGACGGCGCGGCGGCTGGGGGAGTCCTCCCAGCAGATCGGCGAGGTCGTGAAGGTCATCACCTCCATCGCCGAGCAGACGAACCTCCTGGCCCTCAACGCCTCCATCGAGGCCGCCCGCGCCGGGCACGCCGGCCGGGGCTTCGCCGTCGTCGCGCAGGAGGTCAAGGACCTCGCGCAGGAGACGGCTCGGGCGACCGAGGGCATCACCCGCCGCGTCGAGGGCATCCAGGGCGACACCGCCGGGATGGTCGACGCCATCGGCCGCATCGGTGCCGTCATCGACCACATCGCCGCGTCGCAGACCTCCATCGCCTCGGCCGTCGAGGAGCAGACGGCGACGACCGCCGAGATGGTGCGCTCCGTCACCGAGGCCGCGACGGCGTCCGGGGAGATCGCCGCCACCATCGAGGGGGTCTCGACCGCGTCCGCGACGACGACGCAGTCCCTGGCGAGCAGCGAGGTCGTCGTCGACGGGCTCGCGCGGCGGGCCGCCTCCCTGCGCACGGCCGTGGGGCACTTCCGCTTCTGACCCGCGGGCGCGGCCGGACCGAGGCCGTCGGCGGGTGCGGCGGGGCGACGGCTCAGAAGGAGAAGGAGGCGATGAGCGGCAGCCGGTAGACGCCGACGAAGGCGGCGACCAGCACGACGGCGAGGAGCACGGCCACGGCGACCCGGCGGCGCTCGCGGAGACGGAGGGCGCAGACCGCGGCCAGCCCGAGCGCGCCGACCACGAGCTGACCCACCCAGTACGCGGTCGGCGTGGTCGCGCCCACGACCGCGAGGCCGTAGACGCCCTCCCCGAGGACGACGCCGGCCAGCACGCCGGCCGCGACCGGCGCGAGCCGCCGCCGGTCCGTGCGCACCCACTGCACGCCGGCGCCGACGACGGGTCCGGCCAGGAGCGCCGCGAGAGCCCAGAAGGTGGCCGTGCCCCAGCCGTAGGTGTATCCGCGCAGCTCCGAGCCGAGGCCGTACCCGGCGTCCATCCCGAGCAGGGCGACGACGCCGCACAGGGCACCGACGGGAGCCGAGCGCGCCGTCAGGGCCACGAGCCCGGCGACGAGGCACCACGACGACGCCGAGTTGGCCAGCGGGGCCAGGACCTCGGGCAGCCCGAGCTGCGCGTAGGAGGTGAGCACGCCGCCGCCGAGCCCCACGCCCGCCGAGAGGGCGAGCGGTGCGAGGACGCCGCGCACCGTCCCGGCCCCCGCGCCGGTCCGGCTCTGCTGCGTCTGCGTGCTGGTCGCTGCCGTCGCCTCCCGTCGGGGCGCCACCCGCGCCGTTGCCCGGGACGCCGTCCTCGGCTGCCCTGGACGCCGCGCCGGTCGAGCAGGTCTACCGCGAAGCTCACCGGGGTCCTGACCCCCGCGTGCGGCCGGTTCGGGCGACCAGCCGGCCGGGACCGGACCCGCTGCGGCCGGTGCCTCGAGCGCTCTCCTCAGTCGAGGACCTCGTGCGGCGCGTCGGCACCGCCGTCGTCGGCGAGGGCCACGACCACCTTCTCCAGGTGCCCGGTGAAGGGGAAGCCGCGCGGGTAGCGCAGGCTCACGGGCGAGCCCGGGTCGCGGCCGACCTGGAGGCCCTGCCATCCGATCATGAAGCGGGCCGTGGAGGCCAGCGGCTGCGAGCCGACCTCCGCGTCGTCGACGAGGAGCCGGGCGAGCGCCTGCCGCTCGCCCGTCCGCTGCACGGCCACGGCGAGGCGGTGCTCCCCGGCGCCCGGCAGCGCCCCGGCCACGTGGTAGCGCGTGCCCTGGTGGTTGTACTCGTACTGCAGCAGCCCGTCACGGACGAACAGCACGTGGCCGCCGTTCACGTCGCCGTGCGCCAGGAGGACCCCCTCGTCGTGCCCGGCCAGGCGCACATGGGCCTCGATGCGGTAGGACCGGTCGTACACCAGGGGGGTGACGCCGCCCGGGACGGTGTCCATACCCGGGCGCAGCTCGTAGCGGCGACGGCGTCGCGGTGAGGCCGCGCTGGAGTACTGCGCCGCGCGCTCGGCGAAGTTGCGGTCGTCCAGCGGGAAGACGGAGTACCGCTCGGCCTCGGACTCCCAGCGTCCGACGAGCTCGTGCAGGACGTCGGAGCGCTCCTGGGCGAGGTCGTGGCACTCCGAGAAGTCGCTGGGCAGGTGGTACAGCTCCCACCGGTCCGACTCGTACGGCGAGTGGCGCTCGTGGTAGGCGACCGCCTTCCAGCCGTCGGAGACCAGCGCCCGGTGCCCGTACATCTCGAAGTACTGGGTGCGCCGGCGGCTCGGCGCGTCCGCGTCGTCGAAGGTGTAGCGCATCGACGTGCCGTGCACGGGCATCTGCGGCACGCCACGGCGGACCTCCGGGGCGGCGACGCCCACGACGTCCAGCAACGTCGGGGCCACGTCGACGACGTGGTGGAACTGGGTCCGCAGCCCGCCCGCGGCACCGGCCATGCCGGCCGGCCAGCTGAGGACCAGCGGCGCGCGGACGCCGCCGGCGTGGACGTTCTGCTTGTAGCGCTTGAGGGGGGTGTTGGCGGCCTGCGCCCAGCCCCAGGGGTAGTTGCTGTGGCAGCGCCAGGTCCCGATGTCGTCCAGCCGGGCGAGGGACTCCTCGGTCGTCGTCGTGTCGCCGTTCTCGTAGGCGAGGGTGTTGGTGTTGCCGAGGGCCCCACCCTCCTGGCTGGCGCCGTTGTCGCTCATGAGGACCACGAGCGTGTTCTCGCGGCGGCCGAGGTGCTCCAGGTGCGCCATCAGCCGGCCGAGCTGGTCGTCGGTGTGCTCCAGCATGGCGGCGAAGGCCTCCTGCAGCCGGGCCATCACCGTGCGGTCGTCGTCGGACAGGTCCGCCCAGGGCCGGACGCCGTCGTTCAGGGGTGCGAGCTCGGTGTCCGGGGGGACGACGCCCAGCTCCTTCTGCCGGGCCAGGCGCCGCTCGCGGACGACGTCCCAGCCCTCGTCGTAGCGGCCGCGCTGGGCCTGCAGGTACCGCTCGGGGGACTGGTGCGGGCAGTGCGCCGCACCGAGGGCGAGGTAGAGGAAGTAGGGGGTGTCCGGCGCGACGGAGACGCGGTCGGAGACGTGGTCGATGGCGCGGTCGACGAGGTCCTCGGTGAGGTGGTACCCCTCCTCGGGCGTCGCCGGGGGCTCGACCCGCGTGTTGTCCTGCACCAGCTCGGGCAGGAAGTGGTCGCTGAGCCCCTCGAGGAAGCCGTAGTAGCGGTCGAACCCGCGGCCCAGCGGCCACTGGTCGTACGGCCCGGCCGACGTCGTGCGGTCCATCGGCGCCAGGTGCCACTTGCCCAGCGCGGCGGTGCTGTAGCCGGTGTCCCTCAGCACCTCCTGCACCATGGCGGCGGCGTGGGTCACCTGGCCGCGGTAGCCGGGGAAGCCGCTGTCGGCGTTGGACAGCATCGACATGCCCACCGCGTGGTGGTTTCGGCCGGTGAGCAGGCTCGCCCGCGTCGGCGAGCACAGCGGGGTGACGTGGAAGTTGGTGTACGTCAGCCCCTCGGCCGCCAGCGCGTCCATGGTCGGGGTGGCGATCTCCGAGCCGAAGCAACCCAGGCTGCCGAAGCCGACGTCGTCCAGGACGACGAGGACGACGTCCGGGGCCCCCTCGCGCGGGCGCGCCGGCTCGGGCCACCACGGGGTGGAGTCCGCGTAGGTACGCCCGACGTGCCCCTCCGGCGGGGTGGTCGGGGTCTCGGCCGGCTCGCTCATGCTCGGGCTCGTCCTCTCGGTCGTCGCGAAGTTGTCCGACGGCCGGGGCCGACCGCGTCGCTAGCGGGCCCGCGCCGACAGGAGGGCGCGGGCGAGGGACTCGTCCACGACCAGGGTGTCCACCCAGCCCACGCGGCTGACGGTCGCCACGGCGCCGGCGGACTCGGCGCCCCAGCTCGTGGCGACGACCGTGGGGGTGCTGCGGATCTGGTCGAGGGTCGCGGCCACGACGCGGTCGTCGAGGATCTCCGGCAGCAGCGCCCCTGAGTCGTCGAAGACACGCCCGCTGATCTCGCCGACCGCGCCGAGGTCGACACCGCGCTGCTGCACCTCGGGAGACAGCCGGCGGAAGACCCGGGACCGGGACGAGCCCCAGGCGCCGATCGAGACCACCGCACGGTCGAGGTGGTCGGCGCGGGCGAGCGCGTGAGCCACCTCGGGGCTGCGGCGCAGGGCCGCCGCCGACACCGCGTCGTCCACGACCATGGGGGCGTAGATCGGGTAGGCGGCGCCACCGCCGAGGGCGGCGGTGCGCCGCACCAGCTCGATGCCGCTCGACGTCTCACCCTCGACGAGCAGGTGGCCCGCGAGCTGCACGACCGTGCAGCGCTCGATGCTGGCCAGCTGCTCGACCATGCTGGCCTCGACCCGGCTCCACGCCAGGCCGAGCACCTCGTCCTCGACGACCTCGGTGCTGAGCAGGTCGGCCAGGACCCGGCCGAGGTTGCGCACGACGACGGCGCTCGTCTGGTCGGGGACGGCCGCGACGACGACCGCCCGCCGCACGCCGAGGTGGTCCTGCAGCGCGGCGCCGAGGTCGCCGTCGACGAGCCCTCCCGTCGAGATCGCGATCGTGACGAGGCCACGGTCACGGGCCTCACGCAGCAGCCGGGCGACGTGGAAGCGGCTGACGCCGAGGCCCTCGGCGATGGAGACCTTGGACTCGTCGTCCACGTAGTACCGACGCGCCACCGACGCCAGGAGCGCGGCGTCGTCGGGCTCTCGGCGCACGGGGCGGGCGGCGGGACGTCGGGGCACCCGGCATCCCTACCACGCGGCGACCCGGGGGTTGCTGCGGTCCTCGACGGCGACGAGCGTCTCCAGGAGCCGCTCGGTCAGCGCGCGGCGGAGGTCGGCGGAGCCGGCGTCGTCCCAGAGGTTCACGAGCTCGTCGGGGTCCGCTGCCAGGTCGTACAGCTCGCCCTCCAGGCGGCCGGCGAGCGCGGGGCGCCCGTGCCAGAGCACGATCTTGTGGTCCCCCACCCGCAGGGCGGTGGTGTGGATGGGAGGGTCCTGCGGGAAGTTGCTGTCGCGGTAGACCACCAGCGCCCAGTCCCGCCCGGCCCCGTCGACGCCGCGGGCCACCTCGGCGAGGTCCTGGCCCTGCGCCCGGGGCAGCGCCACCCGCGTGCCGGTGGCGGCGAGGACCGTGCTCGTCACGTCGACGGTCTGCACGGGGCTGCCCACCCGGCGCCCGGCCGGCAGGTGCCCGGGCCAGCGCGCGATGAGCGGCACCTTGACGGCGCAGTCGTACATCATCGGGCCCTTGAGGACCATGGCGTGGTCGCCGAGCATCTCGCCGTGGTCGCTCGTGAAGACGACGAGCGTGTCCTCGGCGATGCCGCGCTCGCGCAGCGCTGCCAGGATCCGGCCGGTCTGGTCGTCGACCTGGGTGACCATGGCGTAGTAGTCGGCGACGAGGCCCTGGATCTCCTCCGGCGAGTAGTCCTGGAAGCCCGGGGCCGTGCCGGCGTAGGACGTCCGGGAGTAGCCGAGCTGGGGGGACGGCTTGGACGACAGCTCCTCCACGCTCCCGACGGGGGTCGGCAGCGTGGCAGGCTCGTAGAGGTCGCGGTAGGCCGCGGGCGCACCGAAGGGGTGGTGCGGGTCGAAGAAGTTGGCGACGAGGAACAGCGGCTGGGCGTCCGGCCGGTCGGGGTCCTCGATGAACTCGACCGCCTTCTCGGCGACCCAGGTGCTGTAGTGCGCCTCGGGGGTGATGGTGTCGAGGAACAGCGCCCCCCGGGCCTTGTTGCCGGCCTCGGAGTCCCACGGCCGATCGCCGACGGTCGAGCGGTACTCGGCGTAGACCTCGGGGTGCTTCTCGGCGAGCCACTGCTGGTAGCGGTTCTGCGGCGAGGTGTGCGTCGGGTCGTGCGCCCACTCGAAGACGCGGAACCCGTCGTCGACGCGCTCCTCGGTGCGTCCGCCCGCGGCGGCACCGAGGTGGAACTTGCCGACCAGCCCGCAGTCGTAGCCGGCGTCGGCGAGGACCCGCGACAGCAGCCGGTGCTCGTCGGCGAGCTGCACGCCGTTGGCCCACAGGCCGTGGTTCTGCGGGTACATGCCCGTCATCAGGCTGGCCCGGGAGGGCGCGCACATGGGGCTCTGGGCGTAGGCGTTCTCGAAGAGGACGCCGTCGGAGGCGAGCTCGTCCAGGACCGGGGTACGGATGTGCTCGTTGCCGTAGCAGCCGGCGGCGTCGTAGCGCTGCTGGTCGCTGGAGATGATCAGGACGTGGGGGCGGCGCTGGTCGGGCATCGCGGGCTCCTTCGTGCGTCGGTGGGCGAGCAGGTGCGGCGGACTGCCTCCGCGGCGCTCAGGTGGTCCGGCCGGGGGCGACGCGGTCCAGCCGGTCGAGGTCGGCGCCCTTGGTCTCCGTCCCGCGCAGCGCGACGAAGATCGCCAGGGCGCCGAAGCCGACCCCGATGAAGGCGAAGTAGGGCAGCCAGCCGATCGCGGTGATCGTCCCGGCCGTGAAGAGGTTGAGGCCGATGAACTGGCCGAGCTTGCCGCTCGCGCTCCCGAAGGACTGCCCCGTGGCGCGGATCCGGGTGGGCAGCTGTTCCACCGACCAGGGCCAGAACGGGATCGGTGCGGTCTGGGTGCAGACGGCGAAGACGCCGAAGGCGACGACGAGCCCGACGGGCGAGCCCTCCAGCAGCCCGGTGGCGAGGGCGGCGACGGCGGCCACCGAGCAGATGCCCACGGCCAGCGGCTTGCGGCCGAGCTGGTCGAGCACGAAGTACTGCCCGACGATGTTGGCGATGACGTAGACGACCGAGAGCGACGCGCTGAGCAGGAGGGCCTGCGAGCCGCTGAAGTTCACCACCTGGCTGAAGATGAGCGCGGTGTAGATGAACGGCGGTCCGCCCAGGAACGAGACGACGGCCCAGTAGCTGGAGAAGAACGCCACGAGCCTGCGGTACTCGGGGGTGCGGACGATGGTCCCGAGCCCCGGTGCGGCCTGCGGCGTCTCGGCCGGCGCGGCGGCCTCGGCCCGTCGCGCCAGCA
>NZ_JBBIAA010000026.1:0-17753 GCF_037482545.1 Pseudokineococcus basanitobsidens | reverse complement strand
TCCCCCCCGCCGCCCACCGCGGCGGCTCGGGCAGGGAGTGGCGGGCGACGGCGATGACGGCGGCGGGCACGGCGGCGGACAGGAACATCCACCGCCAGGAGTTCTCCCCCGTCGTCTCGTACAGCACGAAGCCGACCACGGAGGCGACGAGGCCGCCGAAGACCCAGGTGGTCTGCATGAGGGCCGTGAGCCGCCCGAGCTTCCTCGGCGGCGCGAACTCGGCGAGCATCGACGACCCCGTCGGCATGTCCGCGCCGATCGCCACGCCCAGCGCCAGGCGGAGGATCACGAGCTGCCACAGCTCCTGCGCCCCGGCGAGCAGCAGCGTCAGCACGAGGAAGAGCACGACGTCTACGAGGTAGACGCGGCGGCGGCCGAAGCGGTCGCACAGCCGGCCGGCGACCAGCGCTCCGAGCACCATCCCGATGAAGGGCAGCGACGTGAGCAGCCCCGTCTGGGCACTGCTGAGGTCGAACGCCGGGACGATCGTCAGCAGGGCGGCATTGATGATCAGCAGGTCGTAGCCGTCGAGGAAGGCCCCGGCGGCGGACAGGACCGACGCCTTGCGCAGGGTCTTCGGGTCCACGTCCGGTTCCGCGGCGCCGGCCGCGCTCTCGTCTCGCTCCGTCACGAGGCCTCCCCATCGTCCTGCTCATGTGAGCCGCTCAGATGAACGCGCTCACCGTACAGAGGCGGGGGGCGCTGTCAACCGCGGGTCACGGCGCGCGCGGACGGGCGGCGGCGTGCACTCGCCGCCGGTCCGGCGCCCATCCCGGTCAGGACAGGGCGCCGGGACCCGCCAGCAGACCGGCGGCGGCGCTCGTCCTGAGGACGAGGCCGAGCACGCCGAGGACGAGGACGGACAGCACCGCGTCCCCGCGGGTCAGCGGCGACGGCCGCCACGTCGTGCGCGGCGCCAGCCCGAGGCCCCGCTGCTCGAGCGACTGCGCCATCCGCTCGCCCTTGCGGACCGAGACCACGAGCAGCCCGAACACCGTCCCGAGCAGCACGCGCGGCGAGCGGGTCGGCGTCCCGTCGCGGCGCAGCGGCGCCCGGACGGCGTGGGCGGCGCGCAGCACGTCCCACTCGCGCGGCATCTCCTGCAGCATCCGGTAGCCCGCGAGCACGGCGTAGGTCACGCGAGGGTTGAGGTGGGCGTTCTGCTGCAGGCTCGTCATGAGCCGCACCGGGCTCGTCGAGGTGACGAAGCCGATGGCGAGCACGCCGACGAGCAGCGTCCGCAGCGCCAGGGCCGTCCCCACCTCGAGGCCGTCCGCCGTGACGCGCAGCGGCCCCGGCTCGGCGAGCACGGTGCCGGGCCGGCTGAGCGCGTTGACGAGGAGCTGCCCGAGCGCGAAGGCGACGAAGGGCACGTGCGCCACGGCCAGCGCCCGCGGGGATACGCGGGCGCCGACGAGGACACCGCCAAGCGCCAGCAGGTAGAGCACCGCGGGCGTCACCGGGTCCAGCACGAGCAGCACGGCGAGCGAGACCGCGAGCACGAGCGCGAGCTTGACCACCGGGTCGCGGCGGGCGAGCGCCGACGCCCGCGGGTCCTCGGGGGCGAGCAGCGCGCTCACGCCGGGACCGCCGCGGCGGTGTGCACGGGGGCGTCGAGCGCGGCGAGGACGGTGCGGACCCGTCCGCCGTCGAGCCCTTCGGCCAGCAGCCACCGCACGAGCGCGGGCAGCACGAGGCCGCCCCGGCGGAGGGCGCCGGGGTCTCGCAGGACGTCGACGAGCGGCCCGTCCGCCACGACACCGCCCTGCCCGAGGACGACGACGCGGTCGGCCACCGCCGCGACCGTCCGTAGGTCGTGGCTGACGACGACGACCCCGCGGCCGGACGCCGCCGTCCGCCGGAGCGCGCGCACCAGGTCGGCGACGGCGCGCCGGTCCAGCCCGAGCGTCGGCTCGTCGACGAGCAGGCACGGGCGGTCGTGCACGAGCATCGCCGCGACCGACAGCCGGCGGAGCTCGCCGCCGGACAGGCGGTGCGGGTCGGCGTCGGCGAGGTGCTCGAGCCGGTGCTCGACCAGCGCCGCCTCGACCCGGCCGTCGGTCGCGGCCCCCGCGGGCAGCCCGGCGGCGACCTCGGCGCGCACGCTCGTCGCGACGAGCTGGTGCTCGGCGTCCTGGAAGACCATGGCGGGACGCGGCCCGCGCACCTCACCCGCGGCGGGCGCCCGCAGGCCGGCCAGCGTCATCAGCAGCGAGGACTTGCCTGTGCCGTTGGCCCCGAGGACGGCGACGACCTCGCCGGCCCGGACGTCGAGGTCGACGTCGCGCAGCAGCGCCGAGTCCACCGCTGCGCGGGCGTCCTCGTCGCGGGCGCGCCGCATCCACCGTCGGCGTGGTCGCTGCGCGCGGGCGCTGACGGCGAGACCGCGCGCGGTGAGCACCGGCGCGCCGAGCGGCGGTCCCGCCGGGGCGGGCGCCGCCGCCATCACCGCCCGGAGCGCGTCAGCGACGGCGGGCGCGCGCAGCCCGCCACGGTGCCCGGTGAGCGCGGCGAGCTCCACCTCGAGCGGCAGCCAGCACCCGGCGGCGACGAGCCCGGTGGCGAGCTCGTGGAGGACGGTGTCGGTCGGGCCGTCGGCGAGCACGTGCCCGTCGGCGGACAGCGCGACCGTCCGCGCGGGCAGGCCCGCGAGCCCGCGGTCCCCGGCCAGGTCGTCGAGCCGGTGCTCCACGAGGAGCACCGCCGGTTCGCCGTCCTCGCGTGTCCGCCCGCCGAGCGTCACGTCGAGAGCCGAACGCACGGCGGCGACGCCTGCCGGGTCGAGCATCGACGTCGGCTCGTCGAGCACCAGGACGGCCGGCTCCGCCGCCAGGGTCGCCGCGAGCGCCACGCGCTGCACCTCGCCGCCGGAGAGCTCGGCCGTCCGCCGTGCTCGTAGGTGCCCGGCGCCGACGGCCGCGAGCGCCGCGTCCACCCGGGCGTCGATCGCCGCGGCGTCGACGGCGCGGTTCTCCAGCGGCAGCGCCACCTCCTGCTCCACGACGGGCAGGCACACGCTCGAGGCCGGGTCCTGCGCGAGGACCCCGACGTGCCGGGAGCGCTCGACGACGCTCGCCTCCTCCGTCGGGACGCCCGCCACCGTGGCCGTGCCCTCGAGCTCCGCCGAGACGGTGTGCGGCACGACGCCGGACACGACCCGCAGGAGCGTCGACTTGCCCGAGCCCGACGGCCCGACGACGAGCACGTGCTCGCCGGGGGCGACGCGCAGGTGCACGTCCCGCAGCAGGGGCGCGGGCCGGCGGTGGTGCCGGACGGTCACGCCGTCCAGCACCACCGACGCGTCGTCGCTCACGCGCGGGCGGGCGAGCGGCGGTCGCGCCCGATGGCGAAGTCGTCGAGGACGCCGGTGCGGGCCAGCGCCTCCACGACCACCCGGGCCAGCAGCCCGCCGAGCACGACGCCGGAGACGCAGTGGATCACCAGGCGCAGGAGCAGGATGTCCTGCCCGTACCAGCCGAACCGGAAGCCGCTGAAGGCGAAGACGAGCGCCGCGCCGAGCAGCCCGGAGAGGGCGTAGACGTCCCACCCGAAGCGCCGGTAGCGGGTCAGGGCGAAGGGCAGCTCGCTGCCGACGCCCTGCAGCAGCGCGGAGACCAGCAGCACCGGCCCGACGGGCGAGCCGAGGAAGACGACCTCCATGAGCGCGGCGATCACCTCGGCGACCACGCCCGAACCGGGCCGGCGGGTGATCGCGACGGCGATCGGGGCGACGAGCAGCCAGCCGCCCTGCAGGACGTGCTGGGCGAGGTCGCCGGCCGGACCCATGGCGACCTGCAGGCCGATCCAGGCCTGGACGAGCGCCCAGTAGACGAAGCCGAAGACGACGCCGAGGACGACGGCCAGGACGATGTCTCGCAGCTGCCAGCGGCGGCGAGCACGTCGGGCGGCGGGGGCGCTCATCGCGCCGTCCCCGCGCTGGGCGAGCCGACGGAGATGGTCAGGTGGGTGACGACGTGCGGCACGACCTCGCCGACCCCGGCCCACGCGTCGACGGCCGTGGCGACGACGTCCGCGACGTCCCCGCGCAGCATCGTCGCGTAGTGCGCTGCCGACGAGGCCGTCCCGCGCTGCTGGGCAGCGCTGATGGCCTGCTCGATGTGCGCCATGTGCTGGTCGTCCGCCTCTCCGCGACGAGCAGGGGCGGCACCGGAAGTCCCGGCGCCGGCGGCGTCGAGCAGCGGGTACAGGGACCACTGCGCCACGGCCTGGACGCCGGTCGGCTCGACGACGACCGGCTCGACCGACGGCAGCCCGGTGACGGACAGGTCGCAGCTGACCTCGCCGGGGCAGCCGCGGGAGAGCAGCACGTGGGCGACGACGTGCCCACCGTCGCTGCGCCGTGATGCCGCTGCGACGAGGCCGGTGAGGTAACGGGCGATCCGCTGCTCGCCCGGCGCCTGCCGCGCGCCGACGTACGTGCTGACCTCGTCGGTCTCGAGCACGAGGCCCTCGGTGAGGCCGGCGGACTCGACGTCGTCGAGCGCGCCGAGGATGACGTCGACGAAGCGGTCCGTGTGCGGGTGCACGCTGACGCGCGCGCCGATGCCGAGCTCGGTCACCTGGGCGTCCGCGGCGCTCGCGCCGGCGGGCGTCGTGCCGCCCGGCGCCGTCGTGACGCGCGCGGCGTCCTCGGTCGGGTGGGTCTGTGCTGGTCGGGTCTGGGTCATGGCGGTCCCTCCACGGGCCCGCGGGTGGATCGAGACGCAGACGCCTGCGGACGGCGTTGCGTGCCCTGCTGCCTACGCCGGTGCGAACCGGATCAGGTCGAACGGGTCTGCGGACTCTCCGCACTCTCAGCGCTGCTGCGCTCCCCGGGGGTGGGCACGAACCTAGACATGCAGTGTCGCCACTGTCGAGGCCGGAGGCGCTCGCCCGCCGAGGTGGCGAGTGGGCCCGGATCGGGGCGTCGGAGGTTCCGATCATCCGCACAGCACCGGCCCCTGGGCGCGCGGAGCCTGACCCGCCCAGGAGCTGCTCTCCTCATCGTCGGCCTGCCATGCTGCGAGCCGCCTGCGTGAAACGGGCGTCCGATGAGGAGGGCGAGGGCATGGACCTGGCGGGACGCTGCTACGCCCGCGTCTACCGTGTGAACGAGCGCGAGGATGTGCACACGTTCCTGCGGCAGGCCGTCACCCGCAGCGGGGGTCAGGTGCTGCACGCCAGCGACGCCTCCCGGGCGCCGGTCTACCTCGGCGTGCGCACCACCGGCGGGCAGCGGCTGGGCCTCCTGGTCTACCCCTTCCGCATGACACGGGTCCTCACCAGCGGTCGACCCAGCGACGAGGTGCGTGGGCAGATCCGTTACGGCGGCGAGGAGACCTGGCGCAGCGACGACCACGCCGTCGGACGTGACCTGGCCGGCGTGGACATCACCCTGATGGTCGCCGTCGACCTCGAGCGGGGGGTTCTTGTCGGCCTCGACCCTGCCCTGTACGACCCGCTGCCGATGGGCATTTCCATGTACGCCAAGGAATCCCAGCTCGCCGCAGCCGGAGCCAGCAGCTGGCATGTGTGGGAGCGCGAGAACCGCGGCGGGAGCCGCCGGGCTGCCCCTCGCGCGCAGGGCGGCCTGGAGACGCTGGTCGCATTTACTCCCGAGCGATTCCTCGACTACGCACGCTTCGAGCAGACCGCCAGCGACCTCGGCCTGGACGGGCCGCTGCGCTACAGCGCCGCGCAGGACGCCGCTACGACCGTGACCGCGAGCGCGGGTTCGCGGCACCCGCTGGAGCAGGACTTCGACCTCGCCGCATCCGACATCCTCGCGATCATCGCCGATCGCACACGCCTGGAAGTTGCCGTGCGCGGCGGCGTCGCGGAGCACCACCTTCAGCGGGTACTCGACGGTGACATCAAGGTCGCTGCCGCGGACCGGCTCGACCACGACTCCCAGCACGACTTCGATGTCGTCATGGCCGACGGCCGGACCGTCCGGCTCGAGTGTAAGAACGCGAGTCCCGAGGGCTACGCCAACGGCGATCTCAAGGTCGAGGTGCAAAAAACTCGCGCTTCAAAGAAGGACCCCGCAAGCCGTTTCTACCGCGTCGACCAGTTCGACATCGTCGCAGCCTGCCTGTACTCGCCCACCCGGCAGTGGACGTTCCGCTTTAGCCTTACCAGCGTCCTGCCGCGCCACCGCGACTTCGCCGACCGGCTGGCCCCCATGCAGCGCATCGACGCCGCGTGGGCGAGCGACCTGGCAACCGCTCTGCGGCCAGCCGCCGCCTGTGAGGCCGCTGGAGCCGGCGCACCACGCACCCCTCCACGGGCGACGAGCTCGAAGGCGACGGACTTCGAGCCGCCCGCCCGGACACGGCCCTCGATGTCGGACCCTCCTGACACACTCGGTTCATGAGCGCTTCCAGGATCGCGATCTCGCTCTTCTCAGGTGCCGGAGGCCTGGACCTGGGCGCCGAGCAGGCGGGGTACGCCGTTGCCGCGGCGGTCGAGCGGGACCACGACGCGGCGGCGACGATGGAGAAGAACTTCAGCCACCTGCAGGCACCGGTCATCCAGGCCGACATCCTCGACGTCCCCACGACCGACATCCTGGCCGCCGCTGGGCTCAGTCAAGGGCAGCGACCGGACCTGCTAATAGGCGGGCCACCGTGTACCCCGTTCTCCAAGAGCGGGTTCTGGCTGGACTGGAAGCGCGCTGGCCTCGACCCCGACGCCTCCCTGCTGCAGGCGTACACCCGCGTCCTGGCTGAGGCCCGCCCCCGGGCCTTCGTGCTCGAGAACGTCTACGCCTTGACCTACAACAACAAGGCCTCCCGCCCCGCCTATGAGCGGCTGCTGCGCGAGATCGACGCCGCCGGCTACGACTGGCGTGCCAAGGTCATGAACGCTGCCGACCACGGCGTCCCGCAGGCCCGCCCCAGGCTGTTCGTCATCGGCGTCCCCAGGGGGGAGCGGCTGCCCGAGCACCCCGACGCCACCCACGGCGGCACCTGGGAGAGACGCGCCTCCGGTAGCGTCGAACGGCCCCACGTGACCGCAGGAGAGGCGCTCGAGGGCCTGGTGACCGACCCCGAGCCCGAGGAGCAGCTGCGCGGGCAGTACGCCGCCCTGCTTGCCGACGTTCCCCCGGGCGGCAACTACCTGCACTACACCGAGGAGCGCGGCCACGCCGACCCCCTGTTCAAGTGGCGCAGCCGCTACTGGTCCTTCCTGCTCAAGCTCGACCCCGCACGGCCCTCCCCGACGATCCAGGCCCAGCCAGGGCCCAACGTCGGGCCCTTCCATTGGGACAACCGGCGCCTGCGCGTCGCCGAGGCCAAGCGCCTCTTCACCTACCCCGACAGCTTTGAGTTCGTCGGAACTCGCGCCAGCGTCCAGGCCCAGCTCGGCAACTCCGTCCCCCCGCTGCTGGCCCGTCAAGTCATTCAGCAGATCACTGACGCAGCGAGCTGACCCGTGTCCGCGGCATACCCCGCCTGGTCCTACTTCCCCAGAAACACCCGACCGCCGCAGTGGGCCCACCAGCTCGTCGACGCCGTCTCCACCGCGCAGCCAGACCGGACCGGAATGACCAGCGACACCGTCCTCGCGCACCTGGCCGCCGACCTACAGCGGCTCTGCTACACCGTGGAAGCCGGCAAGAGGACCGTCAACAAGAGCCGTCACTCCGTCCTCTTCGAAGGAGACGACGTCCCGACCGTCTCCTACGAGGTCGAAGCCGCCCACGGCGACCCCGGCATCGTCGTCGAGGTTGAAGTCGGCCGGGGCGCACGCGGCAACGCCGCCTACCGCGACATCACCCGCACCAGCCTCATCCTCGACGCCCGCTACCTCGACCTGCTCACGCCCCGGGCCTGCCGCTACAGCAGCGCCGGCAAGGTCACAACCGGTCAGGCCTACCGCGATGCCTCAGCCAGCTCCGCGCCATCTACGCCAGCAGGCGGCTCACCCTCCCCTTCGACGGGGTCCTCCTCGTCGGCTACTGAGGCCGCCGAGCGATATCCCGTGGGGCTGTGCCCGGACTGCTGCTCGGCCGCCGGCGCCCGTGCGTCGCTGCCGAAGGCGTCCCGTGCTCGTCGCCGAGCTGGGAGAGTGGGTCTGTCATGACGACCACCACGACGGCGGACGGGCGTCCCCGAAGCAACGCGCGCACGCCCCGCTCCTACACGCGCACCGGCGCACCAGCGGCGAGCACACCAGGGGTGCGCTCCCGGATGCAGTCACAGAAGGCCCGGGACACGGCACCCGAGCTGGCCGTGCGACGCCTTCTCCACGCCGACGGCCTGCGCTACCGCGTCGATCGCGCGCCCCTGCCCGGACTGCGTCGGCGTGCCGACGTCATCTTCGGCCCGGCCCGCGTCGCGGTCTACATCGACGGCTGCTTCTGGCACGGCTGCCCCGAGCACGGCACCCGCCCGCGAACCAATAGCGACTGGTGGCTCCGCAAGCTCGATGCCAATAGGGCCCGGGACGCCGACACGGACCGACGCTTGACCGAGGCAGGCTGGGCGGTCCTGCGCGCCTGGGAGCACGAGGACCCCCGCTCGGTAGCCGACCGGGTGGGTGCCCTGGTGGCGAGCACGTCACGTCGCCCAACGACGCCACGGAGGGCAGCGTGAGCGTGCTCACCGCCGTTGACCTGTTTGCCGGCGCCGGGGGGCTGACGCTCGGGCTGCAGCAGGCGGGATTCACCGTGCTGGGCGCCATCGAGGTGGACCCGCTGGCGTGCGCGACGTACGCCGACAACCACGACGGCGTGCGCCTTTGGCAGGATGACGTCCGGCATGTGGACGGCGAGCAGCTCATGCGGGGCATCGGCTTGCGGGCGGGGGAGCTGGACCTGCTCGCGGGCTGCCCCCCCTGCCAGGGCTTCTCCACCCTGCGGACCCTCAACGGCCGACAGGCCCCGGCCGAGCCCCGCAACGACCTGGTGCGCGAGTACGGTCGTCTCGTCGCCCAGCTGCGCCCTCGGGCTGTGCTCATGGAGAACGTGCCCGGGCTGGCCAAGGACGAGCGAATGGACGAGCTGGTCGAGCTGCTCGAGGGGCTTGGTTACCCCGCCCGCAGCGGGACCCGCATCATGAACGCCGCCGACTACGGCGTCCCGCAGAGTCGGCGCCGGCTTGTGCTCACCGCCGCGCGCCACGCGGTCCTCGAGCCGGCGGTGCGCACGCCCGCACGCCCGACGGTCCGTCAGGCCATCTCCAGGTTGCCGCCCGCCGGTAGCAGCGGGGACCCGCTGCACGATCTCCCCGAGAGACGGTCAGCCCGCGTGGCCGACCTCATTCGGCAGGTCCCGGTCGACGGCGGCAGCCGCAGCGCCCTGCGCGAGCAACTCAGCTGCCACGCCCGAGTCGACGGCTTCAAGGACGTCTACGGACGGATGTCCTGGGACCGCCCGGCTCCGACCATCACCGGGGGGTGCCACAACCCCTCCAAGGGACGCTTCCTGCACCCCGACCAGCACCGCGCCGTCACGCTCCGCGAGGCAGCCCTCCTGCAGGGCTTCCCACCGCGCTACGCCTTCCGGCTCGGGCGCGGCAAGCTGGCCGCCGCTCTCATGATCGGCAACGCCATTCCACCCGCTTTTGTCGCCGCGCACGCCCTCCCGATCGCAGCTGCCCTGCGGTCGAGCCACGCCGCGGGCACCCCCACGCCTAGCCTCGACGGATGAGCACGCCCAGTGCCGCCCAGCCGCGCGACTTCCACATCACCGTGCTCGGCCGGACCCTCGAGCACCTCGGTACCCAGATGTATAAGCGGCGCGATGTCGCCATAGCCGAGCTGGTCGCCAACTGCTGGGACGCCGGCGCGACGCAGGTCGCCATCACCGTCCCCATGCCACAGCAGTACGACCCGGCGACCAGCGCGATGACTGTCACCGACGACGGCAGCGGCATGACCGCAGACCAGGTCGACGACGACTACCTCGTCATCGGACGCAACCGCCGGGCCGCGGGCCAGAGCCCGCCGTCGGGACGCAAGGTGATGGGACGTAAGGGGGTCGGCAAGCTCGCCGGCTTCGGGCTGGCCCGCAAGATGCAGCTCACCACCTGGCGGGGAGGTACTGCTACCACCTTCGAGCTCGACGGCGCCGCACTCAAGGCCGACCGCGGCACGGCTGAGCAGCTCACCGTCCCCGGCACCGTTGAGGCCGTGGCCCCGGACGTCCCCCACCCGAGTGGCACGACCGTGACCATGCGGACCCTCAAGCACAAGACTCCCGTCGACATCGACGGGCTGCACCGCGCCCTCGCCCGCCGGTTCAGCCGCACGGTCCTCGGGAGCATGGCCGTCACCGTCAACGGGGAGCCGCTGCGCGAGCCCGTGCTAGATCTACAGTCCCGGGAGCCGGCCGAGGGCGCTACCACCGAGGACATCGGCGGTGGCCGGACGGTCACCTGGTGGGCAGGCTTCAGCAGCAAGGTGCTGCCGCCGGAGCTGCAGGGCTTCACCGTTCTCGTGCACGACAAGACCGCGCAGGCCCCGCCCTACTTCTTCGGCGTCGAGGGCACCGCCAGCGGTCAGCACGGGACCAAGTATCTCACCGGGGTTATTGAGGCGGACTACCTGGACGACGGCACGGACGACGACAGCGACCGCATCTCCACCGACCGCCAGGAGATCGACTGGGACGACGAGGACGCCGCAGCGCTGAAGACCTGGGGTGACCGGCTGACCCGCCGCCTGCTGCGCAGCCGTGTCGAGAAGCGGGAGCAGGACGCGGAGAGGCAAGTCGACGACGACCCGGCCCTCAAGGAGCGCATCGGGGCCCTCGATCCGACCTCGGCCGCCCAGGTCCGCCGTTTCGTGCGGGCGCTCGGGGCCGCAGATACCGCGGACGAGCGGGTCCGGCCGCTCGCCGACACCATCATCCGGGCCTACGAGTACCGGCAGTTCCACGATTTCATCGAGGAGCTCGACGACGCGGCCGAGAACCCCGAGCAGCTCGAACTCGCGCTGACGTACCTGCGCGGCTGGAAGGTCCTGGAGAGCCGGGCGATACTCGAGGTCGTGAAGGGCCGCCTCGACATCGTCGACAAGTTCCACTCGATGATTGTCAACGACAGCGCAGAGACCGCCCCCGCCAGGGGGAGTGAGAACCTGCATGACCTCATCGCCGACTACCCGTGGCTCATCAACCCCGATTGGCAGGTCCTCGCCGAGGAGAAAACGCTCACCAAGCAGCTGCGGGAGTGGGGAGCACGCGACACCGCCCCCGAGGACCGCTCCCGCTACGACTTCCTCGCGCTCGAGGGCGGCGGCGACACAGTCGTCATCGAGATCAAGCGTGCCGGGCATCCCGTCGAACTCAAGGACCTGCAGCAGATCGAGCGGTACGTCGATCGCCTCGGCCAAGCACGCGACACAACCCGCGGCGCATTCATCACGAGCGAGCGATACGCGTTGTCCTCTCGCACCCTCGACGACTGGATGAACCGCGACAACATTGAGCTTCTAACCTGGGCGCAGCTACATGAACGCACCCGCGCTTACTATCAGCACTACCGCGCCGTGCTCGAAGGTGACATCGACGACCCGCACTTTGATCGCAAGCGGCGCGAAGTGGCGCGGACCCGGAGCGTCCTCACCGGTGGGGCGTACCGTACAATTGGTATGCGGGCACAGGGGCTTGGCCCCCAGGACATTGCCCCCGCGTAGTGACTCTTGCAGACGTGCCCATGCCTCGCGACGTCTACGACTGGACGCCGCGGCGCCCGGCGGTCACGACGACGACCGTCGACGCGATGGCCAGGGCCGGCGTCCAGACGCTGTACCTGCAGAGCTCGCGCCCCGGCACGGCGACGCTGATCGACCCGCCGCGGCTGCGCGCGCTCGTCGACCGAGCGCACCGCCGGGGCATGAAGGTCGTGCTCTGGTACCTGCCCACGCACACCGACGAGGAGCGCGACGCTCGGCACCTGCGCGCGGCGGCCGGCGAGCGCGTCGACGGCATCGGCATCGACATCGAGGCGACCGACGTGCGCGCGGTCACCGAGCGCAACCGTCGCGCGGTGCGCCTGGTCGCACGGCTGAACCAGGTGACGTCGAAGCCGCTGGTCGCCATCACGCCGAGCCCGACAGGACTGGCGCAGTACGCACCGAAGGACTGGTGGCCGGACTACCCGTTCGCGGCGCTGCGCCCGCACGTCGACGCCGTCGCGACGATGACGTACTGGTCCTACCGCACGGGGAAGGTCGAGGCGGGCGCCTACGCCGCGAGTGACGTGCGGCTGGCCCGTGAGGCGGCCCGCGACCCCCGGCTGCCCGTGCACGTCATCGGGTCGCCGACCACCACCGCGGACGTCCGGTCGATGGGCCGCGCCGTCCGCTCGACCGGTGCTGCCGGCGGGTCCCTCTACGACTGGGTCTCGACGCCGTCCGGGCTGCGCGCACCGCTGCGGGACCTGCGCCGGTAGGCATGACGGGCGTCCCCGGCCGTCGAGCGGACCTCGCCACGGCGACCGTCGTCAGCCCCTCACCGCGGCAGACCACCCTGCGGCTGGTGCTGTCGACGCTCGCCGGCGTCGGCGGGGGGCTGGCCGTCGGCGCGCCACTCGGCCGCTGGGCGACGGTGGCAGGCCGAGGGCCGGGCTTCCTGTCCGGCCTCTGCGAGCTGGTGCTCGCCGTCGTGGTGAGCGTCCTCGTCGGGGTCGCCGTCGCCGTCCTCACGCTGCGGGCCGCCAGCCGGACCGACCCGGCGCGCCGCCGGCTCGTCCTCGCGTACGGCTTGAGCTTCCTCGGCCTGCTCCTGTCGGTCGCCGTCGCGGCGGCGCCCTTCTTCCTGCCCCTGCTCGTCGTCGTCCCGCTCGTGGTAGTCCGGCGGCTGCGCGCGCGGTGGCTCGTCGTCACGCTGGGCCTGATCGGGACGGGCGTCGGGGTCCTGGCGGTGGGGTTCCATCTCGACCAGCAGCGGCAGGACGCCCGCGCGCTCGAGGCCTACTTCGGTCCGCTGCTCACCTTCACGCCGCCCGCGCCGTTCGTGCTCGACGACCTGACCCCACCGAGTGTCTCGTACCGGGTCTGATGGAGGCTCTCATCGCACGGGAGGATGAGAGTCATGGCAGCACCGAGGAAGTACCCGGACGAGCTCCGGGAGCGGGCGGTCCGGTTGGCGGTGGACGCCCGCAAGGACCCGGCGACGAGGCCGGGCGCGTTGGCCCGGGTCGCGGGTCAGCTCGGCATCAATCCTGAGACGTTGCGGAACTGGGTCACCCAGGCCGAGATCGACGGCCGCACCCGTCCGGGGACGACGACCGACGAGGCCAAGCGGATCGCCGAGCTCGAACGAGAAAACCGTGAGCTGCGGCGGGCGAACGACATCTTGAAGACGGCGTCGGCGTTTTTCGCCCAGGCGGAGCTCGACCGCCGACTGAAGTAGTCGTCGAGTACATCGACGCGCACAAGGACCGCTTCGGGGTCGAGCCGATCTGCACGGTGCTGCAGGTCGCCCCGAGCACCTACTACGCCGCCAAGACCAGACCCCCGTCCGCACGGTCGGTCACCGACGCCGCGACCACCGAGGTGATCAAGGCCGTACACGAGGACAACTACGGGGTCTACGGGCCCCGCAAGGTGCACGCCGAGATGGTCCGCCGCGGGCACCGGGTCGCGCGGTGCACCGTCGAGCGCCTGATGGCCGCGACGGGGCTGCGGGGCCTGTCCCGGGCCAAGGGCCCGCGCACCACCGTGCCCGGGACGGGCCCGGACACCCGCCCGGACCTGGTGCAGCGCAAGTTCAGGGCCACTGGCCCGGACCAGCTGTGGGTCGCCGACATCACCTACTGCCGGACCTTCGCCGGGTGGGTGTACGCCGCGTTCGTCGTCGACGTGTTCTCCCGCCGCGTGGTCGGGTGGCAGCTGTCGACATCGCTGCTGTAGGAAACTGCTGAAGTTGTCGTAGGTGCCGCCGGCTGACCTGCGGCGTCTCACGGTCGTCTCAGCGCCGGCGTCTCACGATCGTGTCGCGATCCTCAGCCGGGCCCCCGGCCCCGACCTCAACGCGAGGCGTCCGTCGGGGCGGGGGAGAGGCCAGCACCGCTTGGCCGCAGCGTCGAGGCGTCCCACATGACGCACCTGCTCGGGATTCTCATCCGGACAGGTCTGCTGGCGACGTCATTGCGAGGCCGCGCCTCGCCGCCCCTGTGACCTGCGCCGTCGCCGGTTGGGGGTCGGCTAACGGCGACATCGCAGACGTGTCATCACCCTTAAGCGCAGCAGTGCTTAGGGTGGCGGTCGTGGTGCTCGCGGCGGTCGCTTTCGATCTCGACGGGACCCTGTTCGATCACCAGGCCGCCGCCCGGCAAGGGTTGCGGGCTTGGGCGACGGACCTCGGCGCCACCTGGGACGAGGAGCTGGCCACCGCCTGGACGACCGCGGAGGCCCGCCACTTCACCGCCTGGCGCGACGGCCACATCAGCTTCGCCGAGCAGCGCCGCCGCCGGCTGCGCGATGTGCTGCCACTGATCGGCCACCCGGTCGGTGACGACGAAGAGCTGGACGCCGTCTTCGAGGGCTATCTGGCCGCCTACCAGCGGGCCTGGTGCGGCTACCCGGACGTCAACCCCGCCTTGGAACAGCTGCAGCAAGCCGGGTTGGCCACGGCGGTGCTGACCAACGGCAACACCGCCCAGCAGAAGGACAAGCTGGCTCACATCGGTCTGCTCGGGCGCGTCGGTCCGGTACTGACCTCTGAGGCGCTGGGAGTGGCTAAGCCCGCCCCGGGCGCCTTCCATGCCCTCTGCGACCACCTCAGCCTGCCAGGGAGGGTGACGCCACAGCAGGTCCTCTACGTCGGTGACGACCATGCCGTCGACGTAGTGGGAGCTGCTACTGCTGGCCTGCACGTCGTCCACCTAGACCGCGTCAGCGCGGGAACGCCATCTGGAGCGAGCCGCATCGAGACTCTGGCCGACCTCGCCGCGGTGGCGGAGGCCCTGTAACAAGCTGACGCACCGGGTACTGGCCATGTCGGAGCGCTCGATCCCGTCACCTGTGACGATGTCGCCATGACGACACAGCCCGGGTCCGCGGCTACGGATGGGTGGGTTCGCCTGGCACTGGACGTTCCGGGGTTCCGAGCCGAGAACTTCGCGCCGGTGATCCAGCGCTGTCAGCACGCCGGCGTCGAGATCACGTCGTTGGCCGACCTGGGAGACAACCCGCAGAACCGCCGGGCCCTCTACGAGCTGAACCGGCAGTGCTCGGCCGACATCCCAGGGCGTGGGCCCTTCTATTCCTTCGACGAGTACGTGCAGGAGCGACTGGACGTGCCCTCGTTCACCCCAGCGGGTGTCGTCGTGGCCTTGAAAGGTGGCGCTTGGGTGGGCATGTCCGCGACCTCAGACCACCGTGAGGCCGGGTACATGTTCAACGAGATGACTGGGGTGACCGCAGACGAGAGGCGCACCGGCCTCGCCCTGGCCATGAAGGTCACCGGGATCGCTTGGGTGCGCAGCTGCGGCGTGGACACCATCCGGACCGTCCACCACGCGGGCAATCATCGCGCCATCGCGATGAACCGGCGCCTCGGCTATCGCGACGCGGACTGGGATCCGTCCTGACGTCACCAGACGACGCCAACGACCACCCCACCGTCAGAGGGCTTCCCGGTTGTCGATCGGCTGCGGGTCGGCCTAGCAACGGTCGGCGACTGCCACGACCTCCCGGGCGGCCAGAGGGATAGTGGCGACATGCGGCGACGGCGCGTCTTGGGAGGCAGTGCGGCGGTGCTGATGGCCGTCGTCGTGGCGGCCGGGTGCGGACCGAGCGTCTGCTCAGCCATCGGCTATGTCCCGACGCTCATGGTCGAGGCCGGGGCGAGCCCTGAGGTGGTCGACGTGGAGGTGTGCGTAGCCGAGACGTGCGCCTCTTCCATCGCGCCGGAGCCGGGTAGCTCCTCGACGGGCCTTGGTACGGCTCCCTCATGGGGGCCGGTCACGCAGTTGTCCGAGTCTTCGTGGTCCTTTCCGGTCCTCGACGAGCGGCCAGACGAGGTGCGCGTGCGGTCTCTAACCGAGGGTGGAGAGGTCTTGGCGGAGACGTCAGTCGCGCTGGCATGGGAGCGGGTCGGTGGCACCGAGGACTGCGGCGGACCGTCTGAGGCCGTCGTCACCGCTCCGACGCGATGAGCTCCTCCTGACCAGCCGCCGGCGACAGACGTTCTACTCAACTCCGCGAGGTCGGCGGCGTTCCCAGCAGCCGATCCGCCGTGGAGCTGCTCGGCGCCGCAAGAACGTCGCGGCTAAGGGCGCGCGGACCACACGTAGGGTCACCGCCATGGCCATGCCAGGGCACGCAACGGTCGGGCAGGACGGCTGGCTCGGTCTGTGGAATGCCCGCGACCTCGGCGGTACCCCGGCCAGAGACGGGCGGGCCGTGCGTGAAGGCGCACTGGTGCGCTCCGAAGCGCCGGTCCGGACCTTCGTCGCGGACGCCCAGCAGCTGTACCGGCGGCTGACGATGCTCGTGCGGGACGGCGTCGTGGAGCATGTCTTCTACCCCGTCTTCCCGCCCGACCAGCACGCGCAGCAGGTCCTGCACCACCTGCGACGCCATGGAGGAGCCGACGCGACGGCCGGACCTGCGGTCACCCGTCCCAGCTGACGATCGTCCGCGGACAGGCGCGTTCTGGCTCTAAGCGGCAGCCGTCCTCACGGCGCGTTGCTGGCCAGGGGCGTCACGCAGCGGTGTCGCTCCGCGCGCAGCCAGCTCGCGGTCTCGCGCCACGGCGCGAAGGCCTCGTCACGCTCCTGCACCTCGCGGCGGACTTCCGCCGGCAGAGCACGGGCGAGAGGCAGCGGGATGGCGTGGACACCGTCGACCTCGTTCAGCAAGCCCGACGTCGAGCGCTGGGTCCCGTGGGCGTTGACGACCACGCCGGGGGTGAGCCAGTCCCACGCCCAGGACGAGGGAGCCGAGCAGCCCGGAGGGTGTCGTAGCTCATCGTCCCGTCGGCTTCCCTCATGGCCCAGGTGCAGCTCGGTGCGGTCCCATAACGACCGGACTCAAGCGCTGTAACCCACTGCTCGAACTGCTCGCTGGTCAGCCCCTTGGCTTCCATCTCCGCCACCTCCAGCACTCAGTGTCGCTACGGCGAGCAGTGACCCTGCGCCGAAGCGCCGTGGAGCACCCGATCACCGGACGCTGACCTTCGCCTGGCACCGGTGACCGGCTGAGGATCGTCTGTAAGAACCGGCATCTCGCCGTCAGTCGGCTGCCGAGGCGGTGCGCGCGTCGGGCAGGACGGCGACCGCCTCGATCTCGACGAGCTGGTCGGGCCAGCCCAGGACGCTAACCCCGAGCAGGGTGCTGGGCGCGTCGTGGTCGGCGAAGGAGCGGCTCACGACCTCCCAGGCCGTGGTGAGGTCGTCGCGCTGCTGGGTGGCGACGTAGACGGTGGACTTGATGACGCTGGTGAGGTTGGCGCCCGCCTCGTGCAGGGTGGCGTGCAGGTTGGCCATGACCTGCTCGGTCTGGGCGGCGATGTCGCCGGGGGCGACGACGCGACCGGAGCTGTGAAGTGTAATCACTTTGGTGGACACGGAAAGGCTATGCCGCGAGGCCGACGATCTGGTTGATGTCCCGGTAGCCTAGGTCGTACTCCCGGGGTGTCAAGTACCCGAGGGTGGAGTGCCGCCGCTTAGTGTTGTAGTAGCCCTCGATCCAGCTGAAGGTCTCTTTGCGGAGGGTGTTCAGGTCGGGCCAGGGCCGGGTGTGGACGAGTTCTTTCTTGTAGGTCGCGAAGAAGGACTCCGCGACGGCGTTGTCCC
>NZ_JBBIAA010000025.1:0-40743 GCF_037482545.1 Pseudokineococcus basanitobsidens | reverse complement strand
GGAAACGCAGGGCAGGGGCTGTTCGGTTCTGGTGGTCGCGCGATGCGCTGGCCTCACGGCTCTGCCCGACACCGACGTCGCTCTCCTCTGCAACGGATCGCAACCAAGACCCGCCCACAGCGCCTAGCGGGACGGAGGGCAAGTTGCCACAGTTGCGCTGCCATGGAACCGCGCTGGCTCTCTCGATGACCACCGGTGAACCAGTGCCGCTCCAGGCTTGCGCCTGGTGTTGCCTGGCCTCCTCGTGATCGGCCCGTCGGGGATCGTCAACGTGGTGCGGGTGTCGAGGCGGTCGGTTCCGACGGCTCGGCGGGGCGCGATCGTCTCGTGCGTTGGCGGACTACGGGAGCTTGGACGCGAGGACGTCGGCCGCCAGGATCTCGGGTGCTGCGCCGAGGAGGTGCTGATTGTCCGTCAGGGCTGCGACGATGGCGCCGTTGGCGTGGGCGTCGCGAGCGGCCTCGTCGGGGAATGCATCGAAGATCCAGAAAGTGTCGGCGTGGGTCCTGACCGCGAACCAGACAATCGTTCCTACTTCTTCGTTGGCGAGCGCGACAGCGCCGGCGAGCAGATCGGCGAGCGCGTCGTGCTGTCCATCGGCCGCGACGATCTTGGCGACGAAGGCATACGGAAGTGATGCGGGTGTGGACATGAGGGACTCTCCTTGCAGTCGGGGTTCTTCGTGGGACGAGTTCAGCGTATGACGAGCGAGGGCCGGTGGGCAGTGGCGTATACGGCAGTATTGCTATTGTTTGCGCCATGCGTATCGGACTGATCGCGATCGACGGCTGCTTCGGTTCGGCTGTCGCGTCGATCATCGACATCGTGCGGGTGGCCGACGGAGCCCGCCGCGATGTCGACCCGCGGATCGACCCGATCGAACTCGCCATCCTCGGACCGAAACGGACAGTGACCACGACGGCATCGATGACCCTGTCGGTGGGCCACCCGCTGTCGGAGTCCGCAGAGTTCGACGTGGTCGTCGTCCCTGCGCTTGGAACCCTCACGGCCGCCGCTACCAACGACGCCCTACAGAGCCGAGATGTTCGTTCGGTCATCGCCTCGCTCGGGCGCCTCGACGACGCGACCACCCGGATCGCCGCGGCGTGCACCGGCGTGTTCGCTGTCGCCGAGACCGGACGGATGGATCATCGGCGGGCGACGACCAGCTGGTTCCTGGGGCCGGAGTTCCTGAAGCGCTATCCGACCGTCGCCCTCGATCTCGACACCATGGTCGTGGTCGACGGGAACCTCGTCACCGCCGGCGCCGCCTTCGCCCACATCGACCTCGCGCTCTCACTCGTGCGATCGATCAGCCCCGACCTGGCCCAACATGTCGCCAAGCTCCTCATCATCGACGAGCGTCCGTCGCAGGCGGCCTTCGTCGCCTACGAACATCTCCGGCACGATGACCCGATCGTCGTCGAGTTCGAACGCTTCGTGCGCGCCCGCCTGGACGAACCGTTCAACGTCGCCTTCGTCGCGCAGTCGCTCGGCACCAGCCGGCGCACCCTCGAACGACGAGTCAGTGCGGCGCTCAACCTCACTCCGCTCGGCTTCGTCCAACGGCTTCGCATCGAACGAGCTCGGCACCTCTCAGCAACCACGGACCTCACCTCCGCCGACATCGCGCTACGGGTCGGCTACGCGAACGCCGAGACTCTGCGCTCCCTCCTGCGCAGGGAGCGACGCCGTTCCTGACCTATCGCCATGCCATAGAACCACCTCTCAGCACGTCGCGTCGACGCTCCTGCGTCGCCCCTGGACGACCCACTCGACACGCCCGCAGCACAGGCCATGTGACGTGCCCCGGCTTCCCGGACGGTCGGGGTTGGGTGGCTGTGATGTCGCTGCGTTCTCGTTGAGAGGATCAGCAGACCCGATCAGAGCCGATTGGGATAAGACGCGAAGGCGGTCAGGTCAGGGCGGCCGAAGCCGGCCGGCGGGGTAACGTCGGCCACGTCGAGGTCTTTCGGATGGATGGCGTAGGAACCTCCATCGTCGGGAGACCTCGACGTCTACCTGCGGACCGACGCGCCCGGCCAACCTACACCCTCATCTGGGAAGAGCCAGGAACCGCCTGGTCGACACGATGATCGAGTTGTCCGACTTCGACGCCATCACCACACCCAGGCAACTTCTCTACTATGAGATCGACATGGCCTTACAGGCCCGTCTCGGACGCCCAACCAATGTGACGGCGCCTCGCGTCTTCGGGCGTGGCATCGCTCACCTGACCGCTGGCGGCGTCCGCAACTCAACGAGACCGACCGACGAGCGGGCCGACTCGGAGGACAAGACCAGCGACATCCGAGCCCCGATCCACCGCCAGTTCGAAGAGCTACTGCTGCGCGCAGGTCCAAACACTCACGCGCGCGTGGGCCTCCCGCTCGACCTAATCAATTGGGGTGACCTGTTCGTACAGCACGAAGCCAGCGTCGCTGAAGACATCGCGCGCCGGAAGATACCGCGTGCCGAGTTGCTTCCGGCGGTTATCCACTCGGACTTCAACGACATCGCCCCGGCCATCCGTGATCGAGTCACGGCTGCAGGCATCAGCGCCACGGAAGTGGCCGAGTCCTTGGGCGGAGTTGGTCTTCTCCAGATCGTTGAGTCTCTCCCAACCCGACGGGTGACGAACGCGCTGCGGGTGAGCAAGCACCTCCATCCGCGTCCACATCAGAAGTGGAAGGCGAATGACTTCATCGATGTCGTCCAACTACCCGTTCCCGCTGTCTACTGCGACGTGGTGTTCACCGAGCAACAGTGGGTGCGTGCCCTGACCCGCGAGAAGGACGACAAGCTCGATGAGCGTTTCGATACCAAGCTGATCTTCGAACCTGAGCAGTTGGTCGAGGTGCTGGTCGCCGCCAGCCTGTGACTGCGAAGGCGACGGCCCGGCCCGGCCCGTCGATGGGTGCGACGAGTGATCACGACACCGAGCACGAGGGCTGGTTCATACGGACTGGCGGCGCCCGCTGGGGCGAATCTCGACGCCCTCCACGGCCATTGCGCGTCGGACTGCCTGCTGGCTGACCCCGAACCGCAGTCCAACCTCCATAAGGCTCAGCCCTCCGGCATACAGCTCGACCGCTTCGGCGAGGTGGGACTCATCGAGACCGCGCCTGCGGATCCGGACCGAGCGGCGGACCAGATGTGCAGCAGCCGTTCGGCGGTGCACGCCGAAGCGCTCACCCAGCTCCACCAGCGTCGCGCCCGCCTCGTAAAGGCCCACCAGCTCGTCCACCTGCGCCGGGCTCAGAAAGGTTTGAGTCATCCCAACTGCGCGCACCATCCGCCCCCGCGAGTCCACCACAGGCGGCTCCAGAGGCCTCCGATCCCGCCGGTAGACCCCCCGCGACCTCCGAGAAGCCACCGTTTTCAACGCCGCGCAGGGGTTCTCGAACTCTCTACGGAGGCCCACCGCACCCGCTCTCCCTCACGCCCGCGGCAGCCGCTCGAGCAGCGCACACTCACGGTCCGCCGGGACTCCCGCCCGCAGGTCCTCCAGCCGGCCGTGCTCGCGCACCTCGGCGAGGACGTCGCGCGCGGTGTCCTCGACCGGGCGGAAGGCGAGCCCGGCGGCCACGGCCGCGGAGCTGTCCACGGCCTCCTGCGGGATCTGGTCCTCGGGGAACCACAGCGGCCGCTGCTCCTCCTCGACGTCGGCCAGCGCCTCGCGCAGGGCGTCCTCGTCGACGGCCACGAGGTCGAGGTCGCCCGGCACTCCCCCCGCCGCTCGCAGGCAGGCGCCGAGCACGTCGGCGAGGGTCTCCCGCCGGCCCGGGCCGACGACGTCGTAGGTGCCGCCCGCGCCGGCGGAGAGCCGGGCGACGGCGAAGGCCGCGACGTCGCGGGCGTCGCTGTGCTGCACGGGCCGGGAGAGGTCGCCGGGCACGAGCACCTGCCGGTCGGCGTCGCCCGCCAGCGCCCGCGCCATCCGCACCGGCCACCACGTGAACCGGTCCGTGGGGTCGCGCGGCCCCGTCATGATCCCGACGCGCAGGACGAGGGCGGGTCCGTCGAAGTGCTCCGCGACGGCGCCCTCGCCCGCGAGCTTGGCGAGCGAGCGCTCCTGCAGCGGGTCCTCGTCCCCCGCCGTCGCGGGGGTGCGGACGGGGGACGACTCGTCCGGCACGGCGTCGCCGCGGGGGTGGTAGACGCTCATCCCGGAGACGTAGCCGTAGGCGCCGACGCGGCCGGACAGCAGCGCCGCCGTCCGTGCCACGGCACCCGGGTCGCTGAAGGTGTCCGCGCACGCGTCGAAGGTGCGGCCCTCGAGCGCGGACAGGTCGCCGGTGCGGTCGCCGACGAGCACCTCGACGCCCTCGCGGGGTGTGCCGGAGCGCGAGAGCTGCGTCACCTCGTGCCCGCCGGCGAGCGCCGCGGAGACGAGGTGGTGGCCGAGGAAGCCGCCGCCGCCGAGCACGAGGATGCGCACGCCGAGCGATGCTGCGCCCGCGCCGGCCGGCCCGCACGCCGGGCCGTCAGGGTGACGCCACCTCCCTGAGGGGCGCGGGGGGCGGCGCGGGACGCCGCGGACGCGCAGACTCGCGCGCGTGCAGACCCACCGCTGGCGCCGCCTGGCGCTCCTGCTCGGCGCGTCGCTCGTGCTGGCGTGCTGCTCCGCCTCGCCCGACGCGGGCGCGGCCGCCCGGCCCCGACCGGCCACGACAGGCACGGCCNACGCCGCGGACGCGCAGACTCGCGCGCGTGCAGACCCACCGCTGGCGCCGCCTGGCGCTCCTGCTCGGCGCGTCGCTCGTGCTGGCGTGCTGCTCCGCCTCGCCCGACGCGGGCGCGGCCGCCCGGCCCCGACCGGCCACGACAGGCACGGCCACGTCGGGCGGGGACGCGGCACGCCCGACCGCGACGGGCGGGGCCGCACGGACGACGGCCACGCCGGTCGTGACGCCCCCGCCCGTCGGCGCACGGGCGGACTACCAGCTCGGCGGGGCCTACGCGCCCGCGCGAGGTGTCGGCGTCGTGACCCGCGACCGCACGGAGCCGCCTGCCCGCGGCGTCTACTCGGTCTGCTACGTCAACGCCTTCCAGACCCAGCCGCAGGAGGCCGCCTGGTGGCGGCGGCACCACCCCGACCTGCTCCTGCGGGACGGCCGGGGCCGCACCGTCGAGGACGAGGGCTGGCCCGGGGAGCTGCTGCTCGACACCCGCACGGCCGCGACGCGCGCCGGGGTCGCCGCCGTCGTCGGCGGCTGGCTCGACGGCTGCGCCGCGAAGGGCTACCGGGCCGTGGAGCTGGACAACCTCGACTCGTGGCTGCGCTCGGGCGGTCGGCTCACCACGGGCGGCAACCTCGCCCTGGCGCAGCTGCTCGCCCGGCGGGCCCACGCCCGCGGCCTCGCCGTCGCGCAGAAGAACGCCCCGGAGCTCACGCGCTCGCAGGTGCGCACCGCCGGCTTCGACTTCGCCGTCGCCGAGGAGTGCGAGGTCTACGACGAGTGCGACGCCTACACCGCCGTCCACGGGCGTCGCGTGGTCGAGATCGAGTACACCGACAACGGTCGAGCCGCCTTCCGGCGGGCGTGCGCCGAGCGCGGCGGGCGCGTCTCCGTGCTCCTGCGCGACCGCGACGTCGTGCCGCGCGGCGAGCCGGGGTACGTCTCGCAGACCTGCTGAGGGTCTCCTCTGGCGGACCGCACGCCGCCGGCGGCACCCTGGCGCCGGTGGAGACCGACGACGCGACCATCCCCGGCCTGCCCCCGCAGGACCGCCGCCTGAGCCCCGCCACCGGGTGGACGCGGGCGCACCACGCCGCCGTCGCGGACGGGCTGCTCGCCGCGGCGCTGCGCTTCCGCTCCCCCGGCGGCGGCCGCATCGACCTCCCCGGGCCGCCGTCGGCGTCCGGCGTCACCTCCGACGGGCTCGAGGGCTTCGCCCGCACCTTCCTGCTGGCCGCGACCCGCCTCGCCGGCGAGGGCGGCGCGGACCCGCACGGGCTCGCGGACGCCTACGCCGAGGGGCTGGTCAGCGGCCCGCGGCACGCCGGCACCGACCACCCCGACGGGTGGTACCGCGTGCGCACCGACGGCCCGGCCGGCCAGGCCATGGTCGAGGCCGCCTCGGTCGCGATCGGCCTCCTGCTGTCGCGGCCCTGGACGTGGGAGCGGCTCGACGGCGCCGAGCAGGACCGGCTCGAGGGCTGGCTGCGGGACGCGCTGCTCGGGGATCCGGCGCCCAACAACTGGTACTGGTTCCCCGCGTCCGTCGCGACGTTCCTCGAGGCGGTCGGGCGCGGCGACGAGCTCACGGCGCGGGCGCGCGAACGGGCGGAGGAGCTCGCGGAGGGCTGGTACGTCGGCGACGGCTGGTACCGCGACGGCGACGCGCGCGCCTTCGACCACTACGGCGGCTGGGCGATGCACCTCTACCCCGTGCTGCTGGCCCACCTCGCCGGCGACGCCCGCCGCCTGACCGCCCTCGGCCCGCGCCTGGAGGAGTTCCTCGGCTCCTACGCCGCGACCTTCGACGCGGACGGCGCCCCGCTGCACCAGGGCCGTTCCCTCACCTACCGGTGGGCGACGCTGGCGCCCGTCGCCCTCGGCGAGCTCGTCGGCCGGACGCCGCTGCGGCCCGGGCAGTCCCGGCGGCTGATGTCCGGGGCGCTGCGCTACTTCCTCGACCGCGGGGCGCTGCGGGACGGGCTGCTGACCCTCGGCTGGCACGGCCCGCACGCGCCGACGCTCCAGCGGTACTCGGGCCCGGCGTCGCCGTACTGGGCGTCCAAGGGCTTCCTCGGCCTGCTGCTCCCGGCGTCGGCGCCGCTGTGGCGCGACGTCGAGGAGGACCCGCCGGCGGCGGGGCCCGACCGCACGGTCCCGGTGCCCTCCGTCGGCTGGCTCGTGCAGACGACGCGGGCCGACGGGCTGGTCCGGGTGCACAACCACGGCAGCGACGCCGTCCGCGAGGGCGCCGGCGCGGGCGTCCCGGACCCGCTGTACGCCCGCCTGGCCTACTCCACGCGCACCGGCCCGACGTCGCGGGGCAGCACGCCGGACAACCACGTCCGGCTCGTGCACCGCGGCACCGGCAGCGGTCGCCGACGCATCCACCCGCTGGGGGCCGGGCCGGGATGGGCGGCGTCCTGGCACCGGCCCGTCCCGGGCGGGGACGGGCACCCGCTGCCGCAGGCCCGCATCACCTCGGCGGTCCTCGCGCACGGGCGGTGGGAGGTGCACGTGCACCACCTGGCCGCCGTCCCGGCCGGGACGCCCGTGGTCGTCAGCGGCTGGCCCCTCGCCGCCGCCGGGCCGTGGGCGATCAGGCAGGACGTCGACGACCGGGGCGCCCGGCTCGCCGCCGACGGGCTCACCGCCCAGCTCGTGGCCCTTTCCGGCTGGGACGGGGCGCGCGTCGTCCGCGCGCCGCACGGCACCGCCTACGGCGCGTGGGCCCTCGTGCCCGAGCTCGTCGCCGCCGCCGGCGACGGCCTGCTGGTCTCCGCGTCCAGCCTCACGGGCGCCGACCCCGCGGACGCGCCGCCGGCGGCCGAGGTGGAGGGCCGCCGCGTCACGGTGGGCTGGCCCGACGGGTCCCGGACGGCGTGCACGGTCGGCGACGCGCAGGTCCGCGTCGAGCAGCCCGCGACCGCCGGCCCCCCGGACGGGCGGTGACGGCACCCGTCCGGTGCTGCCGCCGTCGTCGGCCCGCTCGTCGTCGGTGGCACCGGGGAGCATCCGTTCGCGAGCAGCTCACCGCCCGCCCCCTCGAGGAACCGACGCCTACCCTGGGACGAGCGGGGCGGTCCTCCGCCCGGGTGGGTCCGCGACGCCGCACCCAACCGCGGGGTCCGTCGTGCCGAAGCACCACTGACGCGCCAGACCAGTCGACAGCCCCGGAGGGCGAGATGACGGACGAGGGACCGACGTCCGGCAGCCCGGACGACCCGCAGCAGCAGACCGGCTCCGGGGCGAGCCCCGCCCCGGCGCCTCGCCGCCGTGGCTCCCGCGCCGCCCTGGTCGCCTCGGCCACGGCCGTGGTGGTCGGCGTGGGGCTGGTGACGACGGCGCTCGTGGGCCAGGCCGACCAGCCCGTGGAGCCGGCCCGCACCGACGTGGGAGCGGCGGCCGCCCCGTACACCTCCTCGTCGACGCCCTCCTCGTCGACGCCGACCGCCGACGTCCCCGGCCCGCAGGGCACGGCACCGTCCGCGTCGGGCACCGACGGCGGCGCGCCGACGAGCTCCCCCACCCGTCCGGCCGGCTCCCGCAAGTCCGACGTGCTGCCGCAGAGCATCACGGCACCGTCGGGCGCCATCCCCGGCGTCGTCCGGATGGGCGAGGACGCCGCGACGGAGCCGACGCCCGAGCCCACCGAGGAGGCCGCCCCCGAGGTC
The DNA here is from genome assembly GCF_037482545.1 of Pseudokineococcus basanitobsidens. Classification (NCBI taxonomy): domain Bacteria; kingdom Bacillati; phylum Actinomycetota; class Actinomycetes; order Kineosporiales; family Kineosporiaceae; genus Pseudokineococcus; species Pseudokineococcus basanitobsidens. The sequence goes on along the minus strand of NZ_JBBIAA010000025.1, from coordinate 32,387 downwards.
GCCGAGCCGGTGCGGCTGCGCATCCCGGCGATCGACGTCGAGAGCGACCTCCTGCACCTCGGGCTGAACGAGGACGGGACGCTCGAGGTCCCGCCGCGCACGGGCGAGGACAACCTGAAGGCCGCCTGGTACGACGGCTCGCCGCGCGCCGGCGAGATCGGCCCGACCGTCATCTCCGGGCACATCGACTCCAAGGCCGGCCCGTCGGTCTTCTACCACCTCGGCGAGCTGGCGAAGGGCGACGAGGTCCTCGTCGACCGCGCGGACGGCTCCACGGCGACCTTCGTCGTCGACGGTCTCGAGCGGTACCCCAAGGACGACTTCCCGACCGTGCGCGTCTACGGCAACACGACCGACCCGCAGATCAGGCTGATCACCTGCGGGGGCGACTTCGACCGCGACAGCGGCCACTACGAGGACAACACCGTCGTCTACGGCCACCTCGTCGACGGCTGACCGCCCGGGCGGGGCGAGCAGGTGACGACCCGCCCCGCGCGGGCTCAGCCCAGCGCGCGGTCCAGGTGCACCGCGGCGCTGATGAGCGCCAGGTGGGAGAGCGCCTGCGGGAAGTTGCCGGTCTGGTGGCCGGTGGCGCTGACCTCCTCGGCGAAGAGCCCGAGGTGGTTGGAGAACCGCAGCGCCTTCTCGAAGACGTCCTCGGCCTCGTCCGTGCGCCCCGCGCTCGACAGCGCCTCGGCGTACCAGAACGAGCACGCGACGAAGAAGCCCTCCGAGCCGTCCAGGCCGTCGGCGCCGTCGGTCGGGTAGCGCCGCACGAGGCAGTCGACGACCAGCTCGCGCTCCAGCGCCTCGAGCGTGGCGGCGAAGCGCGGGTCGGTGGGCCCCGCGAACTTCACGAGCGGGAGCATGAGCAGGCTGGCGTCGAGCTGGTCGCTCTGCGCGCTCACCCGGTAGCCCCCGGTCCGGGGGTCGAGCCCCTCCTCCTGGACGCGTCGGTAGGCGGCGTCCGCGCACGCCTCCCACCGCTCCCGCGGCGCCGGGAGCCCGCGCTGGCGCGCCAGGCGCAGGGCCCGCTCGAAGGCGACCCAGACCATGGCCTGCGAGTAGGTGTTCCGCCGCAGCTCGCCGCGGCTCTCCCAGAGCCCGGCGTCGGGCTGGTCGGCGTGGTCGGCCAGCCAGTCGAGGGTGCCGACGACCTCCTGCCAGATGTCCCAGCTGATCGGCCGGACCTTGTTGTAGAGGTAGATCGAGTCCAGCACCTCGCCGTAGGAGTCGAGCTGGCGCTGCTGCGAGGCCGCGTTCCCCGTGCGGACGGGGCGCGAGCCCGCGTAGCCGGCGAGGTGGTCGAGCACCTCCTCCTCCGGGGGCCGGTCCCCGCGGACGGTGTACACGGGGAGCAGGCCGTCGTCCCCCGCCGCCGCCATGCGCTGCTCGAGCCAGGCGAGGAAGGCGTCCGTCTCCTCGGTGAAGCCGAGGGTCATGAGCGCGAAGGTGGTGAACGCCGCGTCCCGCAGCCAGGCGTAGCGGTAGTCCCAGTTGCGCTCCCCGCCCAGCTGCTCGGGGAGGCTCGTCGTGCCGGCGGCGACGACGGCACCGGTCGGGGAGTACGTCAGGAGCTTCAGCGTGATGGCCGAGCGGTGCACCGTCTCGCGCCAACGACCCGTGTAGGTGGACCGGCGCACCCACGCGCGCCAGTAGGCGTGGGTCGCGTCGAGCAGGTGCTGGGCCTCCTGCGCGCCCACCTCGCCGACCTCCCCGGCGGCCATGTCGCCCCAGTGCAGGAGGAGGGCCAGCTCCTCGCCGCGCCGCAGGTGGACGTGGGCGCGCGCCGAGCCCCCGTCGGCGGACAGCGGGGCGGACGAGCGCAGCACCAGCCGGTCCTCGCCCGCCGTGAAGCGCACGCCGACGCCGTCGACGACCTCGGCCTCGTGCTCCGCCCGTCCCCAGTCGAAGCCGGGACGGCAGTCGACGACGACGTCCTGCTCGCCGTCGAGGACGCGGACGAGCCGCACGAGCAGGGGCCGCCGGTCGACGCCCTCGGGCAGGGCCTCGGCGGGGACCATCCCGTCGAGGACCTCGAGCGTGCCGCGGGCGCTGGAGAAGCGCGTCGCGAGGACGGCCGAGCTCGGCAGGTAGTACTGGTGCGTCGTGTCCCAGTCGGTCGGGCGCACGGAGAACGAGCCGGCGCCGGAGTCGAGCAGCCGCCCGAAGACGGCGGGGCTGTCGAAGTCGGGGGCGCAGGCGAAGTCGACCTCGCCGTCGTGGGTGACGAGCATGATCGTCCGCAGGTCCCCCACGACGCCGTGGTGCTCGATGGCGCAGGGACGCTCGAGGGGCCGGTCGTCGGGGGAGTCGTCCCGCGAGCGGCTCGTCGCCGTGCGGTCGTCCTGGTGGTCGGGTCGTCCGTCGCGCGGGGTCTGCACGGGTCCACCCTCCCCGACGGAGCGGCCGGGGACGAGGCGGGGCCCGCGTCGTCGTCGACGACGCCTCCGTCGAGGGCGTCACGGCGGGTGCACCGTCCGCCGACCTTCCGTCCCGGTCGCCGGTGGACCTGCCCGGGCGATGGACGGCGGACGGACGGCGTGCCGCCCCGGCAGATCTACCGGCGCCGGCTGCTCACGCCGGGACGGCGGCGACGGCGCTCGCCGTCAGCTGGACCGAGCGCACCCGGTCGGCCGCGGTCGGCGCCGAGTGGGCGGTGATGAGCTCGTCGGCGTCGGCCAGCCGGGCGAAGGCGTCGAGCTGCTCGCGGACGTCCTCGGGGGTGCCGATCGCGGTGTGGACCATCATCGAGTCGACCTGCGCTCCGGCGCCGGACTCGAGCAGGAGGTCGGCCTCGGCGTCGGTGAGCGTGCGGCCGCGGGCGAAGAACGCCAGGGCGCGGGCACGCCGGACGACGGCGCGGTGGTGCTCGGCCTCCTCGCGCGAGTCGGCGGCCAGCACGTTGACACCCGCGACGACGTAGGGCTCGTCGAGCTGCTCGGACGGCTGGAAGTCGCGGCGGTACGTCGCGACCGCCGCCTCCAGCGCCTGCGGGGAGAAGTGCGAGGCGAAGGCGTACGGCAGCCCCAGCGCCGCGGCCAGCTGGGCGCCGAACAGCGACGAGCCGAGGATCCAGAGCGGCACGTCCACCCCGCCCGCCGGGACGCCGTGGACGCCCTGGACGAGCGAGCGCCCGGTGAGGTAGCCCTGCAGCTCCTGGACGTCGCGGGGGAAGGTGTCCGCCGAGGACGGGTCGCGCCGCAGCGCGTACATCGTCGCCTGGTCCGACCCCGGCGCCCGGCCGAGGCCGAGGTCGATGCGGCCCGGGTGCACCGCGGCGAGCGTCCCGAACTGCTCGGCGATGGTCAGCGGCGCGTGGTTCGGCAGCATGACCCCGCCGGCGCCGAGCCGGATCGTGCTCGTGTGCGCCGCCACGTGGGCGATGAGCACGCTCGTCGCGGACGAGGCGATCATCGGCATGTTGTGGTGCTCGGCGTACCAGACCCGCCGGTACCCGGCGCGCTCCGCGGCCTGCGCCAGCGCGACGCTGCCGGCGACGGACTCGCCGACGCTCGTGCCCTCGTCGACGGGGGCCAGGTCGAGGACGGACAGCGGGACGGTCATGGCGCTCACCTCGGTGCTCGGGGTCGCCGGCGTCAGGTCGTGACGTCGGGCACCGGTCCCAACCGACGTCGCGGCCGCGGTAGTCCCGCCACCTCACCCGCAGCCGGTCGTGGACCACGGTTCGCGCGCGGTCGTCCGCACCCCTCAGACCACGAGGTAGCCGATCTCCGACGCCGCGACGTCGACGACGTCGGCCATCGACCGGTGGGTGAGCGGGAGCGAGAAGGCGGGCCGCGGAGGCACCGCGTCCAGCGCACCCGAGGCGACGCAGGAGACGAGGCAGACGCAGTCGCCGCCGTCCATGGCGGAGCGGTGCCAGAAGCCGTCGACCGCGGGGAAGGCCTCGAGCAGGGCTCGCGCCCAGGCCTGGGTCCGCGCCCGACGTCGGTCAGCGCCGATGGCGTCAGCGGCCCCGAGCAGCAGCGCAGCCGTCCCGGTGAGGTCGACCAGGTCGAGGTCGCGCGTCGTCGGCCAGGACGTCGCGTACGGGCGCTGCTCCGTCATGACGACCCGGCTGTCCTGGAACACCTCCGCCAGGCACGTGCGCACGCTCAGCGCGGTGTAGAGGACACCGACGCCGGAGTCGTCACCGACCGGCAGGGGGTGCGGGTCGAAGCGGTCGACGGGGCCGTAGGTCCGCGCCCGGTCCCAGGGCAGCACGTAGGGGCCGACCGTCGCGTGCACCCGCCAGAGCGTGGTCCCCACCGGCAGCAGCCGGTTCGTGCAGCCACGCTCACGGAGGTCCGCCGCGGCCGGCGGCCACGGCAGACCGCTCACGTGGTCGCGTCGGGGTCAGAGACCGATGCCTCCGGTCCACGAAGGTCCTCCGGCCGCTCCCCGGGTCGCCGCCCGCGCCCGGCACCACGGGCCGCGCGGACGCGGGCGACCTCGGTGGGTGACGTCCCCCCGCGGGCGCCGACGCCCTCGGCCAGCACGACGACCGCGGCCACCGGACCTCCGTCGGCGAGCCATGCGGCCGGGCTGACCGCGCGCCCGTCGACCTCGAGGTCGGCGTCGGTCCGGGTCATCCAGGCCTCCAGCGCCAGGGGGTGCCAGCCTGGCGGCAGAGCGCTGAGCACCGCGCGCAGCCCGGGGAGCGGACGACCGTCGGCGCCCACCTGGAAGGCCGGGTAGCGCCGCCGCCGCCCCTCGCCCACGACGACCACGTCCCCGTGACGGGCCCAGTGCCGCACCGTCGAGTCGTCGACCCCGGCGCGTCGGGCCAGCTCGGCCCCGGTCAGGCTCGTCGCCACCAACCGCGCCGACGCGGCCAGCCCGGCACGACGCGCCGCGCCCGTGTCGGTCGCGGCCTCCACGTCGAGACCGGCACGCTCCCGCAGGTACCGCTCCTGGTCCACCGTGAGCGGCGCGTCCTCCCGGGGGGACGCTGTCGCGCCGAGCAGCTCCTCCAACGAGGCGACGAGCTCGCCGGACGTCATGCCGAGCCCGCTCGCGGCCAGCACCTCGCCCAGGCGTTCCCCGCTCCGGCGGTCCGCCGTGGTGGACATGCGACCACCCTAGCCCCGGGCACCCACGACCAGCCACGACGTGGGCGACCGGGTGGTCGACCGCCGCTGAGGACCTCGCTCGGTGGGTCGTCGACGCGCGGGGCGGGGACTACGCCGTCTCGATCCCGGACGCCTTGAGCGTCGGCAGCCCCAAGACCTCCGCAACGGCGTCGCAGAAGTCGATCGTCGTGACGAACCACTCGGTGCCCACCGCGACGCCCTGGCTGCGCTGGTGCTCCGCCGCGTCCAGCAGCACATGGAAGTGGTGCTCCACCGTCGCCGGGTCGTCTGTCTCGTACACCCTGAGCAGCACGGGGTCCTCGGGCATCCCCGTCCGTCGCGCCTGGCTCAGGACGCGGTTCCAGGCCTTGCTCCCAGTCCGGCCGACCTTGAGGAGACGACGCTCGGAGCCGGTCGAGTACGGGTGCCGCCAGTAGTGCGGGTACGTGTACACGTAGACGCCGGACGCTGCCGCGAGAGTCTTGCTCAGCTCCTCTGAAGCAGCCTTCGGCTCGACGTCCTCGGCCGCGACTGCGTCCTCGTTGTCGGCGCGCCCACGGAGGTCGTCCAGGACCGACTCGAGGTGATCGACGACCACGGGGTCGGTCGTCCGCTTCCTCAGCGTCCGGACGGAGCGAGCGGCCTGCAGCGCCACCGACGGGGCGAAGGAGGTGAGGCCGTCGAGCACCGCGCGGACGACGACCCTGCGGTTGGCGACGACCCCCGCGTTGGCACAGGTCGTGTGCGGGAGCAGGTCTATGGGACCGGCCCCGGGTGCTCGACCATGGCCCGGTAGACCTGGCCGAGCTGACCGCTCTCGTCGAGAAGGAGCTCGTGCAGGGCCTCGCGGAGCGGCGGGTCCAGGTCGACGCCGAGGTGCTGGGGCACCGCGAGAGGTAGAGGCTCAGGCGCGCCCTCGGCCGCCGCGTCGCCGTCGACGAGCTCGTCCATGAGCGCACGGCAGGTGCCGGGGAGCGCTCGTACCTACCCCTCGGCAGACCCTGCGTCGGTCCCCGACCTGACGGGTGACGTGCGTCCGTTGCCGGCGACCTCAGCGCACCGTGAGCGGGCCCTCCTTGGCCACGACCGGCACCTCCCCCTCGCCGTCGCCGACCGCCACGGGCAGCGCCTCGGGGTAGATGATCCCGGCGCCGGTGTTGAGGCAGACGACCTCGTCGTCGGCCCCGATCCAGCCGCTCGCCCGCAGCCGCCGGACCGCGGACACCGTGGCGGCGCCCTCGGGGCACAGGACGAGGCCCTCGAGCGAGCCGACGTGCTGCAGCTCGGCGAGCAGCTCGTCGTCGTCGACGGCGACCGCCGTGCCGCCCGTCTCGCGCACCGCCCGCAGCACGAGGAAGTCGCCCAGCGCCTTGGGCACGGTGATGCCGAAGGCGACCGTCGAGGCGTCCGCCCACGGCTCGGAGACCTCGGCGCCCTCCTCGAAGGCCCGGACGATCGGCGCGCACCCGGTGGCCTGGACGGCGACGAGCCGCGGCAGCGGGCCGGTCACCCAGCCGAGCTCGAGCAGCTCCTGCAGCGCCTTCCAGATGCCGATGAGCCCGACACCGCCGCCGGTCGGGTAGACGACGACATCGGGCATCCGCCAGCCGAGCTGCTCGGCGATCTCGAAGCCCATCGTCTTCTTGCCCTCGATCCGGTACGGCTCCTTGAGGGTCGCGACGTCCGTCCAGCGGTCCGGGTCGTCCGCGACGGCGGCCGCGACGAGCCTCCCGGCGTCGCTGATGAGCCCGTTCACGAGGTGCAGCTGCCCGCCGGCGGCGACGACCTCGGCGCGGGTGATCGCCGGCGCCCCCACCGGCATCGCCACGAGCAGCGGGAGTCCCGCGCGCGCGGCGTAGGCGGCCCACGCGGCGCCGGCGTTGCCGTTGGTGGGCATCGCGAGACCGCGGACGCCGAGCTCCTTCGCCCGGGAGACGCCCATCGCCGCCCCGCGAGCCTTGAAGGACCCCGTGGGCAGCAGCCCCTCGTCCTTGACGAGCAGCCGCCCCAGCCCCAGGTCGGCGGCCAGGCGCGGCATCGGCAGCAGCGGGGTCATGCCCTCCCCGAGGGTGACGACGCCCTCGGGCCCCTGGACGGGGAGCAGCTCGTGGTAGCGCCACAGGTCGGGCGCGCGACGGGCGACGTCGTCGGGCGTCACCGTGACGGCGCCGAGGTCGTAGCGCGCCAGCAGGGGCGAGCCGTCGCGCGGGCACAGGCCCTGGTGCACCGAGGCGTCGAGGTGGTCGCCGCAGCGCGGGCACTCGAGGTGGGACAGCGTGCTCCAGGGACCGGTGGTCGTCGTCTCGCTCACGCGGCCATCCTGCGGCACCCCCGCGCCGGGGCACCGTCCCGCGCAGCGGTCGGCGTCCTCGCGCACCGGTGGCCTCGGGCACGATGCGCGGGTGAGCGGACCGGCGACCGACGTACGACGGGCAGGCGCCGCCCGGAGGGCGCCGCAGGCCGCGCTCGTCGTCGCCGCCGTCCTCGTCCTCGCGCTGAGCCTGCGGGGGCCCATCGTCACGGTGGCCCCCGTCCTCGCCCGGGTGCAGGACGACCTGGGGCTCACCGCCGCGACCGCCGGGCTGCTGACGACCATCCCGGTCGTCTGCTTCGCCGTCATGACGCCGCTCGCGTCCGCGCTGATCGCGCGCGCCGGGCCGGAGACCGCCGTCTGGGCCTGCCTCGCCGGCATCACCGTCGGCGTGCTGCTGCGCTCCTCGGGCGGCGGCACCGGCGTCGTGCTGGCCGGCACGGCCGTCATCGGCACGGCCATCACCATCGGGAACATCGTCGTCCCGGTCATCATCCGGAGGTCCGTCCGCCCGTCCCGGGCCGGCGGCGTCACGGGCGCCTACACGGCCGCGCTCAACGTCGGCGCGATGCTCACCTCGCTCGGCACGGAGCCGCTGGCGGCCCGGCTCGGCTGGCGGACGGCGACGGCGTCGTGGCTCGTGCTCGTCGTCGTCGGGGCGCTGCTGTGGGCGCTGGCGACGGTGCGCCGCAGGCGGCTGCCCGAGGACCCGCCCGCCGAGCGGGGCGCCCGTGCCGGCCACGCCCCGCACGTGGCCCGCCAGCCGGGCTGGGCGCCGTGGCTGCTCATGCTCGGCTTCGGCGGCCAGGCCTTCTCCTACTACGGGCTCACCGCCTGGCTGCCCACGCTGCTGGCCGACCGCGTCGGGCAGTCGGCGGCCACGGCGGGCGCCGCGTCGTCGGTCTTCCAGCTGCTCGCCGTCGTCGGGGCGCTCGGGGTGCCCGTGCTGCTCGCCCGCTCGACCCCCGTCGTCGCGCTCGGCGTCGTCGGCGCGTGCTGGCTCGCCCTGCCGGTGGGGCTCCTGCTGGCCCCGGAGCGGTGGCTCGTCTTCGCCGCCCTGGGCGGCGTCGCGCAGGGCGGCGTCTTCACGATCGTCTTCCTGCTCGTCGTCCGCATGTCCGCGAGCGACCGCCAGGCCCGACGGACGTCGGCGCTGGTGCAGGGCGGCGGCTACGCCCTCGCCGCGCTCGGGCCCTCCGTGCTCGGGGCCGTCCACGGCGCGACGGGCTCCTGGGCCGTGCCGCTGCTCGTGGTCGTCGGCTCGCTCACCGTGCTGCTCCTCGGCGTCGGCTCGGTCGCGGTGGCGGCGGGCCGTCGGGTCCCCGAGCCGTCCCCCTCGACCTGACGCGCAGGCCCGAGACCACCGCCAGCAGGCGCCGTCCCCCCGCACGTCGACGACGTCTCGTCACGAAGGGCGCCGTTCTTCCGCACTTCGACGACTTCTCGTCACGAAGGACGCCGTTCTGCCGCACTTCGACGACTTCTCGCGGCGAAGGGCGCCGTCCCCCCGCACGTCGACGACTTCTCGCCACGGGAGGGCGTCGAGGCTCACGGCCGGGCGGGCACCGGCTTCGTGAAGCACACGCTGACGGGCAGCACCTCGTACGGCGGGAACACGGGGACGCGCTGCCAGCCCTCCCGCTCGTAGAGGGCGATCGCCTCGGGCTGGAGGCTCCCGGTGTGCAGGTGCAGGCGCCCGACCGCCAGCTCGCGCGCGGTCTGCTCGACCCGCCCCAGCGCGGCGCTCGCGAGGCCCTGGCGACGGCCGGCCGGCGCGACGTAGACCTTCTTCACCTCGGCGAGGCGTCCGGGCCCCTCCCCCAGCCACCGCAGCGTCGCGGTGGCGAGCGGCTGCTCGCCCCGCAGCGCCACCCACGTCGTGAGCCACCGCGTGCCGGCGGGCATGACGAGCGTCGAGAAGACGTCCTCGACGTGGGCGTACCGCTCGCCCATCTCGACGTCCATGGCCGCGCGCAGCGCCGTCGCCGCCGGGTCGTCCCAGGTGGTCTCGACCCAGCGGACCTCGTCGGCGACGGCCGGCCTCGTCCGGGGACCAGCGGCGCTCGTCACGGCCCGAGCATGCCGCAGGCCGCACCGGACGTCCGGTGCGGCCTGCGGGGAGTGCTCGTGGCCCCGTGCGGAGCCGGTGGTCAGCGCTCGACGCGCTCGTTCGGCACGACGTGGGTGAGCGAGACGCCGGAGACGTCGCGCGGCCCGTTCTTGCCGAGGTTCTCGACGCGCTGGGTCTCCTCGGGGCTGAGGGTCTGCGTCGGCAGCGGGTCCAGGTGGCGGACGTCGTCCGCGCTGATGCCGATGCCCTCGCCGACCCGGCCGCCGAGCTCGTCCTCGCACATCAGCAGGTGCCAGACCATCCGCTCCTGGATGTGCCGGTCGCAGGCGGAGAGCCCGTCGACGAGGTTGGCCACCAGGTCGTCCTTCTCCCACTGCTCCGACAGCAGGTAGCGCTGGCCGGCCTGCAGGTAGTCGTTCGTGCGGGCGATGCGCTTGCGCGTGAGCCGGCCCGTGATCTCCGGGCCCTGCTCGTCGTGCGTGGGGTAGTCGCCCTCGCGCAGCCCGCCCAGCGTGGACGGCTCGTAGTTGACGTGCGGGTTGGCGCCCTCGGGGCGGTCCACCACGTACGCCATGGCGCCGTCGCGCTGGTTGGTCGCCGCGCGGGTGCCCTTCGGGGAGTTGACGGGCAGCTGGAGGTAGTTCGGCCCGACGCGGTAGCGCTGGGTGTCGCTGTAGGAGAACGTGCGCCCGACGAGCATCTTGTCGTCGGAGAAGTCGAGCCCGTCGACGAGGACGCCGGTCCCGAAGGCGATCTGCTCGCTCTCCGTGAAGAAGTCGGTCGGCGTGCCGGTGAGCGTCATGGTCCCGACCTTGCCCAGCGGGAACTGCGTCTCGTCCCAGACCTTGGTGTCGTCCAGCGGGTCGAAGTCGAGCTCCGGGTGGTCGTGGTCGTCCATCATCTGGACGTACAGGTCCCACTTCGGGTGGTCGCCGCGGTTGATCGCGTCGTAGAGGTCGCGGGTGTGCGAGCCGAGGTCTGAGCCCTGCACCACGGCGGCGTCGGCCGCCGTGTAGGACTTCACGCCCTGCTGCGGGAGCCAGTGGTACTTGACGAGCTTCGTCTCGCCGGCCGCGTTGACCCACTTGTACGTGTTGACGCCGAAGCCCTGCATGGTCCGGTAGGAGGCCGGGATCCCGCGCGGCCCGAAGACCAGCGTGATCATGTGCAGCGCCTCGGGGCTCTGGCTGATGAAGTCGAAGACACGGTTGGCGACCTGGCGCTCGAAGTCGACCGGGTCCGGCTTCTGGCTGTGGATGAAGTCGGGGAACTTGATGGCGTCGCGGATGAAGAACACCGCGAGGTTGTTGCCGACGAGGTCCCAGTTGCCGTCCTCGGTGTAGAACTTCACCGCGAAGCCGCGCGGGTCGCGGGCCACCTCGGAGGAGTCCCGGCCGCCGGCGACGGTGGAGAAGCGGATCGCCAGGTCGGTCTTCTTGCCGGCCTCGGCGAACAGCCGGGCGCGGGTGAAGCGCTCGATCGGCTCGTCGCCCCACTGCCCCGTCGCCTCGAAGTGGCCGAAGGCGGTGGTGCCGCGGGCGTGGACGACACGCTCGGGGATCCGCTCGCGGTCGAAGTGGCTGATCTTCTCGAGGAACTGGTAGTTCTCGAGCGTCGCCGGGCCGCGGGAGCCCACGGTGCGCTGGTTCTGGTTGTCGTAGACGGGGTGGCCCTGCCGGTTGGTCAGCACGTGCTGGCCGCGGTCCTCGGTCGTCGTCATCGCGGATGCCCTCTCTGTCGTCCCTCGCCGTCGGCCCGGCACGTGCGCGCGCCGGGCCGGTGGGCGGCGCGTGCCGCCCGTGGCCTTGTCTGGACTGGTTCCAACCTAGCCGACGAGGACGGCGTGCGGCACCCCGTGCCGGGACCCGCTCACGGCGCGGACGAGCCTCCTTCGAGCAGGGCGAGCATCTCCGGCAGCTCGAACACCCGAGCCGTCTCGACGGCCGACCTCGGCCCGGCGTGCGGGTCCGCCCCGGCGGCCAGCAGCGTCCGCACGACCTCGGCGTCCTGGCGGAAGACACCCGCCGCGAGCGCCGACTGCCCGCGGTCGTTCGTGCGCTCGACGTCGGCCCCGCGCTCCAGCAGGACGCGGACGGCCGCCGGCTGCTGGTGGTAGGCGGCGAGCACGAGCAGCGTGTCGCCGGAGGAGTTCGTGAGGTCCACCGGCACGCCCGCGTCCACCACCCGGGCCAGCTCGTCGGCGCGGCCCTCGCGCGCGGCGTCGAAGACGCCGTGCAGGAAGGCGAGCTCGTCGTCCGTGAGCTCCGGCACGGCCGAGGCGGAGCCGCCCTCGGCCTCCGCCGGCCCCCGCGGGCTGGTGCCGGGGGTCGGGGGCGGGGCGTCGCCGTGCCCTCCGTACGCGGCCTCCCGCTCCCCCGGGCCGTCTCCGGTCGTGTCCTGGCTCATGCCCACGACGGTAGGGCGCCGCACCGACGGGGGCCCGGTGACGACGGCCGTCGTCACCGGGCCGCCTTCACCGGGCCGCCGTCGTCACCGGGCCGTCGTCACCCGGTCATCGCCGGGGCAGCGCCTGCACCACGCCCGGCCGCGGCACCCGGACCGCGCCGTCGTAGGGGAAGCGGGAGACCTGGTTCTCCACGCTGGCGCCGTCCACCTCGCCGGGGTGCTGGACGCAGACCATGACGCTGCCCTCCTCGGCGTCGACGAGCGGCCCGCAGGTCTCCGCGCCGACCGGCACGGTGAGGAAGGTCGTCACCTTCCCGCGGAAGGGTCCCTCCGTGGCCACGTGGTGGAGGGCGTCGGCGAGGTCGAGCGACCCGGGCTGGCCGTCCGTGGAGACCCACAGGCCGCCGTAGGCGTCGAAGGCCACGTTGTCCGGGCAGGCGATGGGCATGACCTCCGACGCCGGCAGGCCCGAGAAGTAGGTGCTCGGGTCCTCCGGGTCGCCGCACACGACGGGCAGCGCCCACGTGAAGGTCGTCGCCGTCTGGTCGCCGTCCTCGGTGATCTCCACGACGTGCCCGTACCGGTTGCGCACGCGCGGGTTCGCCGGGCCCGGCTCGCGGCGCCCGGAGTTGTTGGTGCACGCCATGTAGACCTTGCCCGTCACCGGGTTCCGCTCGACGTCCTCGGGGCGGTCCATCGGCGTGGCACCGACCGCCGCCGCGGCGGTGCGCGTGAAGACGAGCACCTCCTCGAGGCTCATCCCGGGCACCACGGACCGGCCGCCGAGCGTCAGCGGCAGCCACTCGCCGGTGCCGTCGTGGTCGCTGCTCGGCTCGCCGTCGACGGCGAAGCGCGCGACGTAGAGGTCGCCGTGCTCCAGGACGTCGTTCTCCCGGCCGGACCGGGGGCGCTGCGCCACCCGGTCGCGGGAGACGAACTTGTACAGGTGCTGGCCGCCGGTGTCGTCGCCCATGTAGCAGACGACGCGCCCGTCCTCGGCGATCGACGGCGTCGCGCCCTCGTGCCGGAAGCGGCCCATCGCCGTGTGCTTGCGGGGCGTCGAGAAGGGGTCGAAGGGGTTCACCTCGACGATCCAGCCGAACCGGTTGACCTCGTTCGGCTCCTTCGCCGTGTCGAAGCGCTCGTCGCCGAGGTCCCAGCCCCGCCCGGTGTCGCTGATGCCGTAGACGCCGTTGCGCGGGTCGAGCCGGTCGCTGCTCCTGAAGTAGCCCTGGAAGTTCTCCTCGCCGGACAGGACCGTGCCCCACGGGGTCGTGCCGCCGGCGCAGTTGTTGAGGGTGCCGACCACGGTGCGTCCCTCCGGGTCCGCCGACGTCCGCACGAGCTCGCTGCCCGCCACTGGGCCCGTGAGGTGGAAAGGCGTGGTCGAGGCGGTGATGCGGCGGCCGTAGCGCGACGGCAGCGAGCGCCACGGGCGGCCCGGCCCGTCGCGGCGGACCTCGACCACCGACATCCCGTGCGCGGCCATGGAGATCATCCGCTGCTCGGCGGTGAGGGACGCGTCGTCCGTGTACCCCGGGAACATGATGTTCTCGTTGGTGTACTCGTGGTTCGCCACGAGCAGGGCCCGCTTCCCGGAGCCGCCGAGCGGCAGCACCGTGAGGTAGTCGCAGTTGTAGCCGAACTGCGTCAGCTGGGCCTCGGGCGTCTGCGCGTCGAGGTCGAACGCGGGCGCGCCCGCGACCACGGGGTCGCCCCAGGCGATGACGCAGTGCCACTCCCAGCCGTCGGGCACGACGACGTCGTCGACGTCGGCGGGCACCGGGCCGACGGGCGCGAAGCCGGCGAGGGCGCCGGCGGGCGCCGCGGCGCCGGGGGCCACGACCGCGGCGGCGCGCGAGCCCCGAGCGCGGCCGGCGGCCCGGGCCTGCCGCGGCGCCAGGGCGGCGCCCGCGACGGCGGCGGCCCCCAGGCCGGCGAGCAGCGCCCGGCGGCCGACCGCCTGCTGCGCCAGCTCCTCGAACGGCGGGGCGGTCGAGGAGCTGGGCCTCGGCGTCAGGCACGCGTCGCCGCAGCGGAAGTGGCAGGTCTGCGCCGAGCGGGAGCCCAGCGTGTGGCCCGTCATCGGCAGGGGCTGGCGCAGGCCGCGGCGCGGCCCGGTCCGGGGCCCGGTCCGGGGCGCGACCCGGGGCTCCGGCTCACGGGCCTCGGGGGCGGGGGAGCAGCTCGTCGTCGTCATGGCCGCAGGCTGCTGAGCCCGGGCGACGGACAGACGGGACGAGAAGGACGTCGACGTGAACAGCGGGTGACACCTCGCGTCGACGGGCGCGACGTCGCCGACCGACGCACCCTGGCCGGATGAGCGCCTCGCCGACGGCCGCCCCGCGGCACCCTTCCACGACGCCCGACGTCGCCCGGGCCGCCTGGGGGACCGTGTGCCTCCTCGCGCCCGGTCTCGTCGAGCGGTCTCTCGCCGGGCGGGAGCCGGACGTGCGCGCCCGTCGCGTCGTCCGCGTGCTCGGCGCGCGGCACCTCGTGCAGGCCGCCGGCGCCCGGCTGCTGCCGCCGCACCTCGCGGTGGGAGGCGGCGCCGCCGTCGACGCCGTCCACGCCCTCACCGCGGCGGCCTTCGGCCTGGGCGACGCGCGTCGCCGGCGAGCCGCGCTCGCCGACGCCGCCGTGGCCGCCGGGTGGTGCGTCTGGGGCGTGCGCCGCTACCGCCGGCTCCCCTGACCCGGTCGGGCCCGGGAGCGGCGTCAGCGCCGACGCAGCAGCGCCAGGGCCCCGACCGCGGCACCGACGCCCGCCGCCGCCGCACCCAGGGCGCCGCGCCGCATGGAGACCGCCGACCACGGGTCCGACGACAGGCCCCGGTCGTCGAAGGCGCCGTGCGCCCCGCGGTCGGCGTGCTCGTCCCGGGCCTCGAAGACGTTGGAGCCGTGCCGCGGCAGGTCCTTCGCCACCTGCTGGCCGTCGATGCCCGTCCGCGCGAGGTAGGCCTCCACGAGCCACGGCGCCACGCGCTCGCCGAGGATCGTGTACGCGGTCGAGACGCCGACCCACATCATCCGGCGCGGGTGCGCGGCCAGGAAGGCGATGGCGCGTCCCGCGGTCTCGGGCTGGAAGATCGGGGCCACGGGCTGCGGGTGGTGCTCCATCCGCGTGAGGTTCCAGTCGAACTGCGGCGTGTTCAGGCCGGGGAGCATCACCTGGCACACCCGGACGCGGCTCCCCTCGGCCTTCAGCTCGACGCGGACCGACTCGGTGAAGCCCTTCACGGCGTGCTTCGCCCCGCAGTAGGCGGACTGCAGCGGGATCCCGCGGTGCGACAGCGCCGACCCCACGTTGACGACGACGCCGGCGTCCCGGGGCCGCATGTGCCGTAGCGCCGCGCGGGTGCCGTTGACCTGCCCGAGGTAGGTGACCTCCGTCATCCGCCGGTACTCCTCGGGCGTGGTGTCCCAGAACCGCGCCAGCGACCCGACGAAGGCGACGTTCACCCACGCGCCCACGGGGCCGAGCTCGGACTCGACCCGCTCGGCGGCGGCGTCGACCGCGGCGTGGTCGGCGACGTCGCAGACCACGGCGAGGCCGCGACGGCCGGCCGCCTCGACGTCGGCGACCGCGGCGTCCAGGCCGGCGCGGCCCCGGGCCAGGACGGCGACGTCCCAGCCCTGCGCGGCGAGCTCGCGGACGGTCGCCCGGCCCACGCCGGCGGTCCCCCCGGTGACGACGGCTGTCCTGCGTGCCATGACGTGCTCCTCCTCGCCTCGGTGGTCGTCCCCGTCGGCTCCCGGGGCCGTCCTCGACGCCCAGCAAAGCCCTCCGACCTCGCGCGGGCGAGCGGAGCCGTCGCCCGGCCCGGCCCCGGTCGTCCCGGCGGCCGGGTCCCCGGCGGAGCCCGGGCGCGCGGCCGGGCGTGCTTCGATCATCCCGTGGCCGTCGCCTTCACCCCCTCCGCGCGGCCCACGGTGGGCGTCGAGTGGGAGCTCGCGCTCGTCGACCGCGGCACGCGGGACCTCGCGGGCGTCGCCGCCGACGTGCTGGACGGGGTGCGCGCCGCCGGCACCGTCCGCGAGGGCGCGGTCACCGGAGAGCTGCTCCGCAACACCGTCGAGGTCGTGAGCGGCGTCTGCGAGAACGCCGACGAGGCCGCCGAGGACCTCGACGCGACGCTGGCCGCCGTCCGCGCCGTCGCCGAGCCGCTCGGCGTCGACCTGGCGTGCTCGGGCACGCACCCCTTCGGGCAGTGGTCGACCGACCAGCTGGCCGACGGCGAGCGGTACGCCGAGCTCATCGAGCGCACGCAGTGGTGGGGCCGGCAGATGCTCATCTGGGGCGTCCACGTGCACGTCGGCCTGGACTCGGCGGACAAGGTCTTCCCCGTCCTCGGCGCGCTGCTCACCCGGGCGCCGCACCTCCAGGCGCTGACGGCGTCGTCGCCGTTCTGGGCCGGGACGGACACCGGCTACGCCAGCAACCGCGCCATGATGTTCCAGCAGCTGCCGACGGCCGGCCTCCCCTTCGCCTTCGAGCGGTGGAGCCAGTACGAGGGTTTCGTCGACGACCAGCTGCGGACCGGCGTCATCGACTCGCTGTCCGACGTCCGCTGGGACATCCGGCCGGCGCCGCACCTGGGGACGATCGAGGTCCGCGTCTGCGACGGCGTCCCGACGCTGGCCGAGCTGCGCGCGGTCACGGCGCTCGTGCACTGCCTCGTGGTCGACCTCGACCGCCGGCTCACCGCCGGCGAGCACCTGCCCTCGATGCCGCCGTGGCACGTGCAGGAGAACAAGTGGCGTGCCGCGCGCTACGGCCTGGACGCCGAGGTCGTGCTGGACGCAGCCGGGCGCGAGCGCCTGGTGACCGACGACCTGGCAGACCTGCTCGAGGACCTGCAGCCCGTGGCCCGCGACCTCGGGTGCACCGACGCCCTCGCCGCCGTCGAGCTGATCCCCCGCCGCGGCGCCGGCTACCAGCGCCAGCGCGCCGTCGCCGCCCGCAGCGGCGGGGACCTCGTCGCCGTCGTCGACGCCCTCGTGGCCGAGTTGCGCGCCGGGACGCCGCTGCCCGCCTGAGCCCGCCGCCCCGCGGCCGGAACGGCGGACGGTGGACGGGGGTGGCGCCGACGGGCGCGGGCCCCCCGTCCTTGTCACCATGGGTGGATGACCGACGTCGACCCCGAGGCCCTCCGTGCCGGGCTCTCCCGCCTGCAGGAGCTGGACGGCTCCCCGGCGCTCGGCTCCTCCGCCGCCGACTCCCTCGCGGAGGTGCTCTCGGCCCTCTCCTCCGCCCTCCCCCTGGCCTCGGCCGGGCTGATGCTCCGCGACGCCGGGGGCCGGCTCGCCTGCGTCGCCTGGACGGGCTCCGCGTCCCGGACGCTGGAGGAGGCGGAGGACGAGGTCGTGTCCGGGCCCGCGACGGACGCCCAGGTGCTCGGCTCGCCGCGCGCGACCTCCGACGTCCTCGTCGACCCGCGCTGGCCCTCGCTCGGCCCGGCGCTGCGTGCCGACGGCGCCGGGCGCGACGTCGGGTCCGAGGGGGACGTCCTGCGCCGCGACTCCGGGCGCGGCCCGGACGGGAGCACCCCCGCCCCGAGGGGTGGCGCGCCGCGCGCCGTCGCCACCGTCCCGGTCGCGGTGGCGGGCGGCCCGGTCGGCTGCCTCGTCGCCGTCCGCGAGGAGACGGGTGAGTGGAGCCCCGCGCAGCTCGAGGTCCTCGAGTCCTCGGCGCGCCTGGCCGCCGGCCTGCTGCGCACCGCCGCGGCGGCCGAGGGCTCCTCACGGCTCGCCGAGCAGCTCCAGCACGCCCTCGACCACCGCGTCGTCGTCGAGCGGGCGGTCGGCTACCTCATGGCGCAGCGCCAGGTCGACGCCACCGACGCCTTCGGCGAGCTCCGCCGGGCGTCGCGCTCGGCGCGACGCAAGGTGGCGGAGGTCGCCGAGCAGGTGCTCGCGCTCGGCGGCCTCGAGGCCGCCGCCGAGGCGGCTCGCGCCCCCTCCGCCTGATCCCGGGCCGGCGCAGTGACCACATCGTGACGTGACCGCCTGAACCGCTGCGGCACAACAGGTCTCGGCGCCAGAGCGGGCCGCCCGGACGCGGGCTGGTTCGCCGGGCACGAGGGCTCCGCCTAGCGTCCCGCCCCATGGACCTGTGGGACTTCGTGGTCGAGCGCCGCGAGCAGATCGCCTTCCAGGGCTTCCAGCACGTCAGCCTGGTGGTGCAGTGCGTCCTCCTGGCGACCGTGCTCGGGACCGCGCTGGGCGTGGTCTGCCACCGCCGCGCCTGGGCGCGCGGCCTGGCCTCGACCGTCTCCTCGATCGGCCTGACGCTGCCCGCGCTGGCCGTCATCGCCCTCGTGTACGGCGCCACCGGGCAGGGCATCACCGCCGCGGTCGTGTCCGTCACCTTCTACGCCCTGCTCGTCGTCTGGCGGAACGCGGTCGTCGGCCTCTCCGGCGTGGACGGCCAGCTCCTCGAGGCGGCGCAGGGCCTCGGCATGGGCCGCTCGCGCCGCCTCCTGCGCGTGCAGCTGCCCCTGGCCTGGCCCGTGATCCTCTCCGGCGTCCGGGTCTCGGCCCAGATGACCATGGGCATCGCGGCGATCGCGGCCTACGTCACCGGCCCCGGCCTCGGCGGCCTCATCTTCACCGGCCTGACCCGGCTCGGCGGCGCGAACGCCCTCGAGTCCGCGCTCACCGGGACGCTCCTGGTGGTCGTGCTCGCCCTCGTCCTCGACCTGCTGCTCGTCCTGCTCGGACGGCTGACCACCCCCAGGGGGATCCGTGCCTGACCGCTCCGCGACCCAGACCGCTCCCTCCCCCGGCTCGCTCGCGAGCGGTGGCGAGGGCGTCAGCGGCGCCGCCATCGACCTCGTGGGCGTCACGAAGGCGTACCCGGGCCAGGGCGCCCCGGCCGTCGACAGCATCAGCCTGCAGGTCCCGGCCGGGGAGATCGTCATGCTCGTCGGCCCCTCGGGCTGCGGGAAGACGACGACGCTCAAGATGATCAACCGGCTCATCGAGCCGACGAGCGGCACCATCACCATCGGCGGGCGTGACGTCCTGTCCCTCGACGGCGACGAGCTGCGCCGGGAGATCGGCTACGTCATCCAGGCGGGCGGCCTCTTCCCGCACATGAGCGTCGCCAAGAACGTGGGCATCGTCCCCGGCATGCTCGGCTGGGACCGCAGGCGCATCGCCGAGCGCACGGACGAGCTGCTCGAGCTCGTCGGCCTGGACCCGAGGCGCTACCGCGACCGCTTCCCCCGGGAGCTGTCCGGCGGCCAGCAGCAGCGCGTCGGCGTCGCCCGGGCGCTCGCGGCCGACCCGCCGGTGCTGCTCATGGACGAGCCCTTCGGCGCCGTGGACCCCATCACCCGGCAGCGCCTGCAGGACGAGCTGCTCAGCATCCAGGACGAGCTGCACAAGACGATCGTGTGCGTCACGCACGACTTCGACGAGGCCGTCAAGCTCGGCGACCGCATCGTCGTGCTCGGCGAGGGCGCACGGGTCGTGCAGTACGACACGCCGGCCGAGGTCCTCTCGCACCCGGCCGACAGCTTCGTCGGCGACTTCGTGGGCTCGGGGGCGGCGCTGAAGGCGCTGACGCTCGTCCGCGTGGACGACCTCGACGGCCTCGAGCAGACGACGACCGCACGGGTCGGCGAGCCGGTCGCCGACGTGGCCGCGCGGGCCCGCGCGGCCCAGGACGCCGCGGCCGTCGTGCTCGACGACCGGAACCGTCCCCTCCGGTGGGTGTGGGTGCGCCAGCTGGAGGAGGAGGGCGAGCGGGTCGGCGACCGGGCCGACGACCTTCCCACCGTGGGCCGGCGCTCGACGCTCAACGACGCCCTGGACGCCATGCTCGGCTCCAGCTACGGCGGCGTGGTCGTCACCGGCCGCCGGGACGGCTACGAGGGCGTGCTCTTCGTCCAGACGGCCATCGAGGCCGTGCAGACCTCGCGCCGCCGGGAGAGCCGCGAGGCCACGCCCGTCGCCGGCAACGACGACGACACCGCCCGCGCCCTCGAGGACACCCGCCCGGTCGAGGAGGGTGCCGCGTGAGCACGACGACGACCAGCCCCGGCGGTGGGGACGGCCGCCCGGCGCAGGACCTCGCCGACGAGACCCGTGAGGGACGCGCCGAGCGCGAGGCGCCCGGCGTGCAGGAGGCCGGGACCCCCGCCGGGTCCGAGGAGCCGGAGCGCCGCCGCGGCGTGCTGCGCGAGCACGCCAGGCTCGTGGTGCAACCGCTGGTGGTGCTGGCCGTCCTCGGTCTCTACGCCCTGTGGCTCAACCTCACCGAGGTGAGCGGCACGGCCGCGCCGCTGCTCACGCCGGGATCCGTCCTGTCGCTGACGGGCGAGCACCTCTCGCTCACGGTGGCGGCCTCCCTGGTCGTCCTCGTCATCGGCATCCCGCTCGGGGTGCTGCTCACCCGGCCCGGGGCCCGCGGCGCCGCCGGACCGGTCGTCCTCGTGGCGAACTTCGGCCAGGCCGCCCCCGCCATCGGTCTCATCGTGCTGCTCGCCATCTGGCTCGGCGCGGACTTCCGGACCGCCGTCGTCTCCCTCGTCGCCTACGGCGTGCTGCCCGTCCTCGCCGGGACCATCACGGGCCTGCGCGGCGTCGACCAGCGGCTGGTGGAGGCGGGCCGCGGCATGGGCATGAGCTCCGCCGCCGTGCTCGTCCGCGTCGAGCTGCCGCTGGCCGTGCCGGTCATGCTCTCCGGGGTCCGGACGGCGCTCGTCCTCGTCACGGGCACCGCGACGCTCGCCGCCTTCATCAACGGCGGCGGCCTCGGCGAGCTCATCACCACGGGCATCACGCTCGACGACCCCCTCCTGCTGGCCTCCGGCGCCCTGCTCGTCGCCCTGCTGGCCCTGCTCGTGGACTGGCTGGGACGCGTCGTCGAGGAGGTCGCCCGCCCGAAGGGGCTCTGAGCCCCGCCCGACGCCTCCGCCCGACGTGTCCGCCCGTCTGGCCCGCACGGTCCCGCTCCTCGCTCCACCGCTCGGCCGCCCCCGCGGCCACGCCCGGAAGGCACCCATGCGCATCTCCCGCCGCACCCTCGCCGCGAGCGCCGTCGCCGCCGCGCTCGTCACGTCGACGGCGTCCTGCGGCCTGCAGGGCGCCAACCAGTTCATCCCCGCCGCCGAGCCGGGCTCCATCGAGGTGGTGCCGTCGCTGGAGGACGTCGAGGTCATCGTCGCCGGCAAGAGCTTCACCGAGCAGCTGATCCTCACGAAGATGCTGGCCATCGCGCTCGACGTGGCCGGCGCCGACGTCGTCGACCGGTCCGGCATCCCCAGCAGCGTCTCCGCCCGCAGCTCGCTCGTGGAGGGCGGCAGCGACGTCCAGTTCGAGTACACGGGGACGGCATGGCTCACCTACCTGGGGCAGACGGAGACCATCCCCGACCCCCAGGAGCAGTACGAGGCCGTCCGCGACCTCGACGTGGAGAACGGCCTGACCTGGCTGCCGCCGTCGCCGATGGAGAACGCCTACGCGTTCGCCATGGGACCGGGCACCGCTGCCGAGCTGGGCATCACGACGACCTCGCAGATCGCCGAGGTGCCCGTCGAGGACCGCACCTTCTGCCTGGAGCCGGAGTTCCGCAGCCGCTCCGACGGCTTCGAGCCGCTGCTCGAGGCCTACGACCTGCCGCTCGGCTCCCCCGAGGGCGTGCCGGCCGACCAGGTGGGCATCTACGACCTCGGCGTCGTCTACTCCGAGACGGCAGCAGGCAGCTGCAGCTTCGGCGAGGTCTTCACGACCGACGGCCGCATCGCCGCCCTCGACCTCACGGTCCTCGAGGACGACCGCGACTTCTTCCCCGCCTACAACGCCGCCCTCGTCTTCCACACCGAGACGCTGGACGCGCACCCCGAGCTGGCGGACGTCCTCCAGCCGATCAGCCAGGCCCTCAGCAACGACGTCCTCATCGAGCTGAACCGCCGCGTGGACGTCGACGGGGAGGACCCGGCCCTCGTCGCCCGCGACTGGCTCGCCTCGGAGGGGTTCGTCACGTGCGAGGAGTGCGAGCCGGTCGACGTCCGCTCCTGACGGGCGCGGGAACCACCACGACCGGCGCCGCGCCGGTGCCCGTGGTCCTCGACGCGACGGGGACCACGGCAGGATCGGGCCGGTGAGCGACACGACCACCTCCGCCCCGGGCCACGCCGACCCGCACCGCGACGTCGACCTGCGAGGACGCAGCTTCCTGCGGGAGCTGGACCACTCCCCGCAGGAGTGGTCCGCGTTGCTCGACCTCGCCGCGCGCCTCAAGGCCGAGCACCGCGCCGGCACCTCGCGCCGGCGGCTCGAGGGGCGCGCCGTCGCCCTGCTCTTCGAGAAGACGAGCACCCGCACCCGCGCGGCCTTCGAGCTCGCCGCCGCGGGGCAGGGCGCGACCACGACCTACCTCGACCCGGCCGGCTCGCACCTCGGCCACAAGGAGTCGGTGGAGGACACGGGTCGCGTGCTCGGGCGGCTCTACGACGGCATCGAGTACCGCGGGGCCGCGCAGGCCACCGTCGAGCTGCTCGCGGAGGTCTCCGGGGTGCCCGTCTGGAACGGCTTGACGGACGAGTGGCACCCGACCCAGTCGCTGTGCGACGCGCTGACGATGGCCGAGCACTCGCCCCGGCCGCTGGCCGAGACGTCCTTCGCCTTCCTCGGCGACGGGCGCGGCAACGTCGCGGCGTCCCTGCTCGCGATGGCGGCGCTCACGGGCATGGACGCGCGCGTGGTGGCCCCCGAGCCGCTCCAGCCGTCCGCGGAGGTCCTCGCGGCCGTCCGGGAGACCGCGCGCGCCACCGGCGCGCGCCTCACCGTCACCGACGACGTCTCCGCCGGCGTGCAGGGCGCCGACTTCGTCCACACCGACGTGTGGGTCTCGCTCGGCGAGCCCGAGAGCGCGTGGGACGAGCGCATCCCCCTGCTCGTGCCGTACCGCGTCGACGCCGGCGTGCTCGCCGCGACGGGCGTCGAGGACGTCCGCTTCATGCACTGCCTGCCCGCCTTCCACGACCTCGGCACGTCGCTCGGCCGCGCCGTCCACGCCCGCCACGGCCTGACGGAGATGGAGGTGACCGACGAGGTGTTCCGCGGCCCCGCGTCGGTCGTGTGGGACCAGGCGGAGAACCGCCGGCACACCATCGAGGCGGTCATGGTGGCCACCCTGGCGGGCACCGGCGCCTGACGACGCGCCCGGCGGCACGGACCGCGTCCGCCCCCGGCGCCCCGGCAGCGCGTAGGGTCGTCGCCGAGCACTCAGCGTGCACCGGGTCGACGGGGCCTCCCCGACGACCCAGCTCGACCGGCACCACCGCACCGAACGACACCACCCGACGAGGCGCCCCGCTCCCGGCGGGCGCCGAGAGACCGGCCGGCCCACCGGCCCGACCTGGAGGTCCCGCGTGTCCATCAACCGCAACGAGCTCGTCCAGAAGATCGCCGACAAGCTCGACGGCGACGTGTCCAAGGGCGACGTCGACAAGGTCCTCGGCGGCTTCGCCGACGTCCTCACCGACGCCGTCTCCAGCGGTGACAGCGTCACGATCCAGGGCCTCATGAGCGTCGAGACCGTCGAGCGCGCCGCCCGCCAGGGCCGCAACCCCCGCACCGGCGAGTCCATCGAGATCGCCGCCACCACCGGCGTCAGCATCAAGGCCGGCAGCAAGCTCAAGGCCGCCGCCAAGAGCTGAGCCCGCCCCCGGCCACGACGGCCGGACCGCGCCTCGACGACGCCCGCCCCCCGAGGGGCGGGCGTCGTCCGCGTCCGGGACCGCTCCGCGCGCAGGCCTCCGGGCGGCCCCCCGCGCGCCGGCGGCCGGGGTGGCGGGGCCTGCGTGTCGCACCACCCGTTCGAGGGACGGCCGCCGATGATGTGACAGGGCGTCACCCGGCGCCACTGCCCGTCGAGAGAAGGAGTGCGGTCGTGACCCCGTCCTCCCGGCAGGAGGCCGTCTCGCGGCCGCGGTCGGCGTCCTCGGTCGTCGTCCGACCGGCCACGGCCTCCGACCTCCCGCGCACGGCCCGCTGGCAGGTGCTCCACCTGCCGCACGGCTTCTTCCCGAGCCTGGGCACCCGCTTCGTCCGGCGGTGGCACGCGACGCACCTCGGTGGCCGCCACGGGGTCGCGCTCGTCGCGGAGCTCGACGCCGGCGCGCGGGGACGGGTCCCCGTGGGCTTCCTCGTGGGCGCCACGGACCAGGTCGCCCACGTGCGCGAGGTCGTCGCCCACCACCGCGGGCCGCTCGCCCTCGCGGCCGCGCTCGCGCTGCTCCGCCGCCCGCGCACCGCCGCCCGCTTCGCCCGCACCCGGCTGCGGCCCTACGCACGCAGGCTCCTGGGCCGCGACTCCCCCGGCACCGCGGACGACGCCGGTGCGGCCGAGGGCGCCGTCGCGGTCGTCGCCGCGGTCGTGGTCGCCCCCGCCGCCCGGGGGGCCGGGGTCGGCGAGGCCCTCCTCGCGGCCTTCGCGGACGCCGCCCGCGGCGCCGGGACCGAGGTCGCCGAGCTCGTGACGCGGGCCGACAGCGGCGCCGCGGCCTTCTACGAGCGGCTCGGCTGGGAGCGCGTGCGCGAGCGGGCCGACCGGGACGGCGTCGTCGTGCTCACCTACCGGTGCGCCCTGGCCGGCGGGCCCGAGGTCGCCGCCCCGGCACCGCCCCGGCCGCGTCGTGCGTCCCAGCAGTCGGTGCAGGAGCCGGTGCAGCAGTCGGTGCAGGAGCCGGTGCAGCAGCCGGTGGAGCACCGCCCCGCCGCCGCGTGAGCCCGGGCGCCCCGCGGGCGCGCGCCGCGCCGTCGTCGTCGGGCGGTCGACGCCGTGCCCGCGCGCGGACGACGGGGACGGCGCTGGTCGTGCTGGCGGTGGTCACCGGCTGCAGCGACCCCTCGGGCGCGCAGACCTCGGCGCCCGCGACGCCGTCCGCGGGTCCCGCGACGTCGTCCGGAGGTCCGGTGGCGTCGTCCTCCCCGACGCCTCCGCCCACCGCACCGGCGCCCGGCCCCGCGCCCGCACCGCTGCCGACGCCCGAGCCGTGGACGGCCGGCCCCGGCGAGGTGCGGCCGGAGGTCAAGACCGCCGCGGCGAGGTTCGTCGAGGGCGCCGGCTCCTGGGGCTCCGCCGGGGACGGGGCCGCCGCCGCCCTCGTCGAGCGCTCGGCGGTCGCCGGCCTCCTCGGCGAGGGGGTCGACGCGTCGGCGCTCGCCGCCGCGCTGGAGCCGCTCGCCGACGCGGGGGCGACGGCGGCCGCGGCGGAGGTCGTCTACCCGCAGTACGGCGGCCTGACGGAGGACGCCGCGAGCGTCATGGTCGTCGTCGAGCAACGGCTGCGCAGCGCCGACGGGGGGCTCGTGCGCCGTGGGACCACCCTCGACGTCCGCACGGCCCCGTCGCCCGACGGCCGCTGGCGGGTGACCGGCGTGCGGCCCGCCGACGCCCGCCCCGCCCCCTCGGGGGCGCGCCCGCTCGTCGAGGAGGTGCTGGCGTCGCCGCACGTGCGGCTGCCGGACGCCGCGGCCGCCGACGTCCGCAGC
The DNA here is from genome assembly GCF_037482545.1 of Pseudokineococcus basanitobsidens. Classification (NCBI taxonomy): domain Bacteria; kingdom Bacillati; phylum Actinomycetota; class Actinomycetes; order Kineosporiales; family Kineosporiaceae; genus Pseudokineococcus; species Pseudokineococcus basanitobsidens. Next base: position 7,016 of record NZ_JBBIAA010000025.1, on the reverse strand, counting down.
GGCCTCGTCGACGACGCCGTCCTGCGCGTGCTCCTCGGGGTCGCCCGCGACCACGTGCTCGACGTGTCGGTCGTGCGCACGGGTCACCCGGTCGAGGTCTTCGGGACCGACCGGACGTCCAACCACTCGCGCGGGCGCGCCGTCGACGTGTGGCGGGTGGACGGCCGGCCCGTCGTGGACCCGGCCTCCCGCGACGTCGTCGTCCAGGCCCTGCGCACGGCCGGGGCCGCGGGCGCGACCGAGGTGGGCGGGCCGGTCGACCTCGACGGCCCGCGGCAGGAGGGGCAGACCGGCGGGTACTTCAGCGACGACCTGCACGCCGACCACCTGCACCTCGGCGTCACGCAGGGCCGGGACCCGATCGGGGGCTGACGGCCCGCGGCGGACCCGTCAGAGCCGCCGCACCATCTGCACCTCGTCGCGGTCGTCGCCCGGCGCGATCCGCAGGGCTCCGGGCATCCGGCCGCACTCGACGTACCCGAGCCGCTCGTAGAAGGGCTCGAGGCCCTGCCCGCCCCGGACGGTGAGGGCGAGCTGCTCGAGGCCCAGGTCGCGCGCGGCGTCGTGCACGCCCTCGAGCAGCAGTCGGCCAGCGCCCCGGCCCTGCCGCTCGGGCCGCACCATGAGCCGCCGCACCGTCCGCCAGTGCGCCGTCAGCGCGACGGTCCCGCGCACCAGCACGCCCAGGCCCACGACCCGCCCGGACGGCTCCTCCTGCAGGACGACGAGCACGTCGGTGCCGCTGCGCACCCGGTCCAGCAGGTGGTCGAGCGCCGACGCCACCGCCGCCGGGTCCACGGGCGGGACGAAGCCGACCGCGCCCCCGGCCTCGGAGACGTCGACCCAGGTGGCGAGGAGGTCCCTCCGCAGCCCCGCGTCGTCCGCCTCCTGCGGCGCCACCGCTCGCGCGACGAGCCGCTCCTCCGTCGTCGGCCCCGGCGTCGTCGCCGCCGTCGTCCCTGTCGTCGTCCGGCGGCCCGTCGAGCTCTCCACGGCGGTGATCGTGGCACCGGGGGCCGACGTCGGGGCTCAGCTCAGGACGTCCTTGCGGCGGAAGGACCAGAACCCGAGCCGGACCGCGACGACCGCCCACAGCAGCGCCCACAGGCTCCCGGCGAGCAGGTCGTCCCAGGCGGGCTCGGCCTGGAGCAGGCCCACCCAGGAGTACTGGTAGTGCGTCGGCAGCACCTCCCGCAGGTCGCCGAGGGCGTCGATCTGGTCGAGCACCGTCGAGACGACGACGAGGAGCACGGCGCTGCCGACCGCCGCGAGGGGGGCGTCGGTGCGGGTCCCGACGAAGAAGGCGAAGCCGCCGAAGGCGAGGGTCCCGAGCAGGACGTACGCGGTGGCGACGGCGAGCCGCCACACCCCGCCGCCCGTCGTGAACGTCTCCCCGCCCGGGGAGGTCAGGGGGTCGGTGCCGTACGCGAGCGTCCCGACCAGGTACGCGACGACCATGAGCTCGGCGACCGCCACCACCGAGGAGAGGAGGGCGACGACGAGCTTGCTGCGCAGCAGCCTCCCGCGCGGGACCGGCGACACGAGCAGGTAGCGCAGGCTCGACCAGCTCGCCTCGGAGGACAGCGGGTCCCCGCACAGCAGCGACACGACGAGGGGGACCAGGAACCCCGTGGCGGCGAAGAGGGTGAAGAGCGCGAGGTTCGCGCCGCTCTCGGTGGCCAGCGCCACGAAGTCCGGTGCGCCCGTGTCCTCCTCGCTGCCGAGGGCGAAGGCGCCCACGAGGATCAGCGGCAGCGCCGCGAGCAGGACCGCCGTCACGAGGGTCCGCCGCCGCGTGACCTGCCGCGCCGCCTCCGCGCGCACCGTGAGGGTGCGACGGGCGGCGAAGCCCTCCGCCGCCCCGGTGCCGGCCGGCGCCCACCGCCCGTCCGGGGCGGCGACCTCGTCGGGGGCGCCGCCCTCGTCCAGCGCCCGCGCCAGCTCGTCCGTCCCGCTCGGGTGCGCCTCCCCGCGGGGCGGCTCCTGCGCCGACGTGGTGCCCTCCGCGCTCACGTGCCCGTCACCTCCAGGAAGACCTCCTCCAGCCGGCGCCGCGGGGCGACCCGGTGCACGCCCACGCGGGCCCCCACGAGCGCGCGCACCACGTCCTCGGGCTCGACGCCCGAGACGAGCAGCTCCCCGTCGTCCGGTCCCTGCGACGCGCCGCCCGCACCTCCGACGCCGGCACCTGCGACGCCGGGGCCGGGGTCGCCGCGCCCCTCGTCGACGCGGGCGCCCGGCAGGGCGGCGAGCGCCGCCCGCGCCGCGGCGACGTCGTCCACGACGACCGAGGTCCCGCCGTGCCCGCCGGCGCCGCTGGTCAGCTCCTCCACGGACCCGCCGGCGACCACCTGCCCGCGCCGCATGATGACGGCGTGCGTGCAGGTCATCTCGACCTCCGCCAGCAGGTGGCTGGAGACGAGGACCGCACGGCCGGACGAGGCGTAGGAGCGCAGGACGTCGCGCAGCGCCCGGATCTGCGGCGGGTCGAGGCCGTTGGTCGGCTCGTCGAGCACGAGGAGGTCGGGCAGGCCGAGCATCGCCTGGGCGATGGCGATGCGGGCGCGCATGCCCTGGCTGTAGCCGCGGACCGGGCGGTGGACGGCGTCGCCGAGGGCGGCGATCTCGAGCACCTCGTCGATCCGTGCGTCCTCGAGGGGACGGCCGGTCGCCTGCCAGGCCAGGCGCAGGTTCGTGATGCCGGAGACGTGCGGGAGCAGGCCCGGGCCCTCGACGAAGGCCCCGACCTGGGACAGCACCTCGGCGCCCGGGACGACCGGGTGGCCGAGGACGAGCGTGCGGCCCTCGGTGGGGTGCACGAGGCCGAGCACCATCCGCAGCGCCGAGGTCTTGCCGGCACCGTTGGGCCCGAGCAGGCCGACGACCTGGCCGCGGCCGACGGTGAAGCTCACGCCGTCGACGGCGCGCAGCCCGTTGGCGTACACGAGCGCGAGCCCGTCGACCACGAGCGGCGGCGGCGGCCCGTCGCCCTCGAGCGAGGCGGCCCCGGCGAGGACGCCGCCGCCGAGCGCCGGGACGGTGGCGGGCCGGGCGCCGCGCCGCTCGAGGCGGCGGCCGACCGGGCCGAGCAGCGCGGACAGCAGCAGGACGACGGCCAGCGCGACCACCAGGCCCCAGGGCACGTCGACGCCCGCCGCCGTCCCCGCCGAGACGGTGACGACCTCGTCGACCGGGGCGACCGGGAGCGCGACGGCCGGGTCGGCGTCCTCGGTGGCCAGGGCGACGCCGTAGACGCGGCCGTCGTCCGGGACGGCGTAGGCCTGGTCGGTGCTGGACACCGCGAGCCGCAGCGTGCTGCCGCTCGCGTAGCGGTGGACGACGGCCGGCAGCGCCACGTCGACGCGCGTCGGCTCGCCCGGCGTCAGCCCGGTGAGCCGCACCGGGGAGACGAGCCCGCGCGGCAGCTCGGCACCGCCCGTCTCGTCGACCTCGAGCAGGCTCGCGAAGAAGGTCGCGTCCTGCGCCGTCGAGGTGACGACGAGGCGCACCGAGGGTGCACCGCTGACGAGGACGTCTTCCTCCAGCGGCGGGGAGTCGAACGTCGCGCTCTGGCCCGGCAGGACGGCGAGCGCCGAGGCGAGCCCCCCGGCGGCGCCGCCGAGGGCGCCGACGCCCGGCAGCGACGTCAGGGACGACGGGGTGCCGCCCGTCGGGGACAGCACCTGCTGGGGGTCGCCGAGCAGCGGCACGTCGCGGACCTCGAGCGGGTCGCTCCCGGCGGTGCCCGGGTAGGCCGCCAGCTCGAGGACGTCGCGCTCCTCGGGCTGCTCGGGACCCGCGACCGGCGGGGCGCCCGGCGACTGCTGCACCTCCTCCAGGGCGGCCTCGAGGTCCTGACCGCCGCCGGGCAGGTCGGCGGCGAAGGCCGGGACGTCCGTCGTCGGCGGGACGCCGGAGCCGTCCGCCGAGGAGAGCGCGCCGGCCAGGAAGGGCGGGACGTCGCCGTCGGCCGACCCGAAGCCGTCGCGGCTGAGGCCGCCGTCGTGCCCTCCCTCGACCCAGCGGACGCGGACGTCGACACCCTGGTCGAGCAGCGCCCGGGCCGTCGCGTCGGCCTCGGTGAGCGGGAACAGGCTGTCCTGCTGCCCCTGGGCGAGCAGCACGGGCACGTCGACCGCGTCCAGGACGGTCGCGGGGCTCGAGGCACGCAGCAGCGACGTCAGGTCGTCCCCGAGCCGACCGCTCTCGGTGGCGTCCTGGTAGCCGGCGCACAGGTCCGGGGCCAGGCGGCCGCAGGACCCCGGTCCGCTGCCGACGGGCAGCGCGCCGGTGGCCGCGACGAGCTGGGTGAGCCACGCACGCTTGAGCACGCCGGGGTCCCGGTCGGTGACGGCGGCGGGGGTCCGGGCGTCGGGGTCCAGCACCGGGGACGGCGCGAGCGCGTCGGCGAGGTCGTGCCAGGTGACGGAGGCGGCGACGGCGTCGACGCGGTCGTCGGTCCCCGCCAGGAGCAGGCCCAGCGCACCGCCGTAGGACGCGCCGACGAGCCCCACGCGCGGGTCGCCCGTGGCGTCCAGCAGCACGTCGTCGCGCCCCGCGAGGACGTCGACGAGCGCGCTCGCGTCGGCGACCTCGAAGTCCGGGGCGTCCAGGTGCACGAGCCCGCCGGAGTCGCCGAAGCCGCGCGCCGTCCAGGTGAGGACGACGAAGCCGTCCGCGGCGAGGTCGCGCGCCTGGGCGTCGCGGTCCTCGCGCGTGCTGAGGAAGCCGTGGGCGAGCAGCACCGCCGGCCGCCGGTCGGTGCCGCCGCCCGGGGTGCGGTAGACGGCGACGTCGAGCGCGACGTCGTCGTCGGGGGCGCTCGGCTCGGCGCCGACGGGCACGGTGGACGTCTCGACGTCGACCTCGGGGGCGTCCTCGGCCGGCTCGCCGGAGGCGCTCGGGGAGGGCGTCGAGGACCCGGACGGGGAGGGCAGGGACGGGGAGGGCAGGGACGGCGAGGGCAGGGACGGCGTCGATGCCGCCGCCGCCGACGCGGGGACCAGCCCGACCAGCGCCGCCAGAGCCGCCCCCGCGGCGCGTCGTCCCACGGGTTCATCGTCACACCCGGTGCCGCACGGCGGGGACGCGCCCCTCGGCATAGCGTCGGGCGGGCGCGAGGTCCACGGACGGCGGCCCCGCACCGACGACGACGGAGAGGACGGCGGCCATGAGGGCGGTGCAGTACCGGGAGATCGGCGGTCGGCCCGAGGTGGTGGAGGTCGAGGACCTGTCGCCCGGGCCGGGCCAGGTGCTCCTCGACGTGACGGCGGCGGGCCTGTGCCACTCCGACGACCACGTGATGGGCCTGCCCGAGGAGGAGTACGTCTACGGGCTGCCGCTGACCCTGGGCCACGAGGGCGCCGGTCGCGTCGCCGCGCTCGGCGAGGGCGTGAGCGGCGTGGACGTCGGCGACAGCGTCGTCGTCTACGGGCCCTGGGGCTGCGGGCGCTGCGTGCGCTGCTCCGCCGGTCAGGAGAACTACTGCGAGCGGGCGGCCGAGCTCGGCATCGCCCCTCCGGGGCTCGGTGCCCCCGGCGCGATGGCCGAGCAGATGCTCGTCGACGACGCCCGCCACCTCGTCCCGATCGGCGACCTCGACCCGGTCGCGGCGGCGCCGCTGACCGACGCGGGCCTCACGCCGTACCACGCCGTCTCGCGGTCGCTGCCGAAGCTCGGCGCGGGCTCGACGGCCGTCGTCATCGGCGTCGGCGGCCTGGGCCACGTCGGCGTCCAGCTCCTCAAGGTGCTCACGGGGGCACGCGTCGTCGCGCTCGACGTCGGCGACGCGAAGCTGGACCTGGCGCGCCGGGTCGGGGCGGACGAGGCGCTCACCTCCTCCCCGGACGCGGTGGGCGCGGTCCGTGAGCTCACCGGCGGCCGGGGCGCCGACGTCGTCCTGGACTTCGTGGGCCTGCAGGCGACGCTCGACCTCGCGCCGCAGCTCGTCCGCGTGGGCGGGGACCTCACCGTCGTGGGGATCGGTCCGGGGGCCCCGTCGATGGCGGTCGGCTTCGGGCGGGTGCCGTACGAGGTCAGCGTCCTGGTGCCGTACTGGGGGTACCGGCAGGAGCTGCTCGAGGTGGTCGAGCTCGCGCAGCGCGGCCAGGTCGCCGTGGAGACCGAGACCTTCACGCTCGACGAGGCCCCGACGGCGTACCAGCGTCTGCACGAGGGCACGCTCACCGGCCGCGGCGTGGTGGTGCCGTGAGCGCTGTGCCCGACGCCGACGCCGACGCCGCGTTGGACGCCGCGTCCGACGCCGGCGCCGGGGCCCCCGCTCCGGCGGAGCGCGTCCGTGCGGTGGCCGTGCGCCTGGCGGCGCTGGCGCAGAGCGGCCTGGCCTACACGCCGACCGACTACGACCGCGAGCGCTTCGAGACGGCGCGCGCGCTGGCGGCCGAGCTCATGGCGGTGCTGTCCGGGCTGCCCGGCGACGGCGCGGCCGAGCTCTCGCTCGAGCTGGAGCGCCGCGACACCGGCTACGCGACGCCGAAGGTCGACGTCCGCGGCGTCCTCGTCGACGAGGACGAGCGGGTGCTGCTCATGCGCGAGCGCACGGACGGACGCTGGTCCGCGCCCGGCGGCTGGGCGGACCCCGGCGACACGCCCTCGTCGGCCGTGCTGCGGGAGGTCCGGGAGGAGACCGGCCACGCCGCCGAGGTGGTCGGGCTCGTCGGGTGCTGGGACCGCGAGACCCGTGGCCACCGGCCGTCGATGAGCGTCGACGTCGTCAAGCTCTTCTTCCTCTGCCGCGCGACCGGCGACGTCCGCCCGCCGGACGAGCTGGAGACCCTGGAGATCGGCTGGTTCGGCCTCGACGAGCTCCCCGAGCTCAGCCAGGGCCGGACCACCCGCTGGGAGCTCGAGCGGTGCCTGGCGCACCACCGCGACCCGTCCCTGCCGACCGAGCTGGACTGAGCCCACCCCTGCGCGCACGGCGGCGCCGATTCGCGCGGGAGGGCGTGCCTCTCCGCACTTCGACGACTACTCGCGGGGCAGGGCCCCGCCCGGCC